>NZ_JBEXWK010000021.1:0-155907 GCF_040629815.1 Streptomyces sp. NPDC005878
TGTGTTTTTTGTGTGGTGTGTGTTGTGTTGTTTTTTGGTAGGTGGCCGGAGATGCGCGGACCGCCCGTGCCGCGCCCGCCGCGCCGCGCCCCCCCCCCCCCCCGCGGCCCGGTGTAGTGGGCGCCGCCTCCGCTCCTGAGAGGGAGGGGCGGACGTGATGTAGCCGCGAGAAGTGGCGGCGCCCTGACGGGCGCTCCGCCCTGCGGCCGGGCCAGGTATTGGCGTACCTGACTCCGGCCCTTCCGTCACCGCTCGGCAGCAACCCGAGCGAAGACCCCTGCTGTCCGACCCGAAGGCCGGTCCGGCCAGGGGAGTTGATCCGACGAGGATCTCGAAGCCGCAGCGCGGCTTCGTGTTGCCTCCCTCTCTCCAGAACGAGGCTCCTAGACATGGTGCAGCATCGTGCTGCTCTCTGCCAGCTCTGGCGTGTCCAGATGGCAGAGAACGCGCAGAAAGTCCCAAAGTTTCCTCCCGCCCACGCGTCGCATGAGGGTGTACAAGGCGATGCCCACTGGACGGTGGACACCGCAGCCGACCCGGCGTTCGGAGCGACGCGATGACGCGGCACCCGAACTGGACAGTTCCGGGGCATCCGAGTACGCCGGAGGCGTCACGAGCAACCCTGCCTCGGGACGGTTACCCCGAGCCGGCCGAGGCTCTGCGACTGGGCAAGGCCATGCGGCGCCGGCTCCACACCGCCGTTACGGCGGCAGTGTCCGAGGCCCGAAAGGCCGGGGCGACGGACGCGGCTGCCCTGGGACTCGTGGTTCTGATGGCCAAGACGTCCGCACACGACGGCAGGGCTCGGATTTGGGCCTCGGAGCTCGGGCGCTGGCTCGGTGTCAGCCAGTCCACCGTCGCCCACGACGTCCTGCCGGCACTGCGCACCAGCGGCCTGCTGGCCACCCGCCCGCTGACCGATGCGAACGCCCGGACTCGCGGGCTTGAGTGCGTCGTGATGCCGATGTGGCGCGCTCGGCGCGACGGCCACATCACGCACCCACTGGCCCTAACCCGCCCCGAACTTGCCACCCTGCTTCGTTTCCTGGAGGCACTGATCGGTCCGGGATGGCAGCCCGCCGACCCGCAGAAGACCGCGACTCCCGCCGGGCTTCTCGCCGGGCGCACCGGCCGCGGTGCCGCCACCGACCGCCTGGCCTTGGTCCTCATGGCCCTCAACACCACCGACCGCGGCCGCCTACGACTGTGCCCGGGAACAGTCGACGCACGCCGAGGGCGCCCCGCCACCACCGTGGCCCGCCTTCTCGCCGTAACTCCCGCCGCTGGGGCCAAGGTGCTGGGCCGGCTGTCCGCCCTTGGAGTCGTGGCCATCACCCAGGCCGCGACCGCGACCGGCATGGACGGCAAGAGCCGCGTCGTGCTGCCGGCACTGGTCGAAGCACTGCACCGCCGTGCGTCGACGTGCCCCTCCGCCTCCAGCTCCCGCCCCGAGGCCGCACCTCGACGTGCTCGAACGGAGCCGGCAGCCCGCCCGGCGGCAACAGGGCCGGTGTCCGCTCCGGAGTGCGAGCCGAGCTCGCGGAGTCACAACGACTCCACTGACGTGCCTCAGAGTCCTCTGCCCGTAGCCGAGGCACGATCCGGCGAGCTGGAGGACGCCTGTACTGCACTCGGCGATCTCGCAGGTCGCGATGATCCGTCGGCCCAAGGCCCCCAAGGGATCAGGTCACCCCACAAGAGCGTTCCTGGCGCAATTCGGGGCCACGACGCTGCTGCACACCTCCACACACACCACTCACCTCCGCCTGGCCACCCTGCTCGAGTTCCGGATAGTGGTTGGATCTCCGGCGAAGCCGTTGGAGGGGCAACCACCGTCGCCGGAAGCGCGCGTGCGCGCGCGAAGAAGAACACTCCTCCGATGCACCCCACATCACCTGCCAGCCCCGCGGCGTCAGCGCCGGGTACGAACACCTCGAATCGACGGAGTGCTGCTCGCCGTGACCGAGCAAAAGCAGGCGTCCCGACGCGGACGTTCCGACACGGGGTTCAGGAGGTCCTCGCTGCGGTCAGTCCCATCCGCGATGTCCTCAATCACGGCCAACTGGTCACAGCTGCTGCTGCGATCAACGCGGTGCTCTGCACCACCTCGCCTGTCGCACTCGGTGCCCAGCTCCAGGCGCGACTCGCGCCCATGACGGTGGGAACACCAGGCGATGCGGCCGACGACCGAGGCGTGATCGTGAGCCCCCTGGGCTGGCTTCTGTCGCAGCTTCCCCAGGTCACACGCTGTCCAGACTGTGGGTACACCTTCCACGGAAGGCGCACCGGGGCCCAGCTCTGCGCGCCCTGCCAGGCCCGCAGGGAGGGCCGCACAACGGCTCCGTGCCGCGACTGCGGTCAGGACCGCGAGCTCACAGCAGGTCGAATCTGCGGCCCCTGCTCCGCCGACCAAGCGCGACTGACGGTGTGCGGCCCATGCGGCACCAGGAGGCACGTCCATCCGATCACCGGCATGTGCCCGCCCTGCGAATCCGAAGCCCGCTCACGCTCCGCCGAGGAGCTGGCGCCGCTGAGCGAGGAGGGCAGGAAGGCGTACCTGCGCCTCACCCGCGGGACCACCCCTGCGGCGACCGGCCAGGCTCCGCGACCGCGCCACTCAGGCACCTGGACCACCCGCCTCAGCACCCTGGCCAACCGCCCACTGCCGGAAGACGAACCTTCCGGATGGCTGGATCAGCAGGCGGCGCTGCATGCCAGTTGAAGACGTGAACGCCTCCACCCCGAGCGGGGCAACCATCATGCGCGCCGCGCCCTCACGACGAGTGGCGTTGCACCACGATGTTCGCCGGAACCTGATGAGGCGGAAGCTGCTTCAAGACCCTGCGCTCCCGCCTCGCCGCACGGGCCGCCCGGCGCTGCCGCCGACGCGCTGCGACGGCGCGACTGATCAAGCGCTGGCGCTCAGCCTCACGCAGCCGTTCGTCTACGGCGGCGAACACGAGCGCCTCCGGAAGAGAATGCATGTAGACAAGTCCTGTTCTGTGACCGCGAGGATGGGGCACTACTGCTGGCATCGAGGCGTTGGTCCGCGAGCGGCAGGAGCACCGCGCCCGCGGCGGCTGGTCGCAACAGTCGAGTTCGCCCTGGGCAGGCCGGACCGCTGCTTGACTGGTTGCGACCAGCTTGTCTGCATCTGCCGACTCGACCCGAGCACCCAGTCGAAAGATCGCGCTCTACGGGACACGACTTGGCTCCGCATCCCGGACGGCGGGACTGACCCCCGCCGCCGCGTCGCTATGGGGGCGCACCCGTACGACGGAGATGGCGCAGAGGCGCCGACGTCAAGCTGTGGACGGGCGTCTCCGGGGGAAGACCTGGAACAGTCCCGACGCTCGTCACTGGAGGTGTGCCATGAGCCCGATCCGGCATCAGACCGCGAGCACGTTCCTCTTCGCGCGTTTCGGGACATCCTGGCGGATGTGCCTGATCGAGCATCCCCGGCACGGCGGCTACCTCGCCGCTGGCGGACACGTCCACGAATTGGAGGGGGAGCTGCCCCAGGACGCGGCGCTCCGCGAGGCGCTCGAAGAGTCCGGCTACCTCCCGCGCCTGCTGCCAGCGCCGCTCCCCGGCGGATATCCGCACCCCGGCGTTCCCGGCCCGTGGTGGACGGTGGACATGCCGGCCGGCCCCGACGGTCGGGCCAATGCGCGTCACCTGCACAGGGACCACATCTTCGTCGGCGTCGTGCCGCTCCCGTACGAACCGCAGGGCCCGCCTGAGCTCCCGGTGCGCTGGGTGGACCGCGACGAACTGGCGGTCCTGGACACCCCGGCCGACACCAAGGTCCTCGGCGCTCACCTCTTCGACGTCATCGGTGCCGCCGCACGGCCGAACGCCGCGGCCGCGCCGGACGAGGAACTGGCGGCGGAGTTGCTGCGCCGGATGGAGCTGGACCAGGAGGTCCGGCTGCTGCCTCCCGCGTCCCGCACGCCGGAGGTCTTGGAGCGATGGCAGCAGCTCGACCGGGACAACCGGGTCTGGCTGGAGCAGCTCCTCGCCGAGCGGGGGTGGCCGGGCATCTCCGAAGTGGGGGAGCGGGCCGCGGCAGCCGTGTGGTTGATCGCCCAACACAGCGATCCGGCCCCCGACTTCCAGCTCAGGTGCCGTGACTTGCTCGCGGAAGCGGTGCTGGCCGGCGAGGCGGACCCGCGGCACGGGGCACTACTGCAGGACCGTGTCCGCGTCGCCCAGGACCGGCTCCAAGTCTTCGGCACGCAGCTGCGCACCGACGAGAAGGGGGAACTCGCCCCGGCCCCGATCTGGGATCCCGAGCAGGTCGATCTTCGACGGCTTGAGGTCGGGCTGGAGCCGCTGGGCGAGTATGTCGAAGCCTGCCGACGGCTGAGCGGGGCCACGGCCAGCGGACTGGAAGGTCGTGCCGACGGTGCACGCCGACACCGAGCGTGAGCGCCCCTTGGACTCCGGGCCGCCAGGGTCCACACGGCCGATGCGAGGCCCCGCCGGTTCGGGCTGAACGGACGACGCCGTCCCGGCGAGGGCCGGGACGGCGAAGGGGCGCCGCCCTGTGCGGCACGCGGCGGCGGGGAGATGGTCAGAAGCTGCCGGGCGGTGTGTCCCGGGGGCGCTCTTCCAAGCGGGCGCAGGTCAGCCGGTCATTGAGGGCCTGCTGCCCGGCCTTCTGCTCCGGCGTGAACCCCCTGGGGGTCGAACTGCTCTGGCTGGAGCGGCTGGTGCTGCTGTCGCTGTTGCGGCGGAGGGCCATCAGACCCCTCCGAGCTGGGAGTTGACGCTGACGGACGGCTTGCTGAGAGTCCCCTCGGCACCGAGGGTGATCAGGGAGGCGGCCTTGGTCCGCTGGAGGCTGCGATCGAACTCGCGACCGTGGGTACGGTTGGGCATGCTGCTGAGCTCCTTGCCGGTTCGTGGTGTGTGGGCTCTGCCAGCGAGGCCCTGGCCGGGTGCTGGAGACACCAGGCCAGGGCCGCTTCTACGACGGGGCTGAAGACGCGCGCCGCGAGCGGACATGCTCATCGGGGCAGAGCGCGGTCCCCGTGGCTGGGCCGGGCGGCCGCCGCAGGTCAGCTGCTGTGGCGGTTCTCGTCGTCCGGGAGGCCCGCGAGCAGCGCGGCTTCGAGGGCCGCGACGTCATCGGTCAGCAGAGCGTGCGCGTAGTCGGCGTCCGCACGATCAGGGCCGCTGCTCATCGGCGGCAGGTCCTTGCCGGAGGCAATGAGCCAGCGGACGAGGTATGAGCGGCGCTTGGCGAGGGTCTGAATGTCGTCGGGCACGTACTTCTCCTTGTGGATGTCCGTGGGACGGGTACGAAGCTCGGCGCCCCGGTGCGCTTCCGAACAGCCGTTGGTGGCATTGCCGGGCAGCCGGTGCCGTGACTGGGGCCCGCACGAGGGCGAACCCCGGCCACAGCCGTGGAGCGGGAGGATCAGCAGGCGATACGGCCCGGCTGTGCGGTCGCGGAGATCTTCACGTAGCCGCGGTAGACGCCCCATCCCTTGTGCCCGCTGGTGATCTGCTCGGCCTCGACCAGGTTCGGGTCGCTGGGGTGGCAGGCGATGATCCGCGCGCGGTCGCCTTCCCCCATGAGCCCCTTGACCGCTCCTCCGGCGTCGCGGAGGAAGAGGCCGCCGGTGCCCGCCGCGGGCTGCAGAATGCCCGCCGGCGCGGCCGACCGGTTGACTCCGCCGGGCCGGTCCTCGCGTACGGCGCCGGTCGAGGAGGTGCGGCTCCGGGCGTCCGGGCTGGGGCCGGTGCCGCGCTTGATGACGTCCGGGTACTCGGTGATGGTGGCCGTCTCCGTCTCGCCGGTCACCGGGTCGATGCGCTCCTCGGTGTACGTGCGGACCGGCTTGTCGGGATCGACGCCGTCGGCCTGCGCGGTGGTCGAGAGCAGTCCGAGCATCCCGACAGCTGAGACAGCCGCGACGCCCGCGCGCTTGCTGGTGGTGTTCATCCGGTGGAGCTCCTCGGTTCGTGAGGGTGATCGGGCTCGCCGGTGGGCGGCGCTGGAGACGCCGCCCACCGACGGAGGCGGGAGAAGAGATCCCCCGCGCCTCGTGTGGTGGTGCTCTGAGCTGCCCTGATGCAGCCCAGGGCATGGCGATCTCCGCCTGCGGGAGACGGAGATGACGCCATCGGGGCTTTCGCTCCGACGAGAACGACCGTAGCGCAAAACCTTGAAGTTCGGGAAGTTGTGGAAGTTCGGGAAGTCTGTGGCTGTCCGTGAAGTCCTGGCAGTCCGTACACTTACGGCCCATGGAGACGACCAGCAGCAGCGCCGACAACACCCGGTCGGAATGGAGCCCCGTTCTGACCCGGGTACGCCTGAAGGGGGGCCATCACGTGGTCACCCGGCACGGGCACCCGGCCGCTGTGCTGGTGCCGGCCGCCTGGCACGCAGAGGCCGGCGGAGCCGTGACGGACACGATCACCGCTCAGGACGCCGTCCGCGGACTAGCCGAGCTCCTCGACCGCGCTCACGCAGGGGAGCACGTGGCGGTGACCTACCGGGGCAAAGCAGCCGCAGTCGCGGTCCCGCCCGAGTGGCACGCCCACGTCAGCAGCGAGGACCCGACTGGTGGAGACGATGCCGCATCAGCGGAAGCCGCGGAGTCAAAGTGACCTGGGTGCATTCATGGGATTGACGAGCTTGCGGAGTCCTCGCAGGTCGACACCCAAAGACGAGTACGGAGCGATGGCCAAGCGAGCACCTCGGTGACTGCGGGGACGTTCCGTCAGGGCGAGATCCCGGTAGGGCAGCGCCTTGCCCAGCGGCGAGACACCGGCGTCCCGGCGACCTCCATCCGCGCCTTCGGCGGTGATCCAGCGCCGTGCGAGGCCCTCCGAACCCTTACCGTCGGCTTCTTCGGTACCTCGATCATGGAGCACCTGGAAGCCGTCAACGCGCAGATGACCACCCAGGCGAACTTGCCCGAGGTTGGCTCCCAGGTCACTGTCGAAAGCTGGGCACGGCGAGGCTGGGTCCACCGGCTGACCCTGTCTCTGCGCGCCGCTTGGCCGCACATCGCCTTCGACGTCCATAACCACGGTAAGGGCGGCGCCACGAGCCGCGACGTCGCCGGCATTGTCGAAGCCGACCGGGCAACCAACGGCACCGAATACGACCTCGTGTTCCTCGGATGCGGCATCAACGACGTCTGGCGCCGCTTCCAGGGCCGGACCTCCGAGGCCGTCGACCTTGAGGAGTACACCCGGCACCTGACCGGCATGCTCCACCGGCTAAGCGGCTACACCCGACGGGTCGTCGTCGTCTCCGAAACCCCCTTCGGGCCGATCGAGGACCCCGCCACCGTCACCTCGATGAACAGGGAACTCGCCCGCTACAACGAGGCCGCCGCCCAGGCCGCTGCCGCGCACGGTGCGCAGTATCTAGACGTGTGGAACCCGTTCACCGCGGCCGCCCAGCACATGACCGGCGCCCCGGCCGCCCTCTGGAGCGACGGCGTACACCTGACCGAGCTCGGAGACACCGTCCTGCTCCAGCAGGCCGAGCAACTGCTCGCAGAGCACCGCATCGTTGAGAAGCTCCTCGACGTACCGCGTACGGGCCACTGTTCGCCGCCCGCCGATGGTGAAGCCGATCGGGGCAGCTGCCGCCGACCCCCGGATACCCGCCACTAGGGTGGGTAGCCTCGGGCGGGAGGACGGTGAAGTTCCCTTGCGACGGAGGATGTTGATCGCGGGCCTGGCTGCCACGGCCGCCACGTCCCTGCTTTTTGAGCCCGGCACGGCCGCCGCCCAGGCGGACGAGCCCCTGCTCGGCGAGCTGCTTGTCGCCCGTCTACGCGATGCCATGCTCGGCCTCGGCCAGGCATCGGCAGTTCCGCCGTCCGCGATGCTCACGAGGGAATTCTCCCGCGCGCTCGCCGACTTCGACGCCTGCCGCTACGCCAGCCTCGCTTTCCGACTGCCCTGCCTCATTCGAGCCGGACACGCCCTCATTGGCAGCACCGGTGAAGCGCAGGACTACGGACTCCTCGCCAAGAGCTACCTCTTGGCAACCCGCATGCTCGTCAAAATGAACGAACACCAGCTCGGCTGGATTGCCGCCGACCGCGCCCGCCAGCTCGCAGAAACTGGCGGCTACGCCCTCTCGGTCGCCGAGTCCGCCAGGCAACTCGCCGTGCTCGCGCGAAAGGCCGGCCGGCATCAAGTAGCACTGTCGATCGCCATGACAGCCGCCGACCATGCAGACCTCCGCAGCGCCGGGCGCGCGGGCGCGGCCCTAAGAGGTCTCCTTGTCCAGAGCGCGTCCTACACGCTTGCGCGCCGCGGCGACCGGGACGGCATGCGAGAACTAACCGACGAGGCCGCAGCGATCGCCAAGGAACTCGGCGACGCCACCTTGCTGCGTGACCACGGCGGAGGCTTCAGCTCCCTCACCGTGCAGCTCCACAAGATCAGCGCCGAGAACCACGCGGGGGACCCTCTGGCCGCGCTGGCCGCCGCCCGCACGATCTCGCTGAAGGCGCTGCCCAGTGTCGAGCGCCGCTCCCGCGCCCTGGGCGACATCGCCGTCACCTACGACCGCCTCGGCCGGCGCAGCGACTGTGTTCGAACCCTTCTGGCGGCCGAAAGGTGTGCTCCCGAAGAGATCCACGCCCACCCAGCAACGAAGTCGCTGATCTCGAACCTTCTGGTCTCCGGGCCAACCTCGACGGACCTACGCGGCCTCGCCGAGCGCAGCGGTGTGGTCGGCTGAATTCGTAGGGTTTCAAGGTGAAGGCCCACGAACACCTGCACCAGGGCACACACCCGCTGCCACAGGGGCAGCGGAGCACCGCAGCCACAAACTGAACTGTCATGGCCGCGGCGTCGCTTAGGGCAACCCTGCTTGGCTGGCGAACGGATAAAACCGGGCGCCCGGATGGTCGATGGCGAGGTCCGGCCGCCAGGCGGTGAGGCACTGCGCGCTCGGGATGAACAGACCGTTCGGGAGATGGTCGAGGCGGTGCCAGCCCCAGTCACCCACGCTCTCGTTGGGCTGCGTCGTTGGGTCTCCGTCCCAGCGGGTCACGATCGCGGGCACTGTGGTGCGTACGACGGATCCGACCTGGTCCACGAGGACGCCGAGCAGGACGACGTCCTCCTCGTGGGCACGGCAGCCGGTCTCCTCGTGGAGCTCGCGGATGACCGCGTGTTCCAGGGATTCGCCGGGCTCCACGGTCCCGCCAGGTAGTTCAGTGGTCCCACGGCGGTGAAGTCCCAGCAGGAGTCCCCGGGGCCCGTGCAGGATCGCGCCGACCCCGAGCGCGGCGCTGGGCTCCGGCGGGCGGGTGGCGCGCGCCCGGCTGGTGGTCGAGGTGCGGCTGTGCGCGCGGTAGAGGCGGACGGAGACCGGGTTGTCGTCCTCGGGTGCGTCGAGTGCGTCGATCCCGTCGACGAGGAGACCGTTGTCGACGCAGAGGTCCTCCCACAGCTTCGGGTTGAGCACCCACATCTCGACGGTCTGTTCCTCGCCGCCGGCGAGCGGCAGGATCTCCGCGCGCGGCGTGACACTCGAAGAGGGCCCCTGGCCACGGCAGTTGGTGTGCAGGACGGAGAAGGCGAGGCGCCCGGCGGGCTTCAGGGCCGACCGGAGGGCGGGCAGCAGGCGATGGGGGTCGATGTAGCCGAAGCCGTGGATGGAGTAGATCACGTCGTAGGGCGCGGCGTGGTGCAGGTGCTCGACGGCGTCGGCGTGGATGAGGGTAAGCCCCTGGAGATCGCCGTACCGGGCGACGGCGCGTGCGTGCTGGCTAGCGGATGCTTCGACGGCGTCGACCGTGGCGCCGTGCTCGCGCACCAGGTAGGCGGCCTGTTGGCCCAGGCCGGAGCACAGGTCCAGGACCCGCAGGCCGGTCAGGTCGCCAAGGACCTCGGCGCCGGGGCCGGTCGCCCAGAATCCCCAGGAGATGCGGTCCACTTCGGGGACGTCAGTGCCGCGCTGCAGATGGTGGGTGCCGTACGTGGTCCAGGCGCGGGCGTTGACGGCTTCGGGCTCGGGGCTGTGCATGGCGCTCCTTGGTGTCCGGGGGAGTGGCGGGGCCGCACCGGCTGCGCGGCCCCGCGTTGACCTCTTCTGGTGGCCGCGGGTCAGCGGTCCTGGGCGAGGGCGTACAGCTCGCCGAGCAAACTCCCCTCGGTCGCGACGAGTTCATCGAAGGAGCCCTGCTCCCGGATAGCCCCCTGGTCGAGGACGATCACCCGGTCGGCCATTCGTACGTTGTCGAGGCGATGGGTGACCACCACGGTGATCCGGTCCGAGGCCATGGCCCGCAGCTTGCGGAAGATCTGGTGCTCTCCTCGGGCGTCCATCTCGCTGGTCGGCTCGTCCAGGACGAGCACGGCCGGCTCCCTGTACATCGCTCGCGCGCAGGCCAACCTCTGCCACTGACCACCGGACAGCTCGTGTCCGCCCCACACTGATCGGGCGAGCAACGTTTCAAGCCCTTCGGGGAGCTCATGCAGGGCCGTGGTCATCCCGACTCGCTCGACTGCATCCCAGATCCGCTGATCGCCGTACTCGCGGGGCTGGCCCAGGGTGACGTTCTCCCGGGCCGCGAGCGGCCAATGTCCGTTCTTCTGCGGGACCAGGCCGACGTGCTGCCACACCGTCTCCGCGTCGGCGGTTGACAGGTCAGTTTCGTCCCAGAGTGCTTTGCCGGACGTGGGGACCGTGAGGCCCGTGAGCATGCGGATCAGCGTGGATTTGCCAGCGCCATTTTCTCCGACGAGAGCGACGACTTCGCCGCGGTTCAGGGTGAGGGTGATCGGCTGTACGGACGGGGTCTCCTTGCTCGGGTAGGTGTAAGAGGCGCCTTCGAGGCGGATCTGCTGCGGGGGCTTGGCCTGTACGGTGCCACGCGCAGTGGTCATGGCGCGGACCTCGTCGATGAAGTCGTAGTAGTCGGAGAGGTAGAGGCCGTGGTGGAACATGACCGTCGAGTACCGGATGATCGAGTTCAGGGCACGGCCGGCGGTCTGCGACGCGACGATCGCTGTGCCTGCGATCGCGGTCGTCATCGCCCCGGCGAGGACCAGGCCAGCGAGCGAGGCCCACATGCCGAGGGTGAACAGGCCGCCGAGCGAAGCGGCCAGCAGCGTGATCCGCAGGTACGGGCGGGCCCCGGCGACCTCCCGCATCTCGACGCGGTCACACATCGACCGGTACCAGAAGTGCAGGTAGCCGCGCATGGTGTTGGCCCGGAGCTCGTCGGCGAGCTCGGCCGTCGTCAGCCACCAGCGCATCATGCCGCGGACATTGCGGGCGGAGATGGTCTGGTCGTGGACGCGGTAGTCGACCCGGGCGGCGATGACGCCGCCGAGTCCGCGGGGGACGACGGACAGCAGCAGCACACCGAGGAGCAGGGGGTGCAAGGTGGTGAGCACCACGGCCGCGGAGGCGAGCTGAATGAGCCCGTTGGTGAGGGTCTTGGCGTCGTCGGCGAGGTCGACGGCGCGCAGCGCGCCGATCTCCGCCGCCTGGCTCCGGTCGCCGAACCCTTCCGCGTCGTAGGCAGCGAGTTCGGCCCGCATGTGGAGATCCACGAGCTGCAGGTCAGCAGCGGAGGCGATCTGCGGGTTCAGGCGCCGGGTCGCCCATTCCGCGAGGATCCACATGGACGCGCCGGTGGCCATCGCGACGACGGCGACGGTCAGCGCCGGCCACGCGTGGGCCAGGCCCTGGCGGAGGTCGTCGACCATCAGCTGCGGCAGGGCCTTGGCGACGGCGGTGAGCATCACGGCCGTGCCGATGCCGGACAGCAGCTGGCACACGACGATCGTCAGAGCCATGCGCCGGTCGACGCTCCAGGCCAGTCGGGCCGTCTGGATCAGGGCCGCGGGGATGCGGCGGGCCATGTCCCACAAGGTGGCGTCGTCCATCGCCCGCCGGTGTTTGCGCCCGTTGTAGTCGAGCTCGGGCGGCGCGGAGGGCTGCGGAGCGCCCGTCCGAGCGGCCGGGAGCGACGCCGCCCCACCGCGTGCTGCGTCGATGGCCGGGGAGTCGGTCGGGTTGTGCGGTGCGGTCATGCGAACACCCCCGCCATCAGCCGGTCCAGGGTGCGCCGGCCGCGTGCGGTGACGTGGGGGTCGTCGAGCTTCGGTCCCCAGACCAGGCAGCTCACCGCGTCGATCGCCGCGAGGCATCTCAAGGCGTGCTGCTCCTCAAGGGTGAGGTTGCGGCCGTAACCCTGGAGGCACGCGGCCCGCAGGTCGGGTCGATCGGTCCAGGTGGAGCAGGCCATCAGCACGAAGTCCTGCACGGCGGTCGCGGCCCGGGAGCGCTCGAAGTCGATCCATCCGGCCTGCTGCCGGGCGGTCGACCACATGAGGTTGCGGTCCCACGCGTCGCCGTGGATGTACGCGAGCGGCAGCGGCGGCAGGGCCCGCAGCTCCTCGGCCAGCTGGCGCAGGAGCTTCTGCTCCGGCGCGGTCAGCCGGTCCCCTGCCGCCGACAGGTGCCCCTCGGCGCCTTCGGCCGCGGCCTGCAGAGCCTGCTCTGCCTCGGCCCGTCGAGGACCGGACAGATCACCGGCCGCGTGGAGGCGAGCCAGCAGGGCGCCGCCGTTCCGGTGCGCGCGTGCTTCCTCCACGGGCGAGAGCTCCAGCTGCTTGAGCGGCCGTCCTGGGACGGCGGTCAGCAGCAGTGCCAGATGCTCCGCACTCGAGGCGCGCAGCTGCGGCGCACCGCCGGCGCCGAGGGCCGGCGCAGCACTTCGCAGCGCGAGCGTCTCGCGCTCGTACATCACGGCCTTGGGGGAGATCTTCAGGTAGAAGCGGAGCCTGGGCAGGTCGAGCCGCCAGACGCGGGAGTTCTCGCGCGGATGGCTGACGTCCTTGACGGCGGGACGGGCGTCGAGTACCCGGCTGGCCCACGCGAGCAGGGCAGGGGGCGGAGTAGTCGAAGTGGTCGGGTTGGTCATGCCCCCCACCCCGATGACGGTCGTGATGCTGCGGCGAACAGGACGCGGCGGACGTCGACGGGCCGCCGGTGCGCGAGGGCCTCGGCGGCCGCGGCAGGAGGGTTCTCGAGAGCAGGGTGAAGGGTGGCCAAGCGGACGGGATTCACGGTTTCTCCTCGGTTCGGAAGGGGGGCAGAGCACCCGGACAACGGACCTGATCACAGGGCCGCTACGGGCAGCCGCGGGCGACGAGTCGAGTGAAGGTTCGACGCCGGCGTGGGCGGCTCCTCTCGCTTCGTTCGATTCACACGTACGGGGAAGGCGGCGGGACGGTCGCCCGAGCGGCGGCTTGCATGACGCGTCGACAGCACCCGTCTCCTTCGGTGTGGTGTGGCTGTGCTCTGCGGACGGACCCTCGCCCACGCCACTGACAATCCGCGGCCACCAGCACCGTGATCCGGTCATCCCGAGCCCACCCTGCCGCCAGCCGCCGCCCACACAAGGGATGGCTCTGACCGGGGGTGATTCGGGGAGAAAGGATTCTTGAACTCTCTGGGCTGGCCCGGAATCCGGCGCCCGCGAGAGTGGCTCGATCTGGTTCGCGGCCGGGTGAGCACCCGGTGCGTCACGCCCCTGGGTGGCCGCGATGGCGGCTAGCATCGGCACCTTCGACGCGGCCGGTGCACGCCCGGGTGGTGTTCTCACGTTCCGTGCCCGCGCCCGCAGATCGGCCGCTACGTTCGAACGCGCCGTCCCCCGCTGCGCCCCCTGTGGAGCTGCGCTGCGCACGAGGTCACCAGGAGAGCCATGCCCATTCCCGCCCCGCACCTCCAGGACCTCGTCGCCGACTACCTGTGCAGGCACCCCGACGAGCAGCCGCTGCTTCAGCCCCTCGTGAACCGTCTCGCCGCCGGCGCCAACGTGACCGACAGGCGTGAGTTCGACGGCCACGTCACCACCTCGGGCGTCGTCATCAACGACGCCGACGACGTCCTGCTCATCCACCACCTCGCCTCCGGCCGCTGGATCCAGCCCGGCGGTCACCCGGAGGACTCCGACCGCACGCTCGGGCAGGCCGTCCAGCGCGAGATCGCCGAAGAGACCGGCGTCACCGAGCTGGAAGTGTTCGGCGACGGCACGCCGGTGCACATCGACGTCCACACGATCTCGGCCCGGCCGGACAAGAACGAGCCCGCCCACGTGCACTACGACGTCCGCTACCTCTTCCGCGCCCGCGGACCGGTCGACCTGACGCTTCAGGCCGAAGAGGTCGCCGCGGCGCAATGGCGCTCGCCCTCGGAACTCGGCGACCCCGTCCTGCGCGCCCGGGTCCTGGCGAGCCTGGGCCTGCCGCGCCAGGACCGCCCGGCTGACGAGGATCCGTACTGCGCCCTCGTCGTGATCACGGATCCGGCCACGACCAAGGTGCTGATGCAACTGCGCGACGACAAACCGGGCATCTGGGCGCCGGGTACCTGGGCGCCGATGAGCGGCGGCGCCGAGCCCGACGACCCCGACCCGCACGCCGCCGCGTGCCGCGAGCTGCGCGAGGAGACCGGTCTGGAGAACATCCGGCTGACGCACCTGTTCTCCACCCACACCGACGGCTACCCCCGCCACGTCTTCCACGGCGTCTGGGACGGCGACCCCGACACGCTGACCCTCACCGAAGGCCGCAAGCTCGCATTCATCCCGCGTGACGACTTCGACCGGATCCCGCTGCACCCGACCACCCGCCAGGACACCGACCGCGTCCTGGAGCTCCTCACGCCACGCCAACCGCCGTACGGCTACGGCACCTTGGCCCGATCGGCAACCGGAGCGGGCATCTCCTGATGCATCTGCGCGGCGACAGCCCCGGAACCTGCTGGCCGGATACCTGGTCACCCAACGGCGGCAAACCAGAGGCCGCCGATGCCGGACCGCGCGGCACCATCGTGCGCGAAGTCCACGAAGAGGTCGGCCTCCATGAAGCCGCCGTGTACCTCTCGCACCTGTTCACCCACACCGCCGACGACGGGCACCTCACCTACGTCTTCCGCGGCACCTGGGACGGCGACCCCGACACCCTGACCCTCACCGAAGGCTGCGCGCTCGCGTTCATCGACCCGAAGGACCTCGGGGACCGCCCGATGCGCCCGCTCGCCCGCTACGCCGCCCTGCGCGGTCTCGCCGCCGAGCTCGAAGACCAGGCACACGGCGACGGAATCCACACCCTCGTTGCCGGCGGCCTGATCGTGCACGACGAACGCCTCCTGGTCGTCCGCCGCAACCCGGACGACTACCTCGGCGGCACCTGGGAGACCCCGGCCAGCCGGCTCGAGCGAGGCGAGTCGATCATCGACGCACTCCCACGCGAAATCATGGAGGAGACCGGCCTCACCACCACCATCGACCGCTACGCGGGCCACTTCGACTACACCAACGCCCGCGGCCGCACCAGCCGCCAGTTCGTCTTCGCTTGCACGCCGGAGAAGCCGGGCCCGGTCACCTTGTCCGAGCACGATCGCCACCAGTGGGTGCGCGCCCTGGACGAGCTCCCGCCGACCACCCCGGAGCTTCCTGGAGCAGCAGTGGCCGACACGGCAGTGACACGCCGACTGGTAGGAGCCGCGCACCGGCACGGCGCCGCGTACTCCGGCCGGGCGGTGCGCCGGTGATCGTTCTCCCGGAGGGGTTCGTGCGGGTCACCGTGGACCGCGAAGGCCCGGCCGGCTCGGCATGGCTCTCCGCCCTCCCGGCCACGGTGCGGGAGCTGGCCGAGCGCTGGGACTGCACGGCGGACGGTGACCCGCTGTACGGGGGCGTCGGGATCGTTGTCCCGGTGCTGCGCAAGACGACCGAGCCTGCCGTGCTGAAGGTGTCCTTTCCTCATCCCGAGAACATGTTCGAGCCGGACGCGCTCTCGGCTTGGGGCGGGCGCGGAGCGGTCCTGCTGCACGAGCGGGACGACGACCGGTTCGCCATGCTTCTGGAGCGGGCGCACCCCACGACGCTGGCCCAGGCCGCGCAGGGCGACGAGGTGGCGGCGATCGCGGGGAGCGTCAGCCGTCGCCTCGCCGTCCCCGCGCCCGCCGGACTGCTCCGGGTTCAAGACCGGGCCGCCGGGTGGGAGGAGCAACTGCGCCGGGACGCCCGGGACTTCCCGGACGCTCTGCCGTCCCGTACGGTGCAGACCGCGATGGGGACGGTGCGCGAGCTCGCGCACCACCAGCCGGACACCCTCATCCACGGCGATCTGAACGCGCGGAACATCCTGGCGGGCGCCCGAGAGCCCTGGCTGGCCGTCGACCCGAAGGGCTGGGTGGGCGACCGGGCGTACGACTGCGGCACGCTGACCAAGTCCCGGTCGGTCGTCCTCGCCGAGCAGGGAGACCTGGTCAGGGGGATCGACCGCACCCTCGACGCCTTCACCAGCGCCGCCGAGCTCGATCGAGAGCGCGCACGGCGGTGGGCGCAGCTCAGTGCGGTCCAAGCCGCCTACGGCGGCCGCCGGCGTGGGTTCCGCCGTGGCCGCCACGGAGCCGAACGTGCTCGACTCATCGCGCTCGTCGACGAGTTGGCGCGGATCCTAACTCGTCTGTGACCCCACCAACACCGCAGCTCACAGACGGGGCGTGTCCTCGACGGATTCGATGGCGGAATCGCGGTGCCGCCCCGTGTTCCTCGGGCAGGATGACCGTATGGCCACGGTCGACCCCGCGCACCGCATCGGATTCGCTCTCATCCCCGCGCTCGCCGGCGGGCTGATCGCCGTCGGCCTCTGCGCGGTCGCTGGGGTGAGCCCCGGACCCTGGATGTGGCTGAGCGCGCTTGCGGCAGGCATCTGGGGATACCGCTACGCGCGCCGCTGGTCGACAGCGGGTGACACGGACGGCCCCGATGCGGCAAGGGCCGAGCTACCCGCTCGCGACTGACGGCCGCGACGGGGAGAGACGTTCGTGGCCGAGTCCCCGCCCATCATTTGAGCCGGTCCGCCCGTGCCCGTCACTCGACGACGGTGAATTCGACGGGGGCGGAGCTTCGGCCGTTGACCTGGATCTCAATCGAATACGTGCCGGGAATGAGCGTCACGGTGGCCGTGGACTTCAGGGCGTGTCCCTTGCTGAGCTCGATGGTCTGCCCGGCCTGGACCGCGGTGGTCTTCAGGACGTACGCCTTCACACGGCGCTTGCCCGTCTTGGTGGGCGAGGAGATCACGTAGTTCACCCGCACCTTCGTCGATGCCGCTGCCGTCATGTCCGCGGCGAACACCAGCAGGTCGCCCAGGCGCAGCTGGTTGCTCTCCAGACGGACGGGCGAGAGCTGGACCGGCGGATCGCTCGGGTAGCCGAGGAACTCGTACGCGGCGGCGTCGCCCTTCTTCAGCCGGGTGGCCAGGGCCTCCCGCGCGATGAAGTCGAACTCCTTCTGCGTGGCGTGGCCTTCGGTCCGCCAGCGGCCGAGGGTGGCCAGGACGAGGGGGAGGTTGTCCTCGGCGATGTCGCTGAGGTGGTTGGCCACCGACTGGGTCACGAACCGGCTGGCATCGCCGTAGAGACGGTCGAGGATCGGCAGTCCGGCGTCGATGGCCACGGGGATGCGGACCGACCACGGCAGGCGTGGACGGGTGCACTCGCTGGCCAGGCGACGCACCCGGTGATCCGGATCGGCGGTCCAGGACTCGATGACCTTGAACGTCTCCGTCGGGAAGTCCGCGATGAAGTACCGCATGGCGTCCTCGGCCGAGAAGTACGAGGTGAAGCGCCGCAGCGCGTCCAGCGCCTGCTCCAGGTCCCTGTCGTTGCGGCAGTGCTCGGCGACGAAGTGGCTGTGCGGGGCGTAGATGTAGAAGCCGAAGTCGTTGGTGATTTCCGCGTCCTGCGGTGTGGCGGGCAGCGAGCGCAGCAGGATGTCAACGGCCTGGAGTCCGCTGACCGGCAGATGTGTGCTGAGTCCCTTGCTGGTGCGGATGATCCGGTCCTTCAGCCCGAGCCGCGGGAAGCCAGCGACGACGTCGCGGGCGAATGCCTCGGCGTCGAATTGCGGGCAGACCGCGTGGACCTCCCTGCCGATCCGGTTGACGCGGTTTTCGCTGAGTGAGTGCTCCTTCTCGGCCATGCCGACAATCTAGTGGCGCCAACCCAAGCACCGGTGGGATCTCGCCGCTCCCCGCCCGGACGAGGTACGGAGCGCCCAGGGGCAGCGGATCGCGGCCCGGTAGAGCAGCCGGTGGTGACGGGAGCTGTCGCAAGGCGCCGCGGTGTGCGGGGTGGCCAGATTCTCCCGGACGATTAGAGGCGAGTGCTGCATCGACCCTTGCCACGCAAGAGCAGGCGCCCGGTGATGGGTTGGCCGAAACGCCGACGCTCAGGCGGACGTCTTTGCTAGGCGGGCATCTGTGACCCGCGAGTCAGTGCCTTGGGCTAGCAGCTGTGCGCTGCGCGGTCAGCAAGATCGCTGCAAGGGTGCCGGCTTCGGTGATCCGACCGTCCTCGCACATTGCTACCGAGTCCTCCAACGCGACCCAGCGCAGCTCCATATCGGCCTCGCTCGCGTCCCGGCTGTGCTCACCGATGCTTAGGTCCCGCGCGAGGAAGAGGTGCTCGCGGGTGCGCGCGCCGGCGGGCATCCGCCACATCCTCGTCAGCGGTTCGACCTCGGCGGCGCGGATGCCAGCCTCCTCAGCCAGCTCCCGGTGCGCAGCTGCCTGCGGGGCCTCGCCGGGCTCACATCCGCCACCGGGACACATCAGCAGCCGCTGACCGCACACGTAGACGTTCTCTTCCACCAGGGCAATCCGGCGTTGCTCATCGAGGGCTACGACGCGCACGCCGTCGACCGACTCTGTGTACTCGTAGGTCCCCAGACTCCGGTCTGTGCGCAAGACCGAATCGCGGCGTACCACCACCCGGACTCCCGTGTACTGAACGGTCGACGAGATCGTTCTCCAGCCGTTGATCATGCTCACTCCTCCGTGTGAATGTGCTTTGCCAGCAGAGGCACGATGCGTTGCTTGGCGCGCGTTTCAGCCACAGGGCCGGACATGGTGAAGCGTCACTATCGGTGGTGGCATCTAGCGCAGATGAAGACGCTGGCAGTGGCCATTGATTTCGTGAACGATCGTGCGGGCCCGTGGGTATGCGGCGCTGTGCTGGTCAAGGAGGAAGGCAAGATCGCGTAGCAGCATCACGCTTCGGGTGGATGCAACGGTCGGAAGCCGGGTGAGGGCGGTCTCGGCTGCGTCGACGGCGGTGTCGAGGTTGCCGAGCTGGGCCTGAGCCAGGCTGTAGAGGGCTCCGTGACGTAGGGCGGAGCGTTGATGGTCGCCACCCAGAGGTGTCTGCGCCCTGGCCTGTAAGAGCTCGGATGCCCGGGGTAACACGATCAACGGGTCAGCGGTGCGTTTGGCGGCGAGAATGACCAGGCCGCGTCCGGCGATGGCGTCGAGTTCGGTCCGGTCGGTATGGCTGGCCCAGGAGGGGGCTCCGGTTTGAACAACCGCTTGTTCGAAGAAGCGGTTGCTGTCGTCAATGGATGCCTCGAAGGCGTCCAGTTCGCGGGCGTTGGCGTGGGCGATGCCCTTGCGGGCGGCGACGAGTGCTCGCACGCTCGGTGTGGCGTGCGCGGCTGCCTCGGTGGCCGTCGCGGCGAGTTGGACGGCATCAGCGGCTTGTCCATAGTCAGCCGCTTGCCCTGACATGCGAGCGAGGATGCTTGCGACGAGGGCGTGATCGCCTGCGGCATGGGCGGCTCGCAAGGCCATGAGGTAGAGGCGTTGGGAAATGCCAGCAGCAAGTTCGTCATGATGCATGGAGGCCAGGGTCTGGCAGATCTGGGCAAGTGATCGGGCCAGGTGGGCTCCGGCTTCGGGGGAGTAGTCGCCTTCTTGGAGCAGCTTCACGATGATCGGGACGGACATGCTGATGGTCTGCCTGGCGGAGCTGCCTTCTCTGTCGTCAGCGGCCTGCGCGGAGGTGACCAGGCTGTCCACGATCCGCAGTGCGGATGGCGGGACCGCGGTGGTCGGCTTGCGTGAGGCTGTGAGGCGGGGAGTCGGGGCGGCGAGGGATTGCCAGGCCAGTGTTGTCAGGACGGTTCCTGTGGCGGCCAGCACTACACGGCGTGCGGGCGCGGTGTCCAGTTCCTTCAGCAGCTTGTGCAGGCCGTTGATGTCCCAGGGTTGATCGAGTCCTTCGTGTGCGCGGATCACCTCGGTGACGGTCGTCGGGCCGCGGTGAACCCAGACATCATCGAATGTGAGGTCCCTCCCCAGGGCGGTCGATAGCGCTCGGACGACGAGAGCCGGAACGGGACCGCTCGGGACGTGCCCACGCAGCCACTTGTACGGGGTGGTGCGGTGGATCACGCGGCGGCTGCCGGCCTGGTGGAGTAGCCAGTTCACGCGGTCGGCGAGAACGCCGGCGTTGTCCCATCTAGTCTCGGCTATCAGCTGTCCGAGCCGGTGATTGGGTGAGAGCTCTTTTGATCGAGCCATGGGGCAGCCCTTCAACACGATGGTGCATCAGAGAGTGACGGCGAATTTACACCGCGTTGCTATTTGTTCCGGGTCACTTCCAGGAAGTGGCTCGATCGTCCCGGCCCTAGGCGGTCGCTGGGGAGGGGCCTCAGCGGGTTGCACAGGTTGCACAGCATTCAGCTCTAGCGGCTACGCAGATACGCCCATCACCCTCAAAGGGCTTCCACAGCAGTCGGGTTGACGGTCTCTCAGTTCTCTCGTGCACCGGTGGCCTCCTGCTGCTCTCCGCCTGTCTAAGAGGAGCCTCATGACCGTCATCGTCGGCTGCAACATGAGCCACGACAGCGCCGCGGCGCTCATCGTGGACGGCCAAGTTCGCGGGGCCTTAGCCCTGGAGCGCATCACCGGTGTGAAGCGCGGTGTCGTCGCCCACCACGCCTATCCCGCTGCTATGGCCCGCCTGATCGACGCGGTCCTTGCTGACCAGGACCTCAGTCGGCGGGACGTCGATCATTGGATCGCGACCTCTACCGAGACCCGCAGCCAGGGCGAGGAGAACGGGCTGCTGGAAAGCCTTGGGCTGCTCACGGACCCGGCATCTGCGCTCGCGCTGCCCCACCCCGGGCACCACCTCGCCCATGCCAGCGCCGCCTTCTATTGCAGCGCCGCAGACCATCCGGCCGCCGCGCTTGTCATCGACGCCTACGGTTCACGTATCGGCCAGAATGCCCGCGAGCAGGAGAGTGCGTTCCTCTTCCAGCCGGCCGGTGAGCCCCAGCTGCTGTGGCGAACGGTGCGCCCCTCCAGCAGGATCGCCGGACGCCGCCGGGGCGGTGCCCTGTGGATCCCGTCCGATCTGTCCGGCATCGGCGAGGTATACCGGGCTGTCACACTCGCTCTCGGCTTCGCCGAATCTGGGTCCACCTACGACGACGCCGGCAAGACGATGGGACTGGCCAGCTACGGCAAGCCCTTGTCGAAAGAGTCGCTCTTCATCCACGTCGACGGGGACCGGATCCGGTTTGACGGGGCTGCCGCTCACCTCGCCGACCTCGGCTTCGCCACCCGCACCACCGACGGCTACCTGCTGCGCCCCTCGCACGGCGGGGGCGGGTTCGACCACCAGCACTTCGACCTGGCGGCTCAGCTCCAGCGGGAGTTTGAGACCGCCTGCCTGGCGCTGGCCGCCCGGACGATGCAGGAGGCCAGCACCCGCCGCCTCGTGCTGGCCGGCGGCTGCTTCCTCAACAGTGCCCTGAACACGCGCATCGCCGCGGAACTGCAGCCTGAGGATCTGTTCGTATTCCCCGCCGCGACTGACGATGGCAACGCCGTCGGCGCCGCCCTGTACGCCGACCGTGTCCTGCTCGGCCGCGCCGCCCCCGCACTCTCCTCACGTATGACCCACGTCTACCTCGGACCATCTCAAATCACCGGCCAGCAGGACACCATCCAGGCCCTCGCTCAGAAGACCGGGCTGGATCCGGTGACCCACGCCGACGAGCGCGGCGCCGCCGAAGCAGCGGCCGCGGCCGTCGCACGGGGGGAGATCGTCGGCTGGTTCCAGGACCGCGCCGAACTCGGCCCGCGAGCCCTGGGAACCCGCTCGATCCTGTGCCACCCGGGGATCGCCGGGATGAAAGATCGTCTGAACGCCCGCGTCAAGTTCCGCGAGGGCTTCCGGCCATTCGCGGCCTCGGTCCTCCAGGAGCAGGCGACGCAGTGGTTCGACCTGCCGTGTCACGACAGCCCGTTCATGCTCCTGGTCTGCCCCGTTCGGCCCGACAAGGCGCCGCAGGTGCGGGAGATCACCCACGTCGACGGCACCTGCCGCCTGCAGACCGTGGCCGCTGACTTGCCCGGCGGCTTCCGGGCGCTCATCGCGGAGTTCGAGCGGCTCACCGGGATCCCGATGGTGCTGAACACCAGCTTCAACGTCCGGGGCAAGCCGATCGTCGAGGACCCCGCAGAGGCGATCGACTGCCTGTTCGGCAGCCAGCTCGACCGGCTGTTCATCGGCACGACCGAGATCCCCGGCCCCGATCGCCTCGCCCTGCGACCAGTCCGTACGCCGGGCGCCAGCACCACCGGTCTCGACCCGGACGAGGCGCTCCTGCTCGACCTGGCCACTGGCGAGCGCCCGCTTCGGGAGGCCGCCGAGCACCTCGGCTGGCAGCCGGACCGGGCGGTCGCGATGGCGCTCGACCTGCGCCGGCGGGCGCTGCTGGGCTGGGACGCCATTCCCGCCTACACGGCACCGGAACTGCCAATGGCGCAGTACGACCCCCACCACGGGGGCTGACGTGCCCGGCATCGACCTCGCCGACCCGGGCTTGTTCGCCACCACCGGCGGGCTGGAGGAACTGCGGGACTTGCAGCGCAGTTGCCCGGTCTACTGGAACTCCGGGACTCCTAACGGGTTCTGGGCGCTGACGCGGTATGCCGACGTCGTCGAGCTGTACCGAAGCCGGCGGCAGGTCTCCAGCCAGTACGGCGTCCACGTCGGACAGCTGAACGAGGCCGACCAGCCGGCCCGCGGCCGGATGCTCGTGCAGTCCGACCGCCGCGCACACAGCCGGATGAAGGCCGCGCTCAGCCGGGCCATGACACCCCAGGCGCTCTCCTTCGTCGAGGATCCGCTGGCCGAGACGGCGCGCAGGGTGGTCGACGAGGTACTCCAGGCCGGGAAGGTCGATTTCGCTACGGCCGTGGCCACGCGGATGACCCTGACCCTGACCGGTCTGATCCTCGGGATCCCCGCCGCCGACCGCGAGCAGGTCTCCCAGTGGACCGCCGCGGCTTTCGGCTCCAGCTCCGGCCCGCTTCCCGCGCCCGAACCAAGCCAGCAGGACGTGGCCGAAGCCAACACTGAGCTGTTCCTCTACTTCCAGCAGCTCCTGCACCGTCCCGGCGCGGGCGAGGGAGTACTTGCCCGGCTGCGCGCCGACAAGCAGGTGGATCTCGGCCTGGAGCAGATCCTCTACAACGCGCACCTGTTGCTCGCCGGCGGGCACGAGACGACACGGCAGGCCTTGGTGGGCGCGGCCAGCACCTTCATCGCGGCGCCCGAGCAGTGGCAGCGACTGCGCACCGACCGGCATCTGTTACCGGGCGCGGTGGAGGAAGTCCTGCGCCTCAGCGCGCCCAGCCTGAACGTGATGCGGACAGCAACCGAGGGCCTCACCATCGGCGGCACCACGATCCGAGCCGGGGAGCGCATCACGGCCTGGCACCCGATCGCCAACCGCGACCCCAGCGTCTTTCCCGCCCCTGACCAGGTTGACATCGGGCGCCAGCCCAACCACCACCTGTCGTTCGGGATGGGCTCACACCACTGCCTCGGGGCCTGGCTTGCGCGGCTGACCCTCACCTGCCTGCTCGATGCGATGGCGCAGCGAGTGACCCAGCTCGCCCCGGCCGGAGACGGGCGACGGTCCCGTTCTCTGCGCACCTGGGGCTACGACTACCTGCCCGTCACCCTGCTCAGCTGACTGGCCTTCACACCCTGCCGAAAGAGAGCACCATGACCACCTCCGCAACGTCATCGGCCCCGGCCGGGGCCCTGGATGCGGACGAGCTGACGCTGCTGCGCGTAGGTGTCCGCGCCGGGGCCGCCGTCGTCCACCTTCAGCTTGGCTTCGTCCCCGACCGCGTACGCCTCGAAGCCGCCTACCGTGCCGCTGCCACGGATCTGCCCGGGCTGTGCAAGGCGCTGACCCTGTGCGAGACCACGCCTGTGTGGCGGTTCCTGGACGAACCGCCGCCCCTGACCGTTCACGACCTCGGCGATGAACCCGCAGAATCCCTGACGAAGACCGTCGGCGCGCTGGCCACGGCCTGGGGGAGCGAGGTCACCCGGCTGGATCCCGCCCCCGAGGCACTGTCGCCGGCCGTACGCCTCGGGCTGATCACCGGGCCCGGTGCCGCCGCTCTCTTGCTGGTCCACAACCCGGCCGCACTGACCCTGGGGCAGCAGACTCAGGCGCTGGCCACGGTCCTGCACCGCTACCACCAGGCCGCCGCCGCCTCCCGCCGGAACGCAGCCGAGCTGGCCCTGCCGTCCGCAAGGCCGCCTGTGGCAGTAGCAGAGGTGCAGGACGGGGCGCAGCAGCCCCGGTTCTGGATCACCGAGCCCACGGATTCGGCCTGCGACACAGCCGCATCCTCGCCGGGCGACCCGGTCCAGGTCCGGGTGCCGGTCGGCCCCGGCCACTCGCTGGAGTCCTTGATCAATGCGCATCTCACGGCGGTGCGTACCGCCACTGGCCGCCCGGCCCCGAACATATCCGTCCAACTGAGCAGCCGCCAGCGCCTGATCGTGACCAGCGCCCCCGTGCCGCCGACCGAGAGCACCGGCCGCCTCGACGACGATCAGGCCGGTGCTGGCCGCTCCCTGCTGGCTGCGACAGCCTCGGCCACCCTCTACGAGATCGCTCGGAAGCTCGGCGTGGTGGACGTCCTGGACACCCAGGTCCTCGTCGACGCACACGGGCCTGCCGCCGACCTGGCCGACCCCGACACCAGCGAGCTCATCCCGCTGGGAGGCACGGCGCTCGGATCGGCCACCACCCACCCGGCGGACGCAACGGTGCTGCTGCACCTGATCCACTGCCCCAGAACCGGAACCATCGAGCTGCAGTTGGTCTCCATGCGCCTGAGCCCGGCACAGATGCGGGCACTGGGCGAGGTCCACCAGACCGCCCTGTCACTGCCGCCCCGCTCCGCTGGGCCGCGGGTCCTGACGCGGCCGCACGAGAACCTGACGATGGCCGCCTGGCAGGGGCCGCAGCGTGGCTGGGACCTGCAGACTCCGCTGCACCGGCTCTTGCAGGAGCAGTCACGCCGCACGCCCGGCCACGTCGCCGTCCAGGACCCGGACCAGCAGCTGACGTTCCGGGACCTGGACGAACGCGCTGCCCAAGTGGCGGCCCGGCTCGCCCGGCTCGGCATCGGCCCCGGGGCGATCGTCGCGGTCCGGGCGCGCCGGAACGCGGACCTGCTGGTGGCCTTCGTCGGGGTCATGAAGGCCGGCGCGGCCTACCTCCCGCTGGACCCGCTCGCGCCAGAGAGCCGGACCGTGCACATGCTGCATGACGCGAAGGTCACCCTGGTGCTCAGCGACGCCACCTACGCCGCCAGCACCCCGGACGGCCCGTGGACGGCCTCGGAAATCCGGGACCTGGCCAGTGGCGACACTGATCCCGATGTCCCAACGGGGCTTCCGGAAGTCACCGGTGACGACCTGGCCTACGTCATCTACACCTCCGGGTCTACCGGTCTGCCCAAGGGCGTCGAGGTGCCACACCGCGGCCTGGTGAACTACCTGCGCTGGTGCGTCGAGCAGTACATCGGCGAGCGCACCGGCGGCGGCGCGGTGTTCTCCAGCGTCGCCTACGACATGGTCGTGCCGAACCTGTACGCGCCACTGCTCGCCGGGCAGCGCGTTCTGATGATCCCGGAGGGAGCTGACCTCTTCCAGATCACCGAGGTGCTGGCGGAGAACGCTCCGTTCGCATTCTTGAAACTGACCCCCGGACAGCTCGACGCGCTGGCCGAGCTCCTCACCGCGGACCAGGCCAAGGAACTGACCGGCATGCTGGTGGTGGGTGCGGACGCGTTCACGACCCGCACCCTGGCGCACTGGCGCGACCGGGAACCGACCCGGCACGCACGGATCTTGAACGAATACGGGCCCACCGAAGCATCCGTCGGCAACAGCGTGCACACGATCGACGACACCGTTGATCTCGGTGTGGAGCTCGTCCCGATCGGCCGCCCGATCGCTAACACCACCATGTACGTCCTCGACGAGGACCAGCAGCCGGTTCCTGTCGGTGTCCCAGGCGAGCTGTACATCGGCGGCGCCTGCGTGGTCCGCGGCTACCGCGGCCGGCCAGAGCTGACCGCCGAGAGATTCCTAGCCGACCCCTTCGCCGCCGACCCGGCTGCCCGGATGTACCGCACCGGCGACATCGGCCGCTGGCAGCCCGGCGGGAGCATCGAGTTCCTGGGGCGCCGGGACCAGCAGGTCAAGATCCGCGGATTCCGCGTCGAACCCGCCGAGGTCGAGGCCGCGCTGACCAGCCACCCGCAGGTCACCGAGGCCGTCGTCACGGCAGTCGGAAGCCGCCGCGAACTGTTGGCCCTGGCCGGCTACTACGTCGCCACCACGCCGATCGACAGCGGCCAGATGCGCCAGCACCTGGCCACGCGGCTGCCCGACCACCTGCTCCCCACCCACCTGATCGCCATCCCCGCCGTCCCGCTCAACGCCAACGGCAAGGTCGACCGCTCCGCGCTCCCGGCGCCCGGAAATACCAGGCACCACGCCACCGGACATGCCGCCGTGGACAACGCCATCGGCCAGCAGGTGACCGATGCCCTGGGCCTGAAGCCGGCCGCCGACGCCGCGAGCGAGTTGCCCAACACGCTGTCCTGGACGACCGGTGCCGCCCTCGTGCTCGCCCGCACCCTCTCCCTGCCCGCCCGGGTCGCTCTGATTGCCGTCGACCGGTCTCCGAGTCTGGGGGAGCTGTGCGTTCACACAGTCGAGGCCCACCAGCTCCACCACACGGCCGCGCCGACAACACCGGAAGGAGAGGTGAACTGATGCGCACCCAGCCCGTAAACCGGAACCGGCTCCTGCGCCGCCTCACGGAGCTCGCCCAGATCGGCCGGTCCGAGAGCGGCGGTGTGACCCGCCCCGGCTTCAGCCCTGCGGACCTCGAAGCCCGCCGCTACATGGTCCGCGAAGCCGAGAACTCCGGTCTCCCCACCGCAGTGGATGCCGCCGGGAATCTGTGGCTCGGGCCGCGCCCACGTCCCGGCACGACCACGCTGATTCTGGGCTCGCATCTGGACACCGTCGTCGACGCCGGTCCGCTGGACGGGGTCTACGGGGTGGTCTCCGCCCTGGAAGCCGTCGAGAACCTCACCTCCCTCGACCTCGCGCACCCGGTCACCGCGATCGCCTTCGCCAACGAGGAAGGGGCGCTGCACCCCCAGCCGTTCTGGGGATCGCTGGCCGCCAGCGGACAGTTGCCCACACCCGCGGCAGCGCCCACCGCCTACGACGGCACCCTCCTGCGGGACGCGCTCACCCAGGCCAGCGGCAACCTCGACGCCATCGACCAGGCCCGCCTGGACCCGCATCAGCTCCTGGCCTACCTCGAACTGCACATCGAGCAGGGCCCGGTCCTGGAACGCGAGCGCATCTCCATCGGCATCGTCGACGCCATCGTGGGACGTGTCCAACTGGAAGTCGAGCTCATGGGCGCGGCCGCCCACGCCGGCACGACCCCGATGCCCGGCCGCTCCGATGCGCTCGCCGCCGCTGCGGAGATCATCCTCGCTGTCGAAGGCATGTCCGCCGCCGACTGGTGCCAGGTGGCCACAGTCGGCCGGCTCGAGGCCGCGCCCAACTCGCCGAATACCATCGCGGGCCTCGTGCACCTGACCGTCGATGTGCGCGACGCCGATGAAGGGCAACTGCACCAGGCGGCCGGCGAGGCCGTGCGCCGAATCGAGAGCATCGCGCAGCGCCGCACGGTGAAGGCCTCGTGTACCCGAGCCGCAACCTCCAAGCCGGTGCTCACCGACGCGGCCCTGCGCCGGTCGATCGCCGCGGCGGCCGCCCGGCGCGCGGTGCCGACGCTGTCCCTCACCAGCGGAGCCGGGCACGACGCTCAGATGATGGCGGCCATCACCCCTGCCGCGATGATCTTCGTGCCCAGCATCGGCGGCGTCAGCCATGTCCCGCACGAGGACACCAGCCCCGATGACCTGGTCCTGGGCGCACAGATGCTCCAGGACACCGCGCTGGCGCTCACCTCACGCCCGGGGAGCCTTGCATGACCATCCCGCGTACCCTCACCGCACCGACCTCCGTCCCGCTCGCCACCTGGACCGGCCAGCACGCCGACCAGGTAGAGCGGGCGCTCGCCGCCACCGGCGCGGTCCTGCTGCGCGGGTTCACCGTGAGCGGCCCGCAGGAGTTCAGGCAGGCCGTCCGCCCCTTCCTCGGCGACCTCCTGCCCTACGTCCACGGCGCTTCCCCGCGCACGCCCGTCACCGACGGCGTCTACACCAGCACCGAATGGGACAGCACGCAGGACATTCCGCCGCACCATGAGCTCGCCTACAGCCCGTTGTGGCCGGCCCGGATTGCGTTCTACTGCGCGCAGCCGCCGACCCTCGGCCGGGGCGGACAGACCCCGCTCGTCGACGGCCGCACCGTCTTCGCCCGCGTCACCGCCGCCGCGGGCGAGATACCCGACCAGGTCACCTACATCCGGCACCAGACAGGCGCAGACGGGCCGGGCATCAGCTGGCGGCAGTCGTTCGGCACCGACGACAAGGACGAGGTCAGCCGCTACTGCGCCGAGCACGGCATCGACCACGCCTGGCTGCCCGGCGACACCCTGCGCACCGCCCAGAGCCTTCCGACCGCGATCCGCCACCCGGTCACCGGCGAGTCGGTGTGGTTCAACCAGATGCACCTGTGGCACGCCTCCCACGGCGGTCCCGACCGCGAGGAGCTGTGGCGGGACCTGTTCGGCGAGCAGATGCCGATGCACGCGCGCACCGGCGTCGGCGCGGAGATCCCCACCGAGCTGCTCACTTTGACCCGCACCGTCCTGCGTGAGGAGGCCCACCAGTTCGACTGGCAGCTCGGGGACGTCCTGCTGCTGGACAACATGCTGACCGCCCACGGCCGCCGCGCCTTCCAGGGCGAGCGCACCATCCTGGTCGCGATGGGCGGGCCGGTCGCCGCCGCCGATGTCAAGGCGGTGACGTTCCATGCCTGACCGGGCCTCCGCCGACCTGATCGCCGCGCTGCAGACCGTCGCCCGCGCCAAGCCCGAGGCCTCCGCGCTACGGCTGCCCGACGGCCGACTGACCTACGGCCAGATGGCCGATCACATCCGCGAGCACGCCGATGCCCTTCGCCGGCAGGGCTTGACCCCAGGTGCCTTGGTCGGCGTGGACGTCTCACGGTCCGTGCCCGCGCTCCTGGATCTGCTGGCCGTCATGGCCTGCGGGTGTGCCTACCTTCCGCTCGACCCCGCGCACGACCCGGAGCAGATCACCGGCCGGGCCAAGCCGCACTTCCTCCTCCGCGATGCCACCCTCGTCCCGTTCGCGCCCGACGAGGCCCCGGTCACCGACGGCATCGCCTACGTCATGCCGACATCCGGCACGGCCGCGGCCTCGAAACTGGTGGAGGTTCCGCACCAAGCGGTCCTGCACAACCTCGCGGCCCTGAACCAGCTCACCGAGATCACCCCCGAGGACCACTGCCTGCTCCTGGCCCCCCTCAGCTTCTCCTCCTCGGTCCGGCAACTGTTCCTGCCCCTGCTCCACGGCGCGTGCGTCGTCGTCGCCGACGAGACGCAGCGCCAGGATCCCGACGCCCTGCTCGCGCTCATCGCCACCGAGCACATCACCAGCCTCGACACCGTCCCCTCCCTGCTGGCCCTGCTGGCCGACACCCAGGCGTCGGACGCGCTCGCCGCCACCGGCCTGAGCCGGATCATGGCCGCCAGCGAACCCATCCCCGCCGCCCTTGCCCGGCGCTGGACCACGCTGCTGCCCGAGTTGCGGTTCTTCGCGATGTACGGGCTGACCGAGACCGCCGGCATCGTCGCCGCCCATTTGGTGACCGCGTCGGCCCTGCCAGGAGACGGCTACCTCCCGATCGGCGACCCGCTGTCCGGCACCCACGTCGCGCTCCACCCGCAGCAGGAGGATCCCGCCGACGGACGAAGCGAGGTCGCCGTGTCCGGCCCCGGCCTGGCCCGCGGCTACCGCTATCAGCAGAGCGAACAGGACACCCGGTTCGTGACCCGGGAGGGCCGCCGCTGGCATCTCACCGGCGACCTCGCTCGCGTCGACGAGGCTGGCCGGATCGTGCTGACCGGCCGCGCCGACCGCCAGGTCAAGGTGGCCGGGAAACTGGTCGACCTGAACGCGGTCGAGGCGGCTCTGCGTAACCACCAGGACGTCCTGGAGGCCGTCGCCGTCCCGCTCACCGCCCCTGACCAGGATCCGCGCATTCACGCCGCTGTCCAGCTGCGTCCCGGACATCTGATCGACGACAGCGCCCACCCGCTGCGCGACCTCGACGCGCAACTGCACGTCCTCGAAGCCAACCCACCCGAAACCACGCACATGCACGAGGAGATCTACCGGCACCGCGTGTACGAGCGGCACGGCATCGTCGTACCGATCGGCGCCACGGTCGTCGATGCCGGGGCGAACATCGGGTTGTTCTCCCTGTCCGTGGCCCAGCGTGCCGCCCGGGTCCTCGCCTTCGAACCGTGTCCACCCACCTACCAACTGTGCGCCGCGAACCTGCAGTTGAACGAGGCCGCCACGGTGCAGCTCCTCGAAGCTGCCCTCGGCAGCCGTACCGGAACCGCCGAGATCACCTGGTACCCGGGGGCGACCGGGCTGTCCACCCTCCACCCCGACCCCGTCGCCGAGGCCGCCACCTTGCATGCCATCGCCCGCCGCGAAATCGAGACGGGCGCGGTGGACGACGCCGAGGCCTGGCGCGAGCAAGCCGCCGACATCATCGAGGGGAAGCTGCGCGGTCACCTGTTCCCCTGCCGGGTCCTGCGTCTGTCCGACGTGCTCGATACCGCCGGGGTGGACGAGGTCGACCTGCTGAAGATCGATGTGCAGAAGGCCGAGGCCGACGTCCTCGCCGGCATCGACGAGCGCCACTGGCCGCGCATCCACCAGATCGTCGCCGAGGTCCACGACATCGAGGGCCGGCTCGCCGACCTCGTACACCAGCTCCACACCCGCGGTTTCCACACGGTCACCGAAGCCGACCCCATGTCACAGGGCGCCAGCCTGCACTACCTGTACGCTCGCCGCCCCGGCTACACAAAAAGCCACGCCTCACCGGCCGCCGCCCTGGGCACGGTCCGAGAGACCGTCCTCCTCGACGAACGCGACCTGCTCGCCTGGGTGGATAGCCGCCTGCCGCACTCCCATCGCCCGGCCGCCGTCACCGGGCTGGCCCGGATGCCGCGCACCCCCAGCGGAAAACCCGACCGCCGGGCGGTGGCACGCCTGCTCGCTGCCTCTCCCGCTGCCGGACAGAGCACAGCCGGTCACCACGACGCCGACGACCCGCAGTTCCAAGCGGTTGCCGCCCTGTGGTCCGAGATCCTCGGCCGCCCGGTCGCCCCGGGGCAGCACTTCTTCCTCAGCGGCGGCACCTCTCTGTCCGCGGCCCGTGTCGTCAGCCGACTGCGCCGCAGCGGGCACCCGCAGCTGAGCGTGCGCGCCCTGTTCGACCACCCCGTCCTCGACGCGTTCTGCGCCGCGCTCACCCGTTCCCAGGAGGACACCGCCCCATGACGGCCTCAGCCACCAACCCGCCGCATGCCAGGAGCCGCCCGCTCACCGCCGGCCAGCAAGGCATGCTGCTGCAGACCGCCGCGAGCGGACCGGTCGCCCTCAACGTGCCTACCGCCGTCCACCTGACCGGAGCCCTCGACGTACCCGCGCTCCGGCGGGCCCTGGACTGCATCGCCGAGCGGCACGACGTGCTGCGCACCACCTTTCCCGCCATCGAGCCGTCATCGCTCGCACCGGACCGGCTGCCCGCACAGCTGGTCCACCAGGCGAGCCCCGTGCCGCTGCCCGTGGTCGACCTCCAACCTGTCACGGCCGCGGAGAGGCAGGCGGCGGCCCGCAGCATCATCGAAGCCGAGGCCGCACGCCCCTTCGACGTCGCCGGCGAGCCCGGGTTCAAAGTCATGCTGCTGCGCCTGAGCGCTGACGAGCACGTGCTGTTCTGGCTGATGAGCCACCTGGTGTGCGACGGCTGGTCGAAATCCGTCTTCGCCCGGGAACTGTCCGCCCTCTACACCGCCCACACCACCGGTACCACCGCGGACATCCCGAAGCTGTCCGTGGACTTCGGCGACTACGTCACCGAGACCCGAAACCGGCCGCGCATCGCCACAGATCTGGCGTACTGGCGCGAGCAGCTGCGCGGCGTCGCAGACCAGCCCCCGTTACTGGAGGCAGAGGAGACCGACGATCCGCCGGGCAGCGCCCGAGAGATCCAAATCCCGTCCGTCGGTGTGTCCCGCAGTCAGCTGCTCGAGCTCGCCCAACGCACCAGATCCACCGAGTTCATCGTGCTGCACGCGGCCTTCGCCGCTGCCATGGGCACCGCGCTGGGCCGTCAGGACCTGATCGTCAACACGCCACGAGGCGACCGTCCCACAGCCGACTTCGAGAACCTCATCGGATTCTTCGTCAACGTCCTGCCGATCCGCAGCCGCATCGACCCCACCACCACCTTCACCGCCCTGGTCAGGCAAGTCCGCGAAGAGGTCATCAACGCGCTCGACCACGCAGACGCACCCATCGCCGAGATCGCCGCGCAACTCGCCGCCGACCACGCCGGCCGCATAGGCCCGCTGACGCACCTTTCCTTCGCCTACGACAATCTCCCAGCCGCCGACCTCAGCCTCCACGCCCTCAGCGCGGCACCCTGGCCCATCGACCGCGTCGACACCAGGTACCCGTTCGAGCTGCACCTGTGGCCCAGCAACCAGATGATCGCGTGCCGGGCCACCTACCGAGCCGACCAGCTCACCGCCACCACCGCACACCACCTCCTCGACCATTTCCAGGCCGTCCTCACCGCGGTGCTCAGCGAACCGGACGCCCCCCTCAACCAGCTCCCGAGCTCCGCCCTCCACGACAGCCGACAGCCCGCCGGCAAGGTGACATCGGACGAGCTCACCCCAACCGAGCAGCGCCTGGCGGGGGTGTGGACCGAACTGCTGGGCACCGACGACATCACCGCCGACAGCCACTTCTTCAACATCGGCGGAAGCTCCCTGCTCGCGGCGCTCCTGGTCGCAGCCATCAGGGAAACCTTCGCCGCGCAGATCCACCCCCGCGACCTCTACCAGGCACCCACCCTGCGAACCCTCGCGGCCCTCATCGACGACCACACCGCGCCGGCGACACCGGTCCAGCACTGACGAAAGGGAACACCGTGACCACCACCGGACAGACCACCACCGCCCACCCCCGCCTGGCTCGTTACCTGGACGGCTACCAGCGGGTCATCGGCGCAGACATCCCCGCCGGTGCCGCCGAACTCCTCCCCGCCCTGGACCGCCTGAACTTGCACGACGCCCCGTTCCCGTTCGCCACCGTCGACGACTTCCTGCCCGAGGACCTCTACCGCAGCGTCCTGGCGAACTGGCCCTCGCAGTCCGGCTTCGACCCGGTCGCCCGGTTCGTGGAAGGCCAGCCCAAGGCCTACCTCGGCAACCGCAAAGAGCGCATCATCGAGAACTTCGCGGGCAGCGACGCGCCGATGGCCACCGAGACGTGGAACCGAACCCGCCTGGCGCTCCGCCACCCCGAATTCGTCCGGTCGCTGTTCGAGCGATTCGCGGGCCCCCTGGAGGAACACCTGGGCCTGGACCGACTCCAGGACCGGGACCAGCCCAACTTCAAGCTCTACGCCAACCAGGACACCGGCGCCACCGAGGCGCTCGGCGCGCACCTGGACGCCGCACCGAAGCTCCTGACGATCGTGGTCTACCTCCAGCTCGAGGGCGACACCGACGAGACCAGCCTCAACCGCTACGGGACTGCACTGTACGAGTGCCACGCCGGGGAGCACGACTTCCTGGACTTCAGCTCCAACGCCGCGCACCGCACGGCCCACCAGGTGCAGTTCGCCCCGAACCGGGCGTTCATCATGCCCAACTCGACCGTCTCGCTCCACGGTGTCGCCGGCAGCCAGGACGGCGTCCTGCGCAAGACCCTGATGACCGGCTACTGGGCCAACAAGCGATGATTCGGTCGGCGTCCCTAGGGCGCGGCTCACGGCACCCCTGTCATCTGCCTGCGCAATCCACCGGCCTACCCGCGCGGGATCGGGGATCCGGGTGACACAGTCACGCACACTCTCGGCTCCGCAGCAGGCCATTCTCGAAGCCGGCACCAGCAATCCGGACCCCGCTGCATACACCATGGTCAACGCGATCACCGTCGACGGTGTCCTGACCAGGTCACTGCGGCAAGCCGCGACTGACACCGCCGCCCGGCACGACGCCCTGCACTGGACCCTCAACCTCGACGACCGCTACCGAATCAGCGCAAGCGCCGGGCCCAGCCCGGCGCTAGTACCCACCGAAGAGACCGACCTGCGCTCCCTCGACCCTGCCGACGCCATCGGAACGGTCGAAGCCTGGATGACCACGCAGCGGGCCGCCGCCTACGACCTCTGGGACGACGGCCCCCGCCTCAGATTCCACCTCTTCCGCCTCCCCGACACCCCCACCGGCCCCAGCACGGTCTGCGCACTGACGACACACCACCTGTACACCGACGAGCACGCACTCCAACTGCTGTGGACCGAGATAGTGCGCCGCGCCAGTACCCCTCCGATCTCGGCGCCCACCAGCCCCGACCTGCGCTACAGCAGATGGGCCGAGGCCAGCACCGGCGCCGCGGCGGCCACCAGCGCGCGCACGGCCGCTGAAGCCGTCGCGCAGCGCTGCCAAGCGCACGAAACCCGCCCCTACCCCGGGTACCTCGAACGGCCACCGGCCCCAAACGGCTATGGCCAACAAGCTCGCGCCCTCGGCCCAGTAGACACCGCCGATGTGTCCGCGCGTCTGAGCGTCGGCCCAGCCGCGGTCTATGTTGCAGCCGTAGCCCAGGCCGTGGCCGAGCAAACCGGGCACGGGCGCATCGTGCTGCACATGCCGATGAGCCTGCGGCGGACCGCCGCCGAGGCCGGCATCGTCGGCTGCTTCGTCGCCTCCGCCCCCTTGCCCATTCGTGTCGAACCCACCGGCGACCGCCTCGTTCAGCACTGTCAACGGGCCCTCAACTTTGCCTCCCGACACGCCCACGCCCGACCGGGACTGCTCAGCCGCTCCGTCGGACGGCCGCAGATATCCCTGGCCATCGAGCAACCAGCCACCACCCGCCGGCTGGGCCCGGTGACCTGGAACAGCTTCGCTGCACCGAACGCCGGGCCGAAACACCCGTTGAGCCTGCAACTGTCCGCCTCGGCCACCGGCCCAGGACGCCTTCGTGCGTCCTGGACATCCGCCACCCTCACCCAAGAGCAGGCCATTGACCTGCTGGAACGCACCACCGACCACCTGAACCGCCTGACCGCGAAGGGATGAGAGCACGCCCATGGACCGGACCGACCCGCGGCAGGGCCCGCCCACAGACGACCGCGCGTGGCTGCTGGACGCCTGCGCGGCCATCACCGACCAGCCCGTCGACGCAGACGCCAACCTGTTCGAACAGGGCCTGACCAGCCTCGGCATGGTCAGGCTCTCCGGCGCGATCCAGCGCCGTCATGGCTTGCGCCTGGGTGCCGTCGACCTACACGACCACCCCACCGTCACGCAACTGTCCGCCCTAATCGCGGAACGGAAAGAATCCGGTGTCTGAACTCGCGGTGCACCCGGCGCAGATGTCTCTGCTCGCGGCCCGGCGGCTCGGCAACCCGACGGCGAACTCGGGTCGGATCTTCCGCCTGGACGGGCCCCTCGACCAAGACCGGCTCGCCGAGGCATACCGCGCCGCCGCCCAAGAACACGACGCGTTGCGACTGCACCTCTCCGTCCGAGACACCTGGCAGACCGGCGCCCAGGCCCGCATCGACGTACGGCTCCTCGACCAGCGGCGGAGCGGACAGCCCATCGAGCCGACGATGAAGGCCATCCTCGACGACTTCCACCAAGAACTCGGCCGCCGCTACGACCTTGACCACGGCCTGATCGGCCACATCACCGTGCACCGCGTCGCCGAACGCACCTGGGTGGTCACCGAGATCATCGACCACGCCTTCGTAGACGGCCGCTCCATGAAGCTCCTGTTCAACACCGTGGCCGCGATCTACCGGGGCGACCGGCACGAGCGCCCCGGTTCCTTCGCGCAGGCCCTCGCCGACCAGGCTCCCGACGAAGCGGCCGACCTCTACTGGCGCCGCCGGTACACAGACTTCACCGCTGCGCCGCAGGCCCAGCTCTTGCCCGATCCGGAGCCGGTGCAGACCGTGCCCCGGCTCCGTTTGCACCTGGCACCCGCTCAGACAGCCGCCCTCGCCCGCGCCGCCCGAGCATCGCGCGCCACCGTGCCCGCTGTCCTGCTGGCGGCCCACGCCCACACCACGGCTCGCCTCCAGGGAACCAGCGATCTGAGCATCCACGTGGCCGTCGACACCCGCACCGACGAGCACCTCGACACCGTCGGCCAGTTCGCTCACGTGCTCCCGCTCCGGTTGACCATGCCCTGGAACTTCCGGCTGCCGGAATACATCCGGGTGACGCACCGCGCCATCCTGGAGGCACACGACCACGTCATGGTGACTCCCGACCAGTTGCACGATGCCGGAGCCCCCACTCTGGCTGCCCCCGGAGCCACCGCGTTCGTGATGCAGGCGGTCGCCCCGCCCGGTGACCCGTCCCTGCCCGGCATCACCCTCTCCCCGGTCACGGCCGACAGCACGCCCCAAGGCGCGGCGCTCAGCACCGTCGTGCGCTCTCTGGACGACGGCTCCACAACCGTCGAGCTGACCGGCCGCGCCAGCGATCCGCTCGCCGCCGGCCTCGACCGATGGGCCAGCACCTTCCGCCAGTTCCTGCACACACTCTCCGCAGAGCCGGACACCCCGCTCTGCTCCGACCAACTGCTCAGCCCGACAGACCGCGCCAGCGTCCAGGCCCTGGCCACCCCGGCACCCGGCTACACCGGTCCGCCGCTACACGAAGCCGCTGTCGGGCAACTGAGCCGGACCGACCGGACCGTCATCCTGGACGGGGACGCCAACTACACCGGCCCGCAACTGCTCAGGCTGACCACCGCCACCGCCGAGGCGCTGCAGCACGCGGGCGCGCGCAAGGGAAGCGAGGTCCTCGTCTGCGGACTCCGCCTCGCAGACCGAGCCGCGGCCTGGCTTGCCTGCCTGCAACTGGGCTGCACCTACATCCCCTACGACGGCGACACACCACCCGACCGCCTCGCCGCGCTGCGTCTGGACGCCGACGGCGTCAGCGCCGCATTCCTTCCTCCCACCGCGGACCAGGACGACCTGCCGGACCCGCCCGCCTACGTGATCCACACCTCCGGGTCCACCGGACGCCCGAAAGGCGTCGCCGTCGGACTGGCAGCGCTCACCAACCTCATCCACGGAGAACAGGACCGGTTCGGCCTCGACACCACCAGCCGAGTGCTGCTGGTCGCCCCGCCGACCGTCGACCCCTGGATCTGCCACGTGACCACGGCGCTGGTCCTGGGAGCGACCCTCATCCAGGGCAACCCCATCGGAACCACGCCGCTGACCGAACAGCTGCGGCACCACCGCATCACCCATACCTTCCTCCCGGCCGGCCTATTCCGAAGCCTCGATGCCGACGTGCACCTGCCCGACCTGAGGATGATCGCCTCCGCCGGGGACGGCTGCCGCAGCACCGACCTCGACCGATTCGCCCCGGCCCGCACGTTCAACATCTACGGGCCCACCGAAGCGACCGTCACCGCAACCGTCCATGAGTCCACCCCCGGAGCCGGCGACCCCGTGCCCATCGGCCGGCCCATCCGCGGTATGGCCGCTCGAATCGTCATCGACCGGGCAGCCACCGCCCCTCCCGGAACCCCCGGCGAACTGGCGCTGACCGGCGCCGGCCTCGCGGCGGGCTACCTGGACCAGCCCGACCTGACCGCCGAGTCCTTTCACCCACTGCCGGACACCGCTGGGCACTGGTACTTCACCGGCGACCGCGCCATGCACACCCCCGCGGCCCTGGTCCATCTCGGCCGTATCGACCGTCAGGTCAAGATCCGCGGCTACAGAGTGGAGCTGGACGCCCTTGAGAACCAGGCCATCCGCACCGGTCTATGCACAGCCGCACGGGCCCTGACGCACCGCCACGACGACGTCGTACGGCTGCTGCTCTTCGTGGAGGGCTGCCCCGACGCCCAGCAACTGACTGCCCAGCTCCGGCAGATGCTGCCGCCGACCCACTGGCCCCACCATGTCCACCAGGTCGGCCGGATCCCCACCCGCCCCACCGGAAAGCCCGACGACGACGCACTCGCCAGCCTCGCCACCCCACCGACACCCGCGTCCGCCCGGCTCGGCGCCGGCGACACGGTGCTCGGCCAACTCTGGCGTGAACTGCTGGGCACCACGCCAACACCGGACAACCACTTCTTCCACGACGGGGGAGATTCCCTCACCGTCCTGCACCTGGTGACCCGACTGCGCCAGGCCGGACTCCAGCTCACCCCCGCCGACGTGTACGAGGCCCCCTACTACCGCGACCTCGAGCACCGCCTCGCCCGCGCCCGCGCCCAGAGCACCACCCGGCACACGAGCCCGCGGTTTCCGCTCACCCCTACCGGCCGGTGGATGCACCAGCTGAAGATCCCCGCCTGGAGGCGGTGGACCCTGCGCCACAGCATCGCCTTCGACCGTATGACCCCGGTGGCGCAGCTCGCCTCCGCGCTGGAACACCTCGTCGAGAGCACTCCGGCGCTGCGCTGCCGCACCGACCGGTGCAAGCAAACCCTCAGCGTGACCTCCCCGTACCAGCCGCTCGTCGCCGCCGTGGCCGAGAGCGCCTCCGATCGGGACCTGCGACAGACGCTGGCCAGGGCTCAGCGCGCTGTGGACCCGGTGACCGGACGCATGCTCGCCGCGGTCGCTGTCCATCGGGACGACGGATCGGGACGCCTCGTCCTCTTCGGGCACCACCTTGCCGTCGACCCCTGGTCCTGGGCCGTGATCGGCCGACGGCTGGCCCTCACCCTGGACGGTGCCAGCCTTTCCGAGGACCACGCATACCAGCAACTCGCCGAGCTGACCGAGCAGCAGATCGCAGCCGGTCACTTCGACGCCGAGACCGGGCTATGGCGTGCAGTACTGGCCGGGGGGCTCACCACGCCCCAGACCCCGCTCGTCTCCAGGCTGCGGCAGACCAGCATCACGTTGCCGCCCCTGAGCGAGCTCACCCAGCGCTCGCAACACAGCCCGGCCGCGTACCTCCTCGCCGCGACCGGGAAGGCGCTGGGGCACCACAACGACGGCCAGCCCACCGTCATCGACCTGGAACGCAACGGGCGCAGCCATCCCGAGCTGGATCTGAGCGAAGCCGTCGGCTGGTTCGGACTCCATCATCCCGTCCTCGCGCCCTACCTGCCCACGGACGAGGCGATCGAGCACCTGGCGCTGGAGCTTGCCGACGTCCCGGATCAGGGCGCCGGCTACGGCGCCCTACGCTGGAGCGGCCGGGCCGACTTCGGATCAGCAGTCGGTCACATAGCCGTCGACATCCAGGACACCGGCGCAGCACCGGACGCACTGGAGCGCAGAATCCAGGCGCTTGCCCCCACCAACCCGACGCTGCTCACCCCGTACCCCCTCGCGCTGACCTTCCGTGCTGGTGCGGAGGCCACGACCGCAACCCTGAGACACAGCGGCACCACCTCCCCCAAGGAAGCCGCGAGCATCCTTGAATCCATCAACGCGGCGCTCCAACCGAAACAGGAGCGGGTCGCCCAAGCCACCGCCCCGAAGCACACACGCTCGACCGGGCGACCTCGTCGCGCGCTGCAGGCCCCGGCCGGCGCCATGCAGCAGCTGATGCTCCAGTTCGCCGCCCTCAGCCCGCAGACAGGGATCTACCTGCCACGTCAGCTCCTCCACCTCGACATACCCGCAGGTGAGCAGGCCAGGTTCCTCCAGCGGCTTGAACAGTGGCTGGGAGGGCTGGACATCCTCCACCGCCGGTTCCACACCGACTCCAGCACTGGCGCTCTCACCCAGCGATGGCTACCGAGTGCCGGGCCACACCTGCGGGTCGAACCCGGAGACGGGGACGCGGCCTGCTCCTGGATGACTGGGCCCGACCACCTGGATGTTCGACAAGCCCGCTATGGAGGCCCACTCGCCACCCTGATGGCCTTCACCGGCCGCCACGGCCTGTTCCTGGGCATGGAGACCCATCACGCGCTGGTGGACGGCCACAGCAATCGGCACTTCCTGCACCAGCTCACGCTACTGGCGGCAGGCGGCCCTCTCCCGCCCGGCCCACCTGCCGCCCCAGTCCTACGGCACCTGGGGTGCGAAGCAGCCACCGGTGCCGCAGCGCCCCCATTGCCGTCGCTCACCTGGACTCCGAAGCAGCCCAATGAGCACCACACCACGATCCCCGCGCAAACCGTACGCGCGTGCCGCGCCCGTGCTGCGGCGCAGGGCACCAACCTCCGGACCTGCCTGGCCGCGCTGACCGGGCAAGCCGTCACGGCAGGCGAGAACGTGACGCTCTACCTCGTTGCCAACGGGCGAGACAACACGATCGCGCACGCCAACGACGCCTGGGGCATGTTCTGGTACTTCACCCCAGTGCCGCTGCACCCCGGCGACGACCCCGCCCAACTCCAACAGCGGGTGTACGCCAGGGAGGCTGCGCCGTTCCCCGACATCCGCGCAGCCGCATTGTCCTGGCGGCAGTGGAACCCCGATGCGGCGATCTCCTTCAACTACGTCAGCGCGCCGCGCACCGCAGACGGTGCAAGCCAGGTGACGATCGTGCAGTCCAGGGACCTCTTCCACTGGCCCCGGCAAATCACCGCGGTCCTCCGCGATGACGACCAGGTTGATCTCATGCTGTACACCCTCGACGGCTCACCCGCCGCCCCCCTGCTCGAGCGCGCCGGGGAGAGCCTGCGGCAGTACGCGGCCGGGACACCCAAGCGACCCGGGCCAGACCCGTACCGGGGCCCGTAGCTCCAGCTGACGTTGGCGCGGGCTTCAGCCCTGATCTGTGCGCGGCGAACAGCGTAGTGACCGCTCAGTCGATTAGCACGGACCTTGCGCCCCGAGCCATTCAGTAGAGGGCGGGTCACGCTCCCAAGCCCTCTGACCCCATCTGGAGGATTCATGCAAATCCGAGGCCCGCAAAGCGGCCAGGGCCGTGGCACTGTCTTCGACCGAGCCGCCGCTAGTTACGGGCGCATCGGCGGGCAGTTCTTCGAACAAGCGGGGCAAGCCCTGGTGCAGCTGGCCCTGCCACAGCCGGGCGAGGACCTTCTCGACGTCGGCTGCGGCCGCGGTGCCTCGCTCCTGCCCGCAGCCGCGGCCGTTACCCCCCGCGGACGAGCCATCGGTATCGACAAGTCATCAGCGATGGTCAGCCAAGCGAACCGGGCACTTGCTGCCCGCGGACTCACCCACGCATTCGCGGTGGTTGCCGACGCAGACGCTCTTCCCACAAGGGCGGGAACCTTCGACGTCCTCCTCGCCGGCCTCGTCCTTCAATTCCTTCCAGAGCCACAACGCACCCTCCGGCGGCTCACGCACATGCTTCGCCCCGGAGGACGCATCGCCATCTGCACCCCCGCGGCAGCACCTGACGACCTGGACATCGTCGACCGCACCGCAGACGCGGCCCTCATCGAGTTCATGGGCGCATCCGCACAGGAACGAGCGCACATGCCGGGAATCGACAGCTCAGCCATAGTCGCCGCTATACACCAACTTGAGTACGTGAAAATTCAAGTGTTAAATATGTTCTTCCCGATCTCGGTGCCGGTCTCGAAATTCTGGGACTGGCGCATGTCACACGGCAGAAGAACACAACTGGAGAGGATTCCAGAAGAGGACAGGGAGCGTGCGCGCGAAAAACTAGTGGAGAGCGTGCGCGCAGTCAGCGTCGCCGGCCAGGTACACCTTCCCATGCCCGTGTGCATGATCGCGGCATACCGAACGTAGCGGCTTGCGATCCATCGCACGAGGCTGGCCTGCGGTCATGGCGGGGATCGGCGGTGGAGACAGAGGGGCCTCCTCTCGTCCAGCAGCGCAAAGGGATCCGACGTCGCGCCTCGGTCCGTCCCCTGCATCGCGGCCGGAGCCGCGGTCTGCGTTACCGACGGGCCCATTCACAGCTGCCCTCTCGATACCGTCCACTGGCGCGCGACGCCTCGGCGCTACAGCACCTGTGGGGCGGCCCATCCTGTACGGCGTGTGTCTCTCGGTTCTTCTAGCGGGCACGGAAGCAGGAACTCAGTCGAACAGCCCGGCCCCGCGGCTCTGCGCGCGTGCCAGCCGCCGCCAAGGCCGGGCCAGCCGCAGGCCGACAGTGATGTCATGGTCTGAGGCGTCCAGGTCAAGGTCCATGACGGCCAGCCCTGGACGATCCGCTGCCGGGCAACGGGCAAGCCACCGGCCTCCCGGACCGATGATCCCAGCGGGGGCCGTGCGGCCGAACTGCGCGGGCACCGAGTAGCCGATCCAGTAGTTGAAGAGCGTTCCGTATGCCTGGGCGACGACGGCGCGGGCGGCGTCGTCCACCATCACCGACAGCAGGACCACGTCCACATCAAGCGCCTCGTACTGGTCAAACAGCTCGGGAAAGTTCGCCTCGATACACAGCGCGCAGCCAATCCTCAGCCCGTCGACCTCGAACACCACCGGCTTACTGCCGGGGGAGTACAGGCGGGTGGCCTCGGTGTGGGAGAGAATCCGCTTGTCGTACCTGGCAACAATCTCTCCCCGGTCGGACACGACCAACAAGGAGTTCCGTGGGGCCGCGGCTGCAGGCAGAGGACGGATGGTGCCGAACGCCACCCACACGCCGAGTTCGCCGGCCAACAACCGGATCGACTCTTCCTCTTCGCCAATGACATCCCAGGCTGCCCCCGCCCAGCTCGCCCTCCCAAGGTCACCAGTCGGCATGGCATCCGGGTCGGGGTAGACGATCGCCCCCTCGGGGAACTGGACCAGCCTGACTCCAGAGACGGCGGCATCACGCATCAACGAGCGAATCTGCGCCCCGCTCGCCCGAAGAAGCGCAGGGTTGGCTGGGTCCTCCGGGACGTTGCTCTGCGCCACGGCCAGCCGTAGATGACGGACCGCGCCTGCATGGTGCGGCAAGTCCCATCGTGGCGTCGGCGGCGCGGATGAGTCGGCGGTGGAACGGGGCACGGTTGCCTTCCTAGATGCGGACGCTGCGGCCAAAGACGCACATGGTCGCATTATCTAGCAAATCGGAATTAGGGCGCAATGTGAGCGGCGGCTACGGGGCGCCCGATCGGCCGCTGGGGCGCCGATGGAACGGTGTCGCCGGCATCCCCCCAGGCCGGAGCGGCCCTACCCGACTTTTTCATGATCACCGTGTCAACAGGCGTGGCGGCTTCGAGGCATGCGGATGTGTGCGTCGCGCCTGACGGATCACCAAATCCCGCTAGGCTTGGGACCCTTGCTCGGGCCAGTCAATGCGCAAGGGAGCCACCCCACCGTGAGTAGCAGCTTCGTTCACCTGCACAATCACACCGAGTACTCGATGCTCGACGGAGCGCAGCGAATGAAGCCCATGTTCGAGGAAGTGGCTCGCCAAGGGATGCCGGCAATCGCTATGAGCGATCACGGCAACATGTTCGGGGCTTACGAATTTCAGTCAGTAGCTAAAGGGTTCGGCGACGTAAAGCCCATTATCGGCATTGAGGCATATGTCGCCCCTTCATCGCGAAGGCATAAGAAGCAGGAGTTCTGGGGACCTGGTGGCCGGCGCGCGATGAGCGATGACGGTGAGGGTTCAAAGGACGTATCAGGCGGTGGTCGCTTTACTCACATGACCATGTGGGCGGAAAACGTCCAAGGCCTCCGAAACCTCTTCTACCTCTCCACTGAGGCCTCCTACACGGGCCAGTTCCCTGCCGGCAAGCCGCGCATGGACATGGAGCTGATCAGCGAGCACCCCCAAGGGATCATCGCCACCACTGGCTGCCCGTCGGGTGCCATCCAGACCCGCCTGCGTCTGGGGCAGTACGAGGAAGCGCGCGAGACCGCTGGTGCGTACCAGGACATCTTCGGCAAGGACAACTACTTCCTCGAGTTGATGGACCACGGCCTGTCCATCGAACGTGAGGTGCGAGACGGACTGCTTCGCCTTGCAAAGGAACTGAAAATTCCCTTGCTGGCAACCAACGACGCACACTACGTCCATCCGACCGACGCGGAGGCGCACGATAACCTCCTCTGCATCGGAGTGGGTAAAAACAAGGACGACCCCAACCGATTCAAATTCCAAGGAACGGGCTACTACCTCAAGACTGCGGCCGAGATGCGTGAGCTGTTCTCGGAACTGCCGGAAGCCTGCGATAACACCTTGCAGATCGCCGAGCGCATCGGCTCATATGACGATGTATTCGACAACGTCGATGAAATGCCGCAGTTTCCTGACGTCCCTGAAGGGATGACACAGGAGGAGTATCTGCGCAAGGACGTGCTCAAAGGGCTCGCCATGCGCTATGGAGACCCAATCCCCGACCACGTAATGGAACGCTTCGAGACCGAGATGAAGATCATCGGTCCGATGGGCTTCTCCTCGTACTTCCTCGTCGTCGCAGACATCTGCAAGTACGCGCGCGACAACGGAATTCCGGTTGGGCCGGGCCGTGGATCCGCAACCGGATCCATCGTCGCCTACGCCACTCGAATCACCGAACTGTGCCCCCTCGAACACGGCCTCCTGTTCGAGCGGTTCCTCAACCCTGAGCGCATCAACCCGCCGGACGTCGACCTCGACTTCGACGACCGCCAGCGCGACCGGATGGTCCGGTACGTCACCGAGAAGTACGGTGACGCGTACACCGCCATGGTCAACACCTTCGGCCGGATCAAGGCGAAGAACGCGATCAAGGATTCCTCCCGCATCCTCGGCTACCCGTTCTCCCATGGTGAGCGGATCGTGAAGGCTCTGCCCCCGGACCAGCAAGGCAAGACCATCACCCTGTCGGGCATCTGGGACCCCGAGCACCCACGGTACGGCGAGGCCGGGGAGATCCGGGCGCTGTACGAGAACGAACCTGATGTGAAGAGGGTCATGGACACCGCCAAGGGTGTCGAAGGCCTGATGCGCGGCACTGGCGTGCACGCCGCCGCAGTGATCCTCTCCAAGACCCGCCTGACGGATCGCATCCCCCTGCATATGCGCGCCTCGGACGGCGTGAAGATCACAGGGTTCGACTACCCCAGTTGCGAAAACATGGGGCTGGTCAAGATGGACTTCCTGGGGCTGCGGAACCTCGGTGTCATCGATCAGGCGATCCAGAACATCCGGGAAAACCGCGGAATCAAGCTGGCGACAGTGGATCCGATGGACGGCGACCCAGAGACAGTCGTCATCCCCTTGGACGACACCAAGACCTACCAGCTCCTGTCCGACGGCAACACATTCGGCGTCTTCCAGCTCGACGGCGGCGGCATGCGCGCGCTGCTGAAGCTGATGCAGCCCACCCGATTCGAGGACATCGCCGTAGCGCTCGCGCTCTACCGGCCCGGCCCGATGGCCGCCAACGCCCACACCAACTACGCACTTCGGCAGAGCGGCAAGCAGGAACCCGCTCCAATCCACCCGGACCTGAAGGACGCTCTCGACCCGATCCTGGGCTCCACCCACCACCTGCTGGTCTACCAAGAGCAGATCATGGCCATCGCCCGGCAACTCGCCGGCTACACCCTGGGCGGGGCCGACATGCTCCGCAGGGCCATGGGTAAGAAGAAGCCTGAGGTCCTGGCCGCCGAGTGGGACAAGTTCGCGGGCGGCATGAAGAGCAATGGCTACTCAGAAGAGGCGATCAAAGCCATCTGGGACGTCATGCTGCCGTTCTCCGGCTACGCATTCAACAAGTCCCACACCGCAGGCTACGGCCTGGTTTCCTACTGGACGGCATACCTCAAGGCCAACTACCCCGCCGAGTACATGGCCGCGCTGCTGACCTCGGTCGGAGACGACAAGGACAAGGCAGCCGTCTACCTGGCCGATGCACGCGCGAACGGCGTCCGTGTCCTGCAGCCTGACGTCAACGAGTCGACCGCAGAGTTCACAGCCATCGGCGACGACGTGCGCTTCGGCATGCGAGCCGTCCGCAACGTCGGCGACGCGGTGATCGAGGCCATCGTCGCCGCACGCCGGTCCAAGGGGAAGTTCTCCTCGTTCACGGACATGCTCGACAAATGTGACCTCCCGGCCCTGAACAAGCGGGCCATCGAGTCACTGATCAAAGCCGGCGCCTTCGACTCCCTCGGCCACTCCCGACGCGGCCTGTGTGCGATCCACGAGGACGCTATCGACGCCGTCGTGCCCGTCAAGAAGGCGGCCTCCTACGGGCAAGACGATCTGTTCGCCGGGCTGGGAGGCAGTGAAGCCGAAGACGCTGGGGCCGGGTTCGGGCTCGACTTCCCTGTCGACGAACAGGAATGGCCACGCCGGCAACTTCTCGCCACCGAGCGGGAGATGCTGGGCCTGTACGTGTCAGCGCATCCCCTGGACGGTGCCGAGCACATCCTCTCCGGGGCCAGGGACACCACGATCGCTGAGCTCTTGGCCTCCGGACGGACCCAAGGAGACGTTCAGCTTGCCGGCCTGATCACCGGCGTCCAGCGGAAGATGACCAAGCAGGGAAACAACTGGGCCATCGCCAACCTCGCAGACCCTACAGGGTCCATTGAGGTGCTCTTCTTCCCCGCCGTCTACCAACTCGTTGCTCACGCTCTGACTGAAGACAACGTCATTTCAGTCAAGGGAAAGATCGAGGACCGAGACGGCACCCTGAATATCTTCGGTAGGGAGCTCTCGGTCTTGGACGTATCTAGCGCCGAGCACGGCGGAAAACCCCCCGTGCGCCTAGCGCTTCCCCTTCATCGTGTCTCCGACCAGACTGTCGCGGACCTGAAACGCATCCTGCACGCGCACCCCGGCGACAGCCCTGTCCACCTGTCTGTCCGTGGCCCGCAGAAGACGACTGTCTTTGCCTTGGCAGCGCAAGTCGACGCTGCCTCGCTGGCCTCCGATATCAAGGGCACGTTCGGGCCGGATGCTTGGCAAGGTGTGGCGTGACAGACGCAAATCGGACTGCAAGGGCTCCTGTCCTCACCAGTCATGATGAGCTATTCGTCAAGATCGCTGATGTGTCGGACTGTCTGGCCTGCGGCACTCCTGGGCTACTTCTCGTCCAGTACAGGCACTCGTGGAAAAATCAAACCGGAAATGATGTCCCAGGCATTCGCGAGACCTTGTTATGCCCCCAGTGCTCTCGCCGAAACTCGGCCGCAGCCGAGCTGATTGCACTATTCTCAGTTGACGAAAAGATGAGTCCCGAGAATCTTGATGTTTTCGGCGGGCTCGTCGCGGCATGGGTGGAGTCACTGCGCCAAGAACGCGTTGACGAGGAGCTTCTCGCAGCGGAACACGATCAGTGGCTGCGGGGCGCACTTTGATGGTTGCCCGCAGGCAGGATGCGGGCTGGCGCCCTGCGCCAGCCGTGAACAGGCGAGGTCATACGCGCCCGGTGTTCTTGGCAAGCCCGCGCATTGCTCTCGGCAACTGGTCCAGTATCGGCTGGCTCCGCGCAGGTACTCGGCCGCAGTTCCTTTCGGGGCAGCGGGAGCGTGGCCTGGCATGGACGCCTCTGACGTTCAGTCGGATAGTCCCAAAGATTCCGCATGTGGATCGGTTATCACTCCGTACACGGATTTGTCCAGGTCGGACATCAGTGCCGCGAACCTCGTGCCGATCTCGAAATGCCAGCTCTCGTACCAATGAGGCACCCAACCGCCGTGGGCCATAGCCGCAAGCAGCAGCATTCTGTTGGCGCGTGCCTCCTCGTTAAGGGCATGGGCATCCAGGAATGACATTTCTCCGGGTCTTTGGGGTGCGGTGTTGATCCGGTAGCCGATGTCCAGCTCGGTTCCGTCCAGGGATGCGAGGGTGACATCGACCGCGCCGCCGCAGCTGTGCGGAGCGACCCAGGGCGGAGAAACGTACCGGCCGGCCTGCTCGATGAGCTGATTGGACGTCAATTCCGGATGTAGGCCAGCCAGCCGCGACATCTCCTTCTGGAAGTATTGGCTCTGCTGGGCCGGTGGCCGGTAGCACTCGACGACGCGTAGTCGACGGCCGCGCTCGCGCAGGTACTTCTCAGCCATCCATAGTTGGTCGACCAGGCCTGAGCGAATCATGGCAAACGTCTCGGTGGCGGTGGCCTTGCGCTCGTCGATCAAGAACCGGTCGTCGTCGCGTAGAGACACAAGCGGCTCACCACAATCGGCGACCCGCACGGCGACGACCCGCGGATCAGACATCGCAACGCCCTCCCCAGCGAGCTGGGGCATGCAGTGAGCGGTGGGGAGGAACAGGCGGGGATTTTCTCTCATAACGGAGATGCCTTCGTTCCCTTTACTCAGGGGAGGTCAGGGATGGCGGGAGCAGGCGGCGGACACGGTCGGCGTCGCGTGGGCTGATGGATGTGTAGACCCGGAGCGACTGCTCGAACACGGCGCGGGCCTGGTCGCTTCGGCCGGCGTCTTGCAAGGTGCGGCCGAGGAGTTCGAGACTGCGGGCGGTCCAGCGCGGGGAGTGGACTGCGGTGCACTCGGTGACGGCCTGTCGTCCTTCGCGTTCGGCGGCTTCGAGGTCGCCGGACAAGGCGTGCGCGCGTGCGAGCCAGGCCAGGGCTCGGGCCGCATCGAGGGCGTCCTGGATGTCGAGGAGCGTCGTGCGCGCGGAGGTGAGTCGGGTGATGGCTCCGGCAGTGTCACCGAGGCTGATGGCCACCTGCCCGAGGGCGGTGTCGCTGAGGGCGACCGCGCGGGTGTACGTGCGTTGTTCGTGCGGGTCGGTGGCCTCAGTGCGGAGGATATGGCGTAGGGCGAGGCCCTGTTCGAGCGGCGCGCGGGCGGCGTCCATGCGGTCGGCGGCCAGGTAGGTGGCGCCGATCTCGTGCAGGGCCTGCGCCTCGCTTCGCCGGTCGCCGCTGGCACGGGCGATCTGCAGTACCTGCTCGAATCGCTCGACGGCGGCCTCGAACTGGCTGTCGCCGCGCAGGCCGACGCCCCAGGTGTTCAGCATCTCCTGCTCGGCGAGCCGGTCACCGCACTCGCGCGCGGCCATGAAGCCGAGTTCGTGCGCCTCGAACCAGAGGGCATGGTCGTGGGTGAGGCGGAGGTAGGCCCACAGTGCGTGGACCAGTTGCCAGGTGGTCTGGGGGAGACCGGCCGCCGCCGCGGTGCGGACGGCGGGCAGCAGGTTGTCGCTCTGGGCATGGAGCCACGCGGCCGCTCCGTCCTTGCCGGTGAACGGCGCGGGCGCGTCGGGTTCGAAGCGGTAGTCGCGGGCCAGGCGGCGGTGGGTGTCTGTCAACAAGCGCTCGGCCGCGGTGATGGTGGCCAGGTAGAAGTCCAGTCCGCGGCGGGTCTGTTCGTCGAGTTCACCGTCCGTCGCCTCGGCCACCGCACGGTGCCGGGCGTACGCGCGGACCTCGTCGTGGAAGCCGTACACCGTGCCCCGAGTCGCGTCCTCGCGCACCGTGACCAGGAGGCCGGCACCCGCGAGTGCGGCCAGCTCCTCTTCGGCCTTCTCCAGGGGGAGGTCGCAGATGGCGGCGGTCACGGCGGCATCCAGGTCGTAGGGGAAGAGGTGGCCCATGCTGCGGAAGACGCGGGCGCTCGGGCGGGGCAGGCCCCAGTAGGCCTCGTTCAGTGAGCTGTTCATGGCGACTCCGAAGGGGGTTAGGCCGTGTGTCGAGACGAGGATCTGCTGGCGCCTGTGTGTCAGTGCGGTGGCCAGCTCGGCCAGGGAGCGGTCGGGGTGGGAGGCCAGTGCGGTCCCTGCCAGGGCGAGGGAGAGGGGAAGCCCGGCGGCCAGAGAAGCGATGGCGTGCGCGGCCCGCCGGTCGCCCGCGATGCGGTGCTCGCCGGCCACGGCCGCCAGGTACTCGTGGGCGGCGGCGGAAGAGAACGGCTGAAGGTGATGGTGGAGGGCTCCATCGCGGCCGAGCTCGGTCAGCGGCGTCCGGCTGGTGACCACGAGCAGGTGTTCGCGCCCGCCGGGCAGCAGTGTGCGTACCTGATCCGCATGGACGGCGTTGTCCACTAGCACGGCGACCGGTCGGCGGGAGCGCTCGGCCGTCACCGACCTCCACCACGCGGCACGCTCCTCCGTCCCGGAGGGCAGATCACCGCCGTACAGCGAGCGCAGTAGCTGGCCGAGGGTTTCGTCCAGCCGTGCCGGGCCCGCCGGGTCGTACCCCCGCAGGTCGACGTAGAGCTGTCCGCCGGGGTACTCGTCGCGCAGTTCGTCCAGGAGGCGCTGGGCCAGGGTGCTCTTGCCGACTCCGGGCGGACCGTGGACGGCTACCACGCGGACGTACGGCGATCTGCCGCGGATCCACGCAGCGAGGCTCTGCAGGTCCTCGGTGCGGTCCGTGAAGGATGCGGGCACGGGTCTGACCTGCCACGGGGTGGGCGGGCCGAGCGGGGTCTGATGGAAGTGGACGCCGCCGCTGATGCTGCCTGCCTGGATGGTCGGTCCGTGAATGGTGACGTCGCGCAGGGTGTTTTCGGTCCGGGATCCGGGCCCGGCCCCCGGTACGGGGGCGGGCGTCATCGCTCTTCCTCCAGCCGGCGTTGCCGTTCCGCCTCTTGCGGCCCGATCACGTCGCTCACGCCCGGGTGATCGGGTGGTTGAGGATGTCGGTGAGGGTGTCCCGGTCCAGGCGCACCACGACCGTGTGGTGGTCGGAAAGGCCCGTCATGTCGATGGCCTCGACCTCGCGGACGGCGGGCAGGAGCTCCGCGCTGGCGTAGATCCGGTCGATGCGCGCGTCCGGCCCGTGGGTGTCGCAGGCGTCGACCGTCGGCGCGACCGCGGCGGTGACGCCCATGGTGGTGGCGAGGTGGCGGGCGACGTCGTGGAGGCCGGCGGTGCGCAGGGTGTCGTCCGGCCGGTCGTCCATCCGGCGCAGGCCGTCCGGCCCGATATAGGAGCGGTGCGCCCGGTGGGGCTCGTCTCGGATCTCCTTCAGGACAGGCAGGGCCGGGTCCCCGGGGGCCCCGGGCACCGGGTAGCTGTTGTTGTCGCCGCCGAGGAGCGCCGGGTGGTGGACGCGTCGGCCGTCGACTTTGACCCACCTGTCGTTCCACTGGGTCAGCCGCTCGGCTTCCGCCAGGCGCGTGGTGGTGGAGCCGTAGTTGAGGTGGTATGAGCCGACGATCAGCGGGACCGCGCTGGGGGTCGTACCGGCGAGCTGCAGGCTGCGCACGGTCGGCGGGAGGACCCACATCGGGCCGGTCTTGGGGAACTCGCCGACCGGGGTGAAGAGGTCCGGGTCGTGGTAGAGGGCCGTGCAGCACTCCGGGCCGATCAGTCCGGCCATGCCGAGCATGGCTTCGGCCGCGTCCGCGAGCTCGTTGCCGTTGTCCTGCGCGTTCCACACCTCCTGCCGCAGGAGCAGATGCAGCTCGAGCGACGCGAGCCGGTCGTGCATCCGCTGCCACAGTGCGCGGTCGCCGCCGCCGTTGTTTTCGAAATTGCAGATCGCCGCGTTGATGAGCACGGATTCTCTCCAGAGGTAGAGGTGTCAGCGGGTGGGGGTGAGGACTCGGCGGAGGACGTCGAGGTCGAACCGCGCGAGGAGTAGGGCGTGGTCGGAGACCGCCCGGACGTCGTCGGTCGCCAGGACCTCGAAGGCGGTCAGGGCCGGCGCGAGGTCGGGGGTGCAGTACATGCGGTCGATGCGCTGGGCGGGTCCCTGGTCGGTGCGCTTCAGGCTCGCCGTCGCCGCGAGCGCGCCGGTCTGGCCCAAGGCCGCGGCGGCGTGCAGTCCGAGGTCGATGAAGACGGGGTCGCCGCCGGAGAGGATCTCGTCCGGTCGGGTGTCCGAGACACGCCTGCCAGCGCGCTCGATGGTGCGGTGCTGGTAGTGCACGCGGTCCTCGACCGTATCCCAGTCCGGGAGCGCCACGGACTCCAGCTCCGCCTGGTGGGGGTAGCTGTTGGCGTCCATCCCCACGAGGGCGCTGCGGGAGTTGTCGGCGAGGGTGGTGAGCCGCCGCGCCTCGGTCGCGCGCAGGTCCGGGTCGAAGTGGCACAGGTGCGCCGACGCGAGGTCGATCGGCTTCGCGCAGCCTTTGAGGCGCACGCGTGGATTGCAGATTGGCTTCCACGGCATGTCGTGCTCGAACTCGCCGTCGACGAAGAACTTGGTGGGATCGACCATCACGCCGACCGGGTTCCGGCTACGTCCTTCCCGCGGCGCGGCCATGAACGGCGTGAGGCCGCCTAGCCGGTTGGCCTCGGCGTACAGGTCCGCCTTCCCGCGGTCCCACGCGCCGGTCAGCTCCTGGCGCAGCACGACGTGCGGTCTGATGGAGGCGAGGATGTCGCGGGCCAGGTCGCGGTGGTCTTCCCCTCCGTTCCGGCCACGGCCGTTGTGCTCGACGTTCCAACACACGATGCGAATTTCGACGTCGAGGGTGGGCTCTGCAAGGGACAAGTGGTCATCTCCTTGGTCGGGTGGTGGGGCGGTCACGCCGCGCGCCGGTCGGGAGCAGGAGCGGGCTCGACCGCAACGGGAGCGGATAAGGAGGCGATCGGCCCATGCCGCTCGCGCAGATGTCGGGCCTGTTCGGTGTACGGCGGCAGGCCCGCGCCGGCCCGGCGGGTGTCGAGCTGAGCCGGATCGGCGATCGGGTGCGGTCCGAGGAGCCCGTTGGGGCCGTACCAGTGCTGGGTTCCGTACAGCTGCGCCTGCCCGGCGTTGACGAGACAGCGGTCGTGCAGGTGGGCGAGCTGGGCGCTGGTGGCGTCACCGGCTTTCACGGCTTTCTGCAGCAGGCCAAGCAACGTCCGCTGGAACGCCGGGTTGTGATCGCTGTGTACCGCGATGTCCACGGCGGCCTGGCAGGCGTCCGCCCCCACGGTGCTGCGACCCGGCCACTGCCCGAGCCGTTCGACGACCCGCTTCAGGCCGACAGTGTTGTCGTGCTGGGTCTGGGCGATGGCCGCCAGCGCGTCAGGTGTCATGCCGAGGCGTTCGGCGCCGGGTGTGCGCCAGTGCTCCTTGGCGCGCTGCGCGCGGTTCAGCAGGTCCTCCGCGACCGTTGGATAGCGCGGTTCGGGCTGGTGGGGCTCGTTCACGAGCTCGCCTGCTCTTTCGTGCCGGGGGTGCGGGGCCCACGCTTGGTGGCCCCGGCCTCGCTCAGGAGGGAGTGGATGGCGCCGTAGGACCGGTTGGTTTTCTCGCAGATCTCCCGGATGGTGACCGCGCGGCCTGGGGTGTGGTAGGCGGCCACGACCTTCTTCGCGAACTCCTCTCGCGCGGAGCCGGTGAGCTTCCTGCCTGTCTTGATGACGGGCAGGTCGAGGTGTTCGGGGGGAGGGTTCGACTGCGGGCTCTGTGTCGTCACGGCGGCGGCGTGCGTGCTCGGTGGGGTCACAGGACGTTCTCCTCGCGCGCGAGGGCGAGTCCGGCGCCCAGGGTTCGGATCTGGTCGAGCATTGCCTCGTACTCCCTGTCGTCGTCGCTGATGTCGACCCGGGAGGCGGCGAGGATGCCGTGGATCTCCCGGCGCCGGGCCGCGGCGAGCAGCCGGGCGAGCTGGGGTCGTGTGGCCGGGTCGGTCGGTCCCGTGACGTCGAAGGTGCGGTCCGCGACCGTCCAGCCCCGTCGGGTCGCGAGGGCCTGCGCGTCGGCGAGACGTGGAGCGGGATCCTGTCGGGAGCCGACCAGAACGTAGAGAGCGATCCGCTTCTCGCCCGCTACACCTCGCAGGACCCACTCCAGCTGCGCGCGTCGCAGCAAACCCAGACGAGACGGCGCGCCGTCACGGTGCAAGGCCGTCGGCACAGTGGTCATGTCAGACCCCCAGTTGCCGTGAACTCATCCCACGGCCAGACCCGTTGGATCCGTGCGGAGGTGTCGTGGAAGGCGGCGTACGCCCCGGTCGGGACGAACCCCGGAATGGGCACCCGCACGGCGAGGAGCAGGCCCGCCACCGCCACCGATATGCGTAAGGGAAGATCACGCAGGGCAAGGGCCGCCGACTCCTCCCCACGGTGCTCAGCGCGCTCAGCGCGCGGACGCTGCCGGGATGCAGAGCCCTGTTGCTGGCGACGCGGGGCGATGCGGGTCGGTGGGATCGAGATGTTCACGGGAGGTTCCTTCAAGGCGAGGACACAGGACTTGGAGGAGGCTTGGCGAGGCCGCTGCCCTTGCCGCACGAGGGAAAAGGCGGCGTCGAGCCGACCGCGATCAGTGGACACGGTCCCCCTCCCTCTTGCAGCGGCCGATTGGTCTGCTCGGGCGGCGCTGTAGTGGTGCCGGGCATGACCTTCAGCCGGCGAACGGGGGAGACCCACAGCAGGGCCACGGGGCCGAGGAGGAGCACCGTGCCGGTCAGCAGCGCGGCCCACACACCGACCACCGCGGCGACGGCGCCCGCCGCCGCGGCTGCCAGAAGCCGGGCCCCGGCGACCAGCCACACCGAGGTCTGCTGGACACGGGACTGAAGGTGGGGCGGGCACAGTTGCTGACGGAGCGACCTCTGTGTGGACGCGGCCGCTGTGACCGCCACAGCCTTGACGGCACTGGCGGCCACGAGAGCGATCCACCACCCGTGCCCCGGACGGGCAACGAGGAGCGGCGCCCCGCATATCGGGTACGCGGCGAAACCCACGAACAGGACCGCCCCGGGCCCTATCCGGCGCACCAGCCGGCCAGCGACCAAGGCGCCCACGAGGCTGCCGACCCCAACCGCGCCCAGCACCAGTCCGAGACCGATGTCGCCGTAGTCGAGCTCGGTCAGCAGGTAGTACGCGAAGTAAGTCGTGACGATGCCCTCGGCGAAGGCGTGGTAGGCCATCGTCAGGACCAGGGGCCGCTGGAGCGGATCCCGCAGGACGTGCGCCATGCCCTCACGGATCGACGTGATCATCCCGGTGCGTGGTCTGGCCGGATGCTGGGCAGTGTGGACGGAGGAGATACGAGAGGCGCACCAGGCGCTGATCAGGTAGGACGCCGAGTCCAGGAGCAGGCAGCGGACGGCGCCGAGCAGATTGACCGCGGCAATCCCGCCGTAGGCGCCGGCCGATCCCGCGACGGCGAAAGCAGCCATCACCCGTGCGTTGGCATCGGGCACGAGTTCCGGCACCACCAACTCGGGCACGATGGCGATCGCCGCCGCCTGGTGCAGCACCGTCAGCGACCCCAACAGGAATGCCACGCAGCACAGGACTGGCATGGTGAGGGCGTCGGCGGCCCAGCAGGCAGGAACCACCGCGACCACCGCGGCCGCCGCCAGGTCGGTGCTCACCATCAGCCGCTTCTTAGAGGAACGGTCGCCCACTACCCCGGCGGGTAGTGCAAGGAGGAACCCGGGCGCCATCACGGCAGATGCGAGGGCGGAGACCTGACCTGGGGTGGCATCGAGTTCCATCGCCGCGATCACGGGGAGTGCAACAGCGGAGACCGACGAGCCGGCCAGGGCTGTGGCCTCGCCCAGCCAGTACGCACGGAAGCTGGGGTGATCGCGCAGCGACAGGCGGCTGTCCCGCGGCTGTGCGCTATCCACGTGTGTTGGCACGGATCGCCCCCTCTGCAACGGAGTTGCTCCGTGCCGTACGACGCGAGGGCGGGCTGCCGAGGACGGCGCCACGCCGGGAAGGCGACCAGAACGCGGGGCGGGTAAAGCGACCGGGCCCGGGGGCACGAAGGAGGAGCGCACATACCGGCAGGGACCCGGCGCCGGTGTGCGGTCCGTGGGTGTACGCGGGCCAGGTACCGCTCCACGCGGTGATCACCGCCAAGTCGCGCGGCCGCAGTCCTATGCCGGCTTCGCGGTAGCAGCGGACCAGCGGGGTTGTGGCGTAGGGAGGCGGGGCGGTGAGGAGATGGGTGAAGGAGATGACGCTGCCGGGAGGCAGACGGCGGCGCAGCACAGTGACCAGGTGGACGGCCTCCTCGCCGGACAGCCAGGGCAGCACGTCGTGCAGCAGCACGGCAACGGGACGTTGGAAGTCGATCGCCTGGACCGCTTGGTGTGCGAGCAGCGTCTCGATGTCGACGATGTCGCCCATGACGGTCCTCGCGCCCGGGCGACGGGCCAGGGCGAGGCGGCGGGCGGTGTGCGCGTGAGGGTCGCGGTCGACGTAGATCGTACGGGTAGCGCCCGGGGTCTGTAGAGAGGCTGCGGCGATCTCGTGGACCTGCTGTCTATCGGCCAAGGGCATTCCGCTGCCCAGGTCGAGGAACTGGTGCAGACCTCGCGCGGCGAGGTGGGCCACCATGCGCTGCCCGAGACAGTGCATGCTGCGTACAGCCGACGGCCACCATGGTGCCGCCGCGGCCACCTGGTCGGCCGTGGCGAGATCGAGCGCGAAGCCGCTGTCCCCGCCCAGGAGGGCGTTGTGGACACCGGCGGCCGACACAGTGGGCAGGCGGAGGTTCATGCTGTCCTCCGTGTGCCGCTATCCGGCGAGGAGATGGGCGGGCTGAAAGCCATGCGGGGACCGTCGGCCGCAGTGTCCTGCTGTTGTGCGCGGGCGGCTTGCCGTAGCTGGTGAAGGCTCCACTGGAGCGGTCGCGCGGTGCGGGTGGCCTGCTGCAGCAGCTGGCGCTCGGCCACGGCCGCGCCCCCGTTGCCTACGCTTCCCGGGGCACCGTCATGGTGGTGGGCAACGAAGATCTGGCGGCGCACCCGGTCTGCGACGCTTCCGTTCCAGCCCCGAACCGTGTACGTGTACTCGGCCAGCAGCGGCGCCGGGGCGTCAAGTTGTCCGGGTACGAGGTGAACGCTGATGACCCCGTTCTTGGCCAGGCGGACGAGGTGAGACAGGTGGGCTGCGGCCGGGTGCCCGTCCCGCGCCAAGTTCAGCAGGCTCTCACTAAGGAGCAGCACCATCCGGCACCGTCCCGGGGTGGACGGTCGGCTGCCCTGGGCACCTTGTGCAGGGGAGGCGGCCGGGGAGAACAGCGACAGCGACGCCGGGTCAGCACTGTAGACGTGCACGGAACGGCTGCCGGCTATCAACGCGTCCACCCATGCCCGGGACGGTGCGAAGCCGTGGATCCGGTGCTGGTGATTGGGGTAGGCCAAGAGCGCGAGTGCCTGCCGGGTCTCGGGGGCCGGTGTGCCGTAGGCATCCAGCAGTGCGTGTGCGATTGAGACGGGTAGTGCGGTCCGGGCCGTCTCCAGGGCGCTGATCCGGCTGGCCGATGTCTCGAGGATGTGCCCGGCCTTCATCTGGCTCAGCCCGGCGCGTGTGCGGTAGTGACGCATCAGCGCGCCGACCAGGACCGGTGGCAGGGAGGGGGCGTCACAGGACGGCGCGCACGGCACGGGGGCAGGTGTGCTGGTCGTCATTGGTACACCGCCGTCGTCACCGCTGGAAGCGCGGGGCGGGCAGGTGCCTGGTGCGATTGCCGGAGCAGGGCCAGGGACACGGTTGGGCTTCATCCTCATCGTCAGTGGTCGGGGGCCGGCCGGGCCATTCCGGCCCAGGCGGTCGTCGGCCCGGAAGCGGCAGGCGGATTGTGCGGGTGCGGGCGTGTCAACGTGTGGACTGGCGGCGGGGACGCGTGTTGGCGAGGGCGATGGCCCGGGCCAACCGCCAGGCGGTGCCATGAGGGGCTTCACCGATGTGGCGCAGGTGGGCGGTCAGAAGTGTGCGGAGCACAGCGTCGGAGTCGGTGTGGGGCGAGCAGCGCAGGGCTTCGCGATATGTGGCCAGGGCTTCGTGCCGCTGCGCCCAGGGGCCGTCGACGAGGTCGGCGCCGCCGGGGGCTTGACGCAACCCGGCCCATCCGTCGTCCGGGGCGGCGAGCGTGCGGGCCTGCTGCAGCAGGGGGCGGGGGAGCGACACGTCTGCGGTCGGCTTGGGCTCTGCGGCCAGCCACCGCATCCCCTCGGTGACGTCCTGGTGGAAGCCGGCCGCGAGGGCGAGGAGGTTGGCTGCTGCGAGGACCGGCTGAGTGGCTGGAAAGCGCAGGCGGGCGTGCTGGTAGGCGATGACCGCCGTGTCGGCGCTCATCGTGGTCTCTGCGGCGGTCAAGGCGTTCTCGGTCCCCCACAAGCCCACGTGAGGCCGGTAGGGGACAAGGGCGAAGTCGCTGACGACCCCGGCGTCGATCAGGTGTGCCGCCCAAACGCCGAGCAGACGCATCGCCCCGGCCGCGTCGGTGGGGTGGGGCAGGCGGATGGTCAACTCGGTGTGCGGCCGGTCGCCTTCGTCCTGAGCGGTGGTCCACCACACGCAGTGGGGAAGGTCAGCGACCAGGGCCGGGAGGTGGTCGGTGAGCAGCGCGCGCCGCACCTGGGGCTGGCAGTGTAGGCGGGCGGACAGGTAGCGGGAGGCGCCGGGCATGCGCGCGTGGTCGCGGCCCACGGTGGGGGCGCTGCGGATCACCGCAGCTGGCCGGGCCGGTGCTGTGGACGCCAGGTAGGTGACGACCTCGTGGGCCCGCCCACCGCACCAGCCGTACGCGTCGTCCGGCTCGCTCTCGGTGAGTGTGAGCTGCCCGAACTGCGGTCGGTCCACGTGGGAGCGCAGCAGAGCACGGTGGGCCGGGTGCTCGAGGTCGAGACGGAGCCGGTGGTCAAAGCGCTCCAGGTAGACATGGCGTGGCAGCCGCCACCGCTCACGCAGCGTGGCAAGGGCCTTGTCCCATTGAGCGGTCGAGGCGGCGGGGCCCGGCAGGCCGGCGTGGGCGAGGCGCCAGGTGGCCGGGCTGAGGATGCTGCGTCCGGCCCGCACGCGCGGCTGGAACGCCAGGTGCCGGGCGGCGCCCCAGTCCCATCCGGCGAGGTTGCCGAACGTGCCGATCAGGCGGCTGCTCTGGCCGCGCTGGAGTTCGTCGACGAAGCGCGCGATCGTGGGTGTTTGGCATTCGAGCTGAAGCGGGTGGGGGATCGCGGCCTCCAGCACGCGGGCACGTGAGAGGGAGACCAGGTGCAGCCGCCCCTGGCGGCAGGTCACCGCGAGGTCGCTCGGCGGAATGAGGTCGGGGTCCGCGGGCCGGTACTCGGACAGGGAGATCAGCGGGGAGAGCAGGCGGGGCGTGCGGGTGATGTAGTCCGCCCTCGGCAACAAGGAGGGGAAGGACACCTGGACCGGCAGCGCCTCCCGCACGGTCGTCGGCCGATGGGCGAGCGTCCCCAGCAGGTCGCTGGGTGAGTCCTGCTCGGCGAGTAGGGCGGCGAGTCGGCCGCCACTGAAGTGGCCCCACCCGCGGCTGCTGCGACGCACGGCGACAGTGAACTCCCCGCGGTCCAACTGCTGGGCGCCTGCGGCATACACGCTGACCGTCATCTCCACGTGCGGCGGCAGGTCCTCGGGTGCGGGCGCCTGGCCGCGGGCGAGCTGCTGGATAAGGTCCTCGTCGAGAACGAGGTCTTGCCCCTCGGCCCAGGCTCGCTGGGCGAGGGTGATCAGAAGCCGGTCGCGGTGCATGGTGTCGGGCTCCGGGGCCCGCGCGGTGCCGTGAAAGTCTTCTGGCAGACCGAGGCCGGTGTGTGGGTCGAGCAGATCCATCAGCGGAACCAGGGTGCCCTCGCCGTACCTGTCACGGAAGCGCTCGCGGTAACGGAGCCACGCCTGCGTCCCCCGCGGCTCCGGAGTGACCCGCGCGAGGACACCGGCCGCCGCCTCCGCTTCCCACGCCACCGCGCGGGGGAGGACCAGGCCGGCGTCCAGCTGCGCGTCCACGGCCAGTGGGGAAGGCTGGTTGGCGATCTGCCGCATCCGCGTGGCGAGTGCGGTCCGCTGGTGGTCGGCCTCCGCTGACATTGGGTCGCGCTGGTCGAGGTCGCGCATCTGCCCGTGGATCGTTTTCAGGGCGACCGCCAGCGCAGCCGGCTCGTCCTGCGTGCCACCTATGCGGCCCAGCTCGCGCACCACGTACCCGAGGGCGTCCGTCTCGGTGCCCGACGGCTGGAGGCTGGTCAGCAGCATTCGCTTGGTGATGAGGAGGTCCAGCAGCTCCTCAGCCTCGCGCGCGCTGAGCTCGGGGTGTTCGGCGCCGAGTTTGCGCATGACGTCCCCGTACGGCACGGGAGCGCTGGTCATCTGCACCGCGGCTCTGACCGCCGGGGTGCGGCGGACCGATACCTCGCGCACGGCCGTGCCCGTCTCCTCCAGCGCGCGCGGCTGCCAGGGCAGGACCAGCCGCTCGCCACGCACGCGCAGGCCGTTGTTGGCGCAGAGCCGCAACCGCCGCCGAAGCCCGGGGACGGCTTCCAACTGCTCTACGACGGCAGCCAACCACAGCCCGCCGGCCCGTGTTCGGGTGCGGTGCTCCTGCCCCCACCGGACGTCGGTTGCCACTCCGAAGCGACCCTCGGCGATGCCGGCGTACAGGCCGAAAGGGGTGCACCGGTGGGTGAGGCGCAGGATGTAGCTGAGCAGGGTCAGGGCGAGGCGCCGCAGCGTCACGGCGTCCGCGGGTCCGTCTGCAAGGTTGTCGATCTCTTGGGATAGGTCGGGACTCGCATGGCGGACGGCGGCCGCGATCTGCTGGACGTCCCAGACCTCGAGCACCCAGCGTCGCCACGAAGCCGCCGCGACGGGCGTCGCCTCGAACAGCTCGGGCACCGGTGGGATCGGCAGATCGTGGACGAGCACGGACCGCACCATGATGCTGTGCTGGGCGCGGAACAGCGGTCGGGGGCCCATGGCCTCGGCCTTCCTGCTGGAGACAGCGGTCAGTGGTGGTCAGGGTCAGGAGGGGCTGGCGAATCAGGCTTCCGGGAAGAAGTGGCGCAATGCGTGCGCTGTGCCAGGGACTTCGACCTCCTGGAGGTCGAGAATCTCGGCGAGGGCGAGGCGCTCGGGACGGGTGGGCTGGCCCGGGTGTTCGCCTGTGGGCGCGTTGGTTGTGCTCGGTGACGAGGCGAGGTAGGCAGTGGGCATGGTCAGGGCTCCGGTACGGGAAGGGCGCAGGAGGTTTCGGCGGCGATCAAGGTGACGATGGGATGGACCACCAGGCCGGCGTAGGCGAAGATCCAGCCCAGGGCAGAGGCCCATGCCGTTGTCCTCGTGAAGGGGTGCAGAGCGGGGTGGGCGAGGCGTGTGGGCATGAGTAGGACTTCCCAGCCGGGCCCCACCGGCGTGCGTGTCCGTAGAGCAAGCCGCATCTGCTCACCCGCGGCCAGCTGCACGCCGCCGACGACGGTGGCCTTGGTCACGAAGCTGGTCCGGACCGATCGTCACCCATGTGTTCATGTCATCTGGTCCAATGGTGACCTTCGAACGGCGGAGGGCCTGGACACCGCAGGTTCCTGAGAGCTGTAGAGCTCCTCACGCAGGGATGCGTACACGGACCCGATGAAGTCGTAGTCCTCATCGCTCAGTTCGGTGTTGACACCCTGGAAGTTCGCCAACGCCTGGTGCGGGTTGGAGATGCCGACCAGGACAATGGAGGTCGGGCACAGCCTGAGGCAGTAGGCGAGAGCGATACGGGCAAGGTCTTGGGGATCTGCCCCGAAGCGTTCTCGCAGCGGACGCAGGCGCTTGTGCACGATGTCCAGCGTCGGTGTGGTGATACGGGAGCGAACGTCACCGGGCAGGAAGACCGAGTCCGGGCCGTACTTCCCAGTGAGCAGTCCCTGACCAAGGGGCTTGTAGGTCATGGTGGCGACGCCGTGGCGGTGGGCGAAGCTGAAGATGTCCTCCTCAGCTTCGCTGTCTGCCGCCGCGTTCCCGGGAAGAAACGGCCGGTCGAGTGGGTTGATCGAGGTCGAGATCACCTCGGGCCCGATGCGCTGGAAGAGGTAGGCGAATCGCGCAGCGCTCTCGCGGTCACGGGAGCTTGACTGGCAGGCCGTGGAGCCGGTGACCAGCCGACAGGGGGCTCGTAGCCCGATTGCTTTGACGTCGCCCTGGTCGCGGAGTGCCTGCAGGGTCTCCCGCGCATCCTCCAGGTAGCGGTCGCGCGGTCCGAAATCCGTATGGGTCAAGGTCAGGACGTCTAGGTAGTCCACGCCCAAGTTTTCCAGGCTCTGTTCCACCTGCCCATGCAGATTGAGGGAGCTGTACGCGCTGAGGCCAGTGCCCTTGAACGCACCGACCGTGCAGGAGATCCGTACCTGGTCACGGGGTACCTGGGCGAGCATCCGCCCCAGCAGTCTCTGCGAGTGGCCCATACCGTAGATGTCGGAGGTGTCGAAGACGGTCGCGCCCTCAGCATGAGCGCTCAGGAGGGCCTCGACGGCGATGTCGTCGGCTACGGGCGCCCATCCGACAGCGGCGTCCTGATTGGTTGCCGGCCCGCCGATGGGCCGGCAACCGACACCCAGAGGGTGCTCGTCCCATCCGGCGATCAGGCGTCGCCTGGGCAGGTGTGATGCGGTCACGACGGGGCTCGCTCTCATCGCGATGATCGGGGCGCCCCCTCGACTGCTCGCGACACGGCTTCGAGGTGAGGGCGCAGGGAATCGGGGTAGCTCGCGGCTCTGGCTGGCCCCGCTCTCACCGTGGCATTTGTCCGATCGTGAAGTCCAGGTACGGCGACTGTCATTTCAGGCGTCACTTTCCCCGCCACCAGTCAGCCGGTCGGTGCAAGTCGTGCCTATATGACTGGAAATGGGAAGCCAGAGCGATGCCTCGTGCCCCCGAGAAAGTGACCACCGAAATGACAGCCAGATCGTCTGGCCGGACAGGTGACGCGCACGGCAGGCTGTTGATCAGCTTCCAAGTGGTCGACCACGCACCCGCGTTGATGCCCTGTCATCACCCGACGCGCTGCTCAGGCCTCGACTCGCGGGAGCACATGAGCTCCACCCCGTCCCTGTCCACCTCTAGCCGCCGTCTCTTCGAACGCCAGGTCAATCCCCCGGGTGAACCTGACCTCACCGCCCGACGTTCGGAGAGACGGCTCAGACCCCGAGGACCTTTGACCGTGACTGCGATCCCCGAAGCCGCCGCCGTGGCGCTGGGCGCCACGACCACCGCCGGTGCTGTAGCCACGGTGCTGCTGGCGCGATCCCGTGCCGCCTTCGCCAAATCCGCGCAGGCGCACGCTGACCGCGCCGATCGTGCAGAGGCGAGCGAGACAGAGCTCCGGGAAGAGGTCCGGCACCTGGTTCAGGCCCGGCTCCCCGCGTACGCCCACCACCTGATCAGCACTCACTACCCGATCCCCGGACCGCTCTCTTCACGCCTGTCCGAGACGGAGAGCGGCAAGCTGATCGAGAACGTGCTCGCTCAGTTCGCCGAGGCCATCCTGACCCAGCGCCGCCGCATGGATGCCGCGGCATGGTCGGCGGTGCGCGGAACCTCGTCACACACGCAGTCGGTGGCAAACCGGATGCAGGACGTCATCGACGAACTGCAGCGCAAGAACGACAACCCGGAGCTGCTGAACGCGTTCTTCGGCATCGACCATCTCAACGAGCAGATGATGCGCCATCTGCAAAAGGCCGCGATCGCCGCTGGAGGGTGGCCGGGCCACGTGCGCAAGGACACCCACGTGCCCGATGTGGTGACCGGCGCCCAGTCGCGCCTGCACGGATACGAACGCATCCAGATCGTCTCCAACCTGCGGGCGACGAATGTTGGGATCGTCGGCCGGGCGGCCGAACCGATAGCGGTGGCCTGCGCCGAGCTGATGGCCAACGCCTTGGAGCACTCCAACGACGACCTCAAGGTGACTGTCACGCTGCTGCAGACGGACAACGGCACCGTCAGTATCCAGATCGACGATGCCGGTACCGGCATGACCCCTGAGGAACGCGCCCGGGGCACCCGCTTGGTGTCCGGCGAGGGAGCACACGACCTGCTGCTGACTCAACTGGGGGACCCGCCTGCTTTCGGATTCGCCGCGATCGGGCGACTCGTAGCCGACCACGGGTTCAAGGTATCCATCGACCAGCCGTCCCCCTACAACGGCGTGAGGGCGGTGCTCTCGATCCCGCCGCACCTGCTGGTCGAGATCGATGAGCGCACCAACCCCGTGTCGGCCATGGCTCCCCTGCCCGCACCGCCCCCACGAAGGCCCCAGCGATCCGCTTCCCACGCCGCGCCCGCTCCGGCCCCCGACTCCGATCTGCCTCAGCGCCACCGAAAGCAACCGCTCGGGTCAGCCAGTGCTCAGCCCGCTCCCGCGTCGCGAACGCCCGACCCCGACAAGGCCGGGGCCATGTGGGACGACTTCCAGAACGGGCTCGCCGCTGCCCGCACCGACACCGAATCCGAGGACGCCACGTGACCGACACCGACCGTGCCATCAAGAGCGACGACTACTCCCTGGTGCTCAAGCCCCTCCTCGAGGTCTCCCAGGTGCGGCACGTCGTCATCGCGTCCAGCGACGGCATGCTGGTCGCCGCATCCGAGGACCTGCCACGCGACCGGGCCGAAGGCGTGGCAGCGATGAGCTCTTCGGTGCTCAGCGCCATCCGAGCCACGACGAACGCAGCACTGCAGCGCGACCCCGACAACCCCCTCGACAACCCCATCGAGACGATCACGACCATCACCGAGCTCGGCACCTGCATGATGATGCCCGCCGGCCACAACGCCTTCCTGGTCGTAGTCGGGGACCAGGACATGCCGATGGGAGTCGTCGCAGGCCTGGCCGCCCGGCAGGCGCGCAAGGTCGGCGAGCAACTGATGTCCGTTCCGGCCCGCGACGCCGGCGGCACGCGGTCATGACCCGCGGCCAGGTGGGGCGCCGAATGGTCCCGAGCTACCTGGCAACCGGCGGCTGCGGCATCCCCACCCGCAACACGCTCCAGGGCCTGACAGCCCTGTACGCCACCGGTGTCCCTCCCGGCCCCGACCACTCGCCGGGACACCAGCGCCTGCTCTCCCTGCTGGAAAAGGGCGCGCTCAGCGTCGCCGAGACCGCCGCCTACTTGGACATCCCGGTCGGCGCGTGCAAGGTCCTCGCCACACAACTCATAGACGACGGGCTGCTGCGCGCCGAGGGGCCGAGCCAGGCCGCCCCTGGTGCTGCAGCCCCGGCCACGAAGGAGCTCCTGGAAAGGGTGAGAAGTGGACTCGTCGCTCTCAAGGACTAGCCCAGCGCTGCCCTCAACGCCGGTCTACCTGCCTGAAGCGCCCCACGAGCGGATCAAGATCCTCGTCGCGGGCCCGCTCGGGATCGGAAAGACCACCGCGATCAGCACGGTCTCGGAGATCCCGACCCTGCATACCGACGAGGTCATGACCACGGCCGCAGCTGGTACCGACGAGATCGCCCACCGCGGGCTTCAGGACAAGAAGACCACCACCGTCGCGACCGACTTCGGGCGCCTCACCCTGGACCAGGCCGGCGTCATCCTGTACCTGTTCGGCACACCAGGCCAGCGCCGCTTCAGGCCCCTGTGGGACGACCTCGCCGAGGGGGCCCTGGGTGCCCTGGTCCTGGTCGACACCGAACGGCTGCAGGAGTCGTTCGAGGTCATGGACCTGATCGAGGAACGCGGCCTGCCCTACACGGTGGCCGTCAACGTTTTCCCCCACTCGCGCACCGTCGAACCGGACACGCTGCGCGACAAGCTCGACCTCGCCGAGCACACCCCTCTCGTCGTCTGCGACGCCCGGGACAAGAACTCCACCCTGGACGCGCTCATCGAGCTCACCGCCCACCTCATCACCCTCGCCGGAGACGCTTCCTCATGAGCACGCCCGCCCCCGCACCGCCCGTGCCGTTGTACGGCCCCGAGCACGCCGCCCACCCCCAGCGCAGCTGGGACCTGCTGCGCCAGCAAGGACCGGTCGGTGTCGGTGAGATCGACCCCAACGTCTACGTCTACGTGGTCACCGATCCCAAGACGGCGCTCACCCTGCTCCAGGACACCGACACCTGGTCCAAGGACTCCCGGCACTGGATGCACCTCGTGCCGCAGAACAGCCCCGTCAGGCCCAACGTGGAGTGGCGGCACAGCCTCTTCTTCACCGACGGCCCCGAGCACGCCCACCTCCGCCGGGTCATCACCGACAGCCTCGCCCTCCTCGACCCGCGCCACGTCCGCGATGTGACGCTGCGCTTCGCCGACGGGCTGCTCCAGCACTTCGCCCCCACCGGCGAAGCCGACCTCGTCGGCCAGTACGCGCAGCAGCTGCCACCGATGATCCTGAACGCGTTGTTCGGCGGCCTCGACGAACAGGCCCCGCAGCTCCACGCGATCCTCGCGGCGCTGATGAGCACCGACCTGGCAGCCAAGGTCGAGGGCGAGAAGGCGCTGGGCGCCTACCTCAACGCGCTCCTCGGTGCGAAGCTCGCCCGGCGCGGCCCGGACCTCACCTCCTGGTTCATCGACCACCCCAACCAGCTTTCCGCGGAGAACGTCGGGGAACAGATCGTGATCACCGACGGTGCCGCGTACCCGACCCTGGCGGGTCTGATCACCAACGCCCTGGTACGGCTGTTGTCCGACAAGGGTTACCGCGGCACCCTGACCACCGGCACCCTGACCATCGAGGCCGCCATCGACGAGGCCCTCTGGGAGGACCCGCCGCTGGCCATGTACAGCCTTCACTTCCCCCGCAGGCACGTCGACCTGGGCGGCGTGCACATCCCCGCCGGCGCTCCGGTCATGGTCTCCTACGCCGCGGCCAACACCTGCCCCCACACCAACGCCTCCAGCGGCCGCCACCGCTCCGGCATCAAGGCCCACCTCGCCTTCGCCGCCGGCCCGCACGCCTGCCCGGCCCGCAAGATCGCCCTGCTCATCGCGGCGACAGCGATCGAGCGGCTTGTCTCCTACCTGCCCGACATCCAGCTCGCCGTCCCGCGCGAACAACTCACCTACCAGCCCGGGCCCTTCTACCGCCTTCTCACCGCCCTGCCCTGCCGGTTCACCCCCCTCGCCCCGCAGGCACAGCGACCCACACCCCGGACACGCACCCTCAACGCCCCGCCGCGCCCCACGCCGGGACGTCCACCAGTCCCCGCCTGATCCCACCGCACGCCCAATCCCGGCGGCAAGCTGCGCCGTTGCGATCCGCACTCACCACAGCACACCGGTGCGCACCACCACGTGGCGTGCCGGGACTTCTACCCCTGTCCGTCCTCGAGGAAAAGGGAATCCGCCCATGACGGTTCTTGAAGACCAGGGGGTAAGCCCGCTGATGGTTCACGCACCAGCTGCTGACACACCGGACCTGTCCACCGTGCGGCCTGACGTCGATGCGCTCCTCACCGCGTTCCTCGACCAGAAGGCGCGCCTCGCGCTCGGGCCGGAGACGGAACCGCTGTCCACCGAGCTCAGCCGCCTTCTGCAAAGCGGCAAGCGGCTGCGCCCGCAGCTGTGCGTCGCAGGATGGCACGCCGGGGAAGGACACGGGGCCTACAACGACGTCCTGCACGTGGCCGCCGCCCTGGAACTGTTCCAGGCGTTCGCGCTGATCCACGACGACGTCATGGACGGCAGCGACCTGCGCCGGGGACGACCGACCGCCCATCGCGCACTCGCCGCCGCGTACATCGCCGGCGGCGGGAGACGCAGCAGAGCCGAGGCACACGGTCGGAGCACGGCCATCCTGCTCGGCGACCTGGCCCTGGTGTGGTCGGACGAGCTTCTTCACCACGGCCTCGGCGGAGAGGCGCTGAAGCGGATTGCGCCGCTGATGGACACGATGCGCACCGAGCTGGTGTACGGCCAGTACCTGGACCTGCTGTCGACCGGCCGTCTGTCGGACGACGTCGAGGCTGCGCTTCGGGTGGTGCGCTACAAGACCGCGAAGTACACCGTGGAATGGCCGCTGCGCCTCGGCGCCGTCCTGGCCGACGCCGCACCGGGCGCCCAGGCCGCCTGCAGCGCCTTCGCCGTGCCACTGGGAGAAGCGTTTCAGCTACGCGATGACCTCCTTGGCGTGTTCGGCGACCCAGCCGAGACCGGCAAGCCGGTCGGCGACGACATCCGCGAGGGCAAGGCCACCGTGCTGATGGCGCTCGCACTCCGGGAGGCCACGGCCGCCGAGGAACAGCTCCTGCGCACGCTGGTCGGCAGCCCCGATCTCGCCGAGGACGACATCCTCCGCGTCCGTGCCGTCCTCGAACGGACGAATGCCAGGCAACACGTCGAAGAGATGATCACCTCCCGACGTGACGCAGCCCTGTCCGGCCTGGACCAGGCGCCCTTGCCCCCGGCCGCCACCAGGGCACTGCGCGAGATAGCGCAGATAGCCACGGTGAGGCAGGCATGAGGAGCGACCTGCTGCGGCGCGCGTCGCGCGCATACAGCTCCCAAGCCGTACGGCTCGTGACAGACGTCGACCACGACCCCTGGGGCAGCGTCCGCGCCTCGCTGTACGAGACGGCCCGCGTCGTCTCCCTGGCGCCCAGGCTGCCCGGACACGAGCCGCGGCTCACGTGGCTGCTGGAACAGCAGAAGCAGGACGGAAGCTGGGGGGAGGGCCCCGCCCCGTACCGTCTGCTGCCGACCCTCAGCGCAGTGGAAGCCCTCCTGTCCACCGTGCGCTCCGACACCTCCAGCGGCACGGGGCCCGAACAGCTCGCCGCGGCCGCCGCAGCCGGACTCGCCGCGGTACGGAACCTGCCGCCGGCCGGTCCGTGGCCGGACACGGCGGCCATCGAGATCCTCGTACCCAGCCTGGTCACCCAGATCAACGACCACCTGGACCAGCACACGATCGAGCTGACACCCTCCCTGGGCCCGTGGTCGCGGGGTGCGCGCCTGGACGTACCGCACGGCTTCGCCCGTCGGCACGAGCAGGTCGCGCAACGCTCCCAGTCGGAAGGCGTCCCCCTCAAACTCCACCACACCTTCGAAGGCGTCTTCCGACGCGTACCCCAGGGCGCTGTCCTGGCGCCCCACGGACTGCTCGGCAGCTCCCCAGCCGCCACCGCCGCATGGCTCGCCGCCACCCCGTCCTCCGGGCAGAGCGAGAAGGCAGTCACGGAACTCAGGACGGTGGCCCGCCGCTACGGCGGGCTCTTCCCGGAAGCAGCACCACTCAAGACGGTGGAGCGGCTCTGGGTCGCCGCCGCACTCGCCCGCCCCGGCCTGCCCCTGGCATGCAGGGCCACCATCCGCGCCTGGATCCACGACCTCTACGACGCGGCCGGAGTCCGCGGCGCCCCCGGTCTCATGCCCGACGCCGACGACACAGCCATGGTGGTGCTGGTGGCCGCCCTCGCCGGCGAACCGCGTGACGTCACCCCGCTGGACACCTTCTGGTCCGGCACCCACTTCGACTGCTACGTCGGCGAGGACACCGGATCGGTCACTGCGAACGCCCACGCACTGCAGGCCCTGCACGCCTACGCGCTATGCCAGGCCACAGCGGGCGCCGCCCACCGGCCCCGCATGGACCTGGTGGCCGACTGGCTGCTCGCCCAGCAGCAGACGGACGGCGCCTGGGCGGACAAGTGGCACGCCTCCCCGTACTACGCCACCGAGCGGTGCGTGACCGCCCTCGCCCGCCACGGCGGGCCCACCGTGCGCACCGCCCTGCGGTCGGCCGCCGACTGGGTCGTGGCCACCCAACGAGACGACGGCTCCTGGGGTGTGTGGGGCGGCACCGCGGAGGAAACCGCCTACGCAGTGAAGATCCTCCTCGCCGCCCAGCCCGTCTTCCACCAGCCCGGAGCCGACCAGGCGCTGAACCGGGCCGAAATAGTCCTGGAGGCAGCCAGTCGCACCTCCGGCCACCGGCATCCGGCGCTCTGGCACGACAAGACCCTCTACGCCCCCCACGCCATGATCCAGGCCGAGGTGATGGCCGCGCTCCAGATGCTGCGCATGCGCCGCGAAACCGGACTCGCCGCATCCGGGGACGAGCGAGACACGGAGGGAACAGCCTCATGACTGCACCGGTGCACCTTCCCCCGATCGCGCCGGGACACCAGGCGCTCATCGGGCACGCCGCCCCTCTACTGAGGGACCGGCTGGGCTTCCTGCAGGACCTGCGGGCCGCCGGTCCGATCGTCAGGATCGCGATCGGGCCGAAGTGGTTGACCGTGGTCAATTCCCACGAGCTCATCCACACGATGCTCACCAGCAAGTCGCACCAGTTCAGCAAGGGACTGCTCTTCGAGAAACTGAAACTGTTCGGCAAGGACGCCCTGCCGGTCGCAGAAGGCAAACGCCACCTGACACGACGTCGCCTGATACAGCCCGCCTTCCACCGCGAACAGGTCAGCGGCTACGTCCAGACCATGCGCGAAACCGCCGAGCCAGCCATTGCCAGCTGGCGCGACGGGCACCAGCTCGACCTCAAGACCGAGATGCAACTCATTGCCCAGAGCGTCGTCATGTCCGTGGCCTTCACCTCCAACCCCGAGATGGAAACCGCGCGCGCACTTCTCACCAGCGTCGACACCGTCTTCAAAGCCGCCCTCCGGCGCGCGCTGCTGCCGGTGCCCCTGCTCGAGCGACTGCCCACCCGCCGCAACCGGCAGGTCGCCCGCGCCGGCGAAATCCTCCACGAGGTGGTCGCGGACATCATCACCGACCACCGCGCCAACCCTGACGCCTACGACGACGTTGTTTCACTGCTCCTGGCCGCCCAGGACGAGACTGGCGCCGCGCTGCCCGACGACGAGATCCTCTCCGAGGTCACCGGCCTGCTCGCCGCAGGCTCCGAAACGACGGCCGTCGTCCTGGCCTGGCTCTTTCACGAGCTCGGCCGCCACCCCGAACTGGAACAGCGACTTCACCACGAGGTCGACACCGTCCTCGCCGGACAAACACTCACCGCTGCGCACCTTCCCCAGCTGACCTTCACCCGCCGACTCGTCAGCGAGACCCTACGTCTTTACAGCCCGGCCTGGCTGGTCACCCGGCAGGCCATCGAACCCGTCCAGCTCGGCAACGTGACTCTGCCGGCCGGGACGGACCTCCTGTGGAGCCCCTACACGCTGCACCGCGATGCTGCCCTGTATCCCGAGCCGCTGCGCTTCGACCCCGACCGCTGGCTGCCCGAGCGTCCCCAGCCTCCGAAGGGCGCGTTCATCCCCTTCGGCCTGGGAAAGCGCCAGTGCGCGGGTGAAGCGTTCGCCTGGACTGAGGCCATCATCGTCACGGCGCTCATCGCCTCCCGATGGCGGCTGCGGCCGGCCCCCGGCGCTTCCCCCCGGCCGATCGGTGAAATCACCGTCCACCCGTCCTTCCTGCGCATGACCGCGACGGCCCGCGAGAGCCGCCCGATTCGGGAGGCGGCGTGAACCACCCCGGCATCACCGGGCCCCGCGGCATGCCCCTGCCCAACCTCAGCGACGCCTTCCCGGGACCGTTTCCCAGCAGCCCGCACGCCGACGCAGTGGAACAACACCTTCGGCAATGGACCGACGAATTCGACCTCCTGGCCACGAGCGATGCACGCCGCGCCCTCTGCAACATCACCGGCCAGGGCGTCGCCCGCGCACTCCCGGCCGCTGATCTGGACGGCCTCGCGCTCTGCGCCGAGCTCTTCCTGTGGCTCGTGGCGTTCGACGACGTCCACGGCGAAGCGACCGCCGCCGAAGACCCGGTCCTCCTGGTCGACCGCGTTGCTGAGTTGATCCGTGTCCTGGCTGACGACAACGCCCTGGCAGGCCCAGATGACCCTGGTACCGCCGCACTTCGGGGCCTCCTCAGACGCGTGCGGGCCCGGGCTACGCACACTCAGTACCTCCGGCTGACCGGACATCTGCGCGATAACCTCGTCGGACTCGTCTGGGAAGCCCACCACCTGAACCAGCAGGACCGTGTCACCGTGCAGACCTACTGCACGATGCGCCCCTACACCGTCTTCGTCCACACCCTGATGGCCACGGCTCCGATCGTGCTCTCCTACGACCTCTCCCAGGTGCAGCGGGCATCCGATCCGGTCAGGCAGGCGGAGACAGCCGTCGCAAATCTCGCTGGCTGGGCGAACGACCTCGCTTCCCACCTGCGGGAAGCGGACCGGCAGCAAGCGACGCCGCTGAGCCTGCCAACAGTGCTCATGGCCGAGCACCAGATCGACTTCCCGCAGGCGTTCGAAAGGGCGTCACGCATGTGCGAGGAAGAGGCCGCAGTCGCGCGAAAACGGGTCAGAGAGCTGTCCGAGAGCCGCGCGCGACCACTCGCACTTCACGCGGCGTCCCTGGAGAGCATCACCCACTCGTTCATCTGGCACGTCGACCACGCCCGGTACGCCGTCGCGTAGTCGCAGGCCGTGCCTACCCATCTCACTACCGGAAGACCCTCATGGCCGTGAAGATCCAGAGCGCGGAAGCCCTCACACAGCTCACACCCGCCGAGAAGCGGGTCGCGGAACGTCTCGTCGCTGGCGCGTCCAACATCCAGGGTGCGCAGGAGCTGGGCATGAGCACCACCACATTCGCCGGCCACGTTGCCAGCATCGGCCGGAAGTTCCAGATCACCAGCAGATCAGGCCGGGCGGCTCGCGCGCATGCCGTGCTCGCCAGCAAGCAGATTGCCCCGCCATCGGCGCCTGCCCAAGCTCCCCGGCTCACGGCGGCGGACCTGCGGTTGCTCCGCGCGATCGCGAAGTACCCCGAGACCCCGGACATCGCCCTGGCCGCCGGGATCGCACAAGCCGACGTCCGCTCGCAGATCAAGAATCTCGTCGCCGAGGTCGGCGCCGACAACGAAACCCACCTGATCGGACTGGCACACGCATGGGGGCTCCTCGGACCGAGCAGGAACACAACAAGCGACGACACCACCGGGGCTGCCAGCGAACCTGCCGGAGCCGCCCAATGAGCCACCGCGCGCAGAGAGAGCACCCGCTGTCCGCCGCTCATCTCGCCAAGGAGGACCAATCAACGCCGGTCCCCCCGCCGTACGAGATGCGGCTGCTACAAGCCGAAGAGGACTTGGACGCCGTTGCGGAACTCGTAGCCCTGCGCACCGAGTGGCTCTCCGCACGTCATATGCCCCACCCGTACACAGGCGATGTAATCACTCTGTACCGTGAGCAATGGGTGGAAGCCGTTGCACTGTTCGAGGATGGGCGCCCTGTTGGATGCCTGCGTCTGCACCGGAACCCGTCCCTTTCTCAGTGGGAGACCGAAGAGGCCGGATCCATGCTGCAGTTGTCCCTCGCCTACAGCGCCCCCAGCGCGGCGCCCGACAAGATCGGTCGGCTGATGACGCTGTGGGCGCAGGACTTCGCTGCCCGCCTCGGCGTGACATGGGTACGCTGCGAGGTGAGCACCGACAACCTGTCCTCAGAGGAATCCCTCCGTCTCCTAACCCACGCCAAGGGCTGCGGTTGGCAGTTCGTCCGCTTCGGTCACGACCCAGGCGGCCGACCTCTCGTCCTGCTGCAGCTACCCGCGAGAGCTCAGCTCGGCCTGCGTGCACTCATCCGCTGTACCGTTCCGATCCATCCGGGCCTGTCCTCCACGCCGGTCCCAGGATCCCACCGGTGACCGCACCCGAGCCATCCGACCCGCCCCCGGGGCGGACGCGCCCGGCGCGAACTGCGCAGGCTGCGCAAGGACATCCTCAGCGAGTGTCCCGCTGGGGCGACCGCCCCGCGACGGCACCGCACGCCACCTAATCGCGCCAGCCGGGGCCGCTCGAGGCGCCAGCGGACGCGAGCCATCGCTCACCTGGCGGTCGCCCCGGCTGATTTGCGGCCGCTCCGTGTGCGGCGGCCGATGACCCTCGGCCGCGCGGCGTCACGGCCGATCCAGCTCGTCGATCGGCGTGTTTGTGGCCGTCGGAAGGAGCTGCCGCTTTACGCCGGCGTGACTGGGGCGGTGGGGGCGAAGGACAGGGTTGGCACTCCGTATGGTCCGCACTTCGGGCGCAGCAGCTCTGGGGATGTCACTTCCTGCAGGAACATCTCCTGGATGAACTGCACTTCGGCCCACTGCAGGTGAGACACACTGCCAGATGCCGAAAGGTCCTTACGGCCGACTGCGACGTGAATGTGCGGGGCGAGAGAGTCGGTCTCGGGGCTCCAGGCGAGGGTGGCGGCGCCGACGGCCTCGACCGTATGCAGAACCGTCTCCTCCCACAGGGGCTTTTCCGGGTCCTCGAGTGGCTTGTCGGTCCCCACGAGTCCCACGCGCCGGAAGCCTCCGAGGAACATCGGGATGATCGCCTGACGGATGTCCATCTCGGCGCAGAACCCGGTGAGCTCGTCGACGAAGTCGTCGCCGTCGTCGAAGGCGAGTGCGAAGGTGCGCCCCATGGTCAGTTCCGTGTGCCGCATCAGCCGCGCCCTTCAGGAGTGGTTCCGGCAGGCGCGAAGGTGGCACGGATCTTCTCGTGATCGGCGCCGCTGCGCACCAGCACGGTGAGGAGGTGACGGGCCTTGTACGGGTCGAGGTGTCCGGCGCCGATCACGCTGCGGGCCAGCAGGTCCTTCTCCGAGCCGTCGAAGCCGTAGGTGCGGGTCAAGGTGGTGCCGCCGCCCGTCCGGGAGGCCAGGATGATCGGGATCCGCTGGGCGGCCTTCGCGAGGATGGGGACCCAGGACGCGGGGACGTGGCCGACTCCGAATCCTGCGATGACCATGCCGTCGACCTGGTCGAGGAGCGGCTCCAGCAGGGCGCCGTCGTCGCCGAGGGTGGCGGTGTACAAGGCGACGCGTGCCGGTCGGGTGAGCGCCGCGGCGATCGGGAGGGGCTGGTGGGCGGGTGCCGCAAGGAGTCTCAGCCGGCCTTCAGCGACGGTGCCCAGAGGCCCGGTTTCGGGCGCGGTGAACGCGTTCGTGCTCGTGCTGTGCGTCTTTCTCACCCTCGCGGCGTCGAAGACCTGGTCGTTGAACACCACCAGGACACCGCGGCCGCGGGCCTGCGGGCTGGCTGCGACGGTAACGGCGGCGAGCAGGTTGGCGGGGCCGTCGGCGCCAGCCAGGTAGGAAGCACGCATTGCACCGGTGACGATCAGTGGTGCGTCCCGCTCGTACAGCAGACTCAGTAGGTAGGCCGTCTCCTCCAGGGTGTCGGTGCCCTGGGTCACCACGATGCCGTCGATGGCGCGCTCGCTGGTCATCGTCCGCAGCCGCCTCGCGAGATCCTCGACGTCGTCGAGGGTCAGGGAGGCGCCCGGCTTGTTCGTGAAGGACAGCGTTTCGATGTCGGCGTCGATGTCGCTAAGCTGCGGCACCGCAGCCAGCAGGTCCTCCGCGCTGAGCGTGGGCCGGGCTGCTCCGTCTGCGGCGGAGGGCGTCATGGCGATGGTGCCGCCGAGGCCGACCACGAGCACGGTGGGGCGGGGGATCTGCTGCTTCAACGCGGTGTTCCTCGGGTCGCCGGTGGGATGGAGCGGGTTGAGACTATCGGCCGCCAGTCTGCGTGCCTACGGTGCCGACGAAGCGCAGGGTCTGGTCGAGCGCCTTGAGCGTGAGGAGGCGGCTGCGCGGCCGCATCATGCTGCACACGCCTTCCTCGCCGAGAGCGCGGCACCGGGTGATCAGCCACTTCCAGTCCAGGTCGAGATAGGCGGCCAGGGCCTGCAGTCGGTCAGCCGGCGTCTGCCCGTCGACGAGGCTGTGGGCCCGGGCGTGTGCGATCGCCTCCTGGTACGGGGCGACGTCCCGTCGGGCGGTGGTGGTCGCGACGCGCCAGACGGCTTCCTCCCGCACCCAGTTCGCAAGGATCGCCGTATTTTGCGCCAGAACGAATCCTTCGATCTGGCTGTACTCCGGAGCGCTGGAGATCCAGACCTTGATCCCGTGCATCTCCATCATCGCGACGGTGAGGAAGAGCAGGATCCTCTCGTAGGGCTCGGTGCTGCGCACGGCGGATTCCGGGATGCAGAAGGCGCGGCCGAGAGCGCTGGCTGGCCCGGCGAAGCGTGCCGCCACAGCCTGGAGATAGTCGTGCTTGTGACGGAAAAGCAGCCATGGTGCACACTCCTCGCCCGTGGCCTCCCGGGTCCAGAATGCGGGGACGTCGGAGAGTTCATCCAGGTGCCGCACGATGTACTGGGCGCACAGACTGGAGCCGAGCCATGCTGCCCCGATGGGGGAGAGGTCGGGCATGTCGGTTCGGGGCGGGGCGGAGTTCCTGATGTTCACGTAGTGCCGGAGTTCGTCGGCGCGGTCGGACAGCGGGTGATCATCCGCGAGCAGTCCGTCGTCCAGGACGTGCAGGGCCCAGAGGATCGCGTAGGTGAGGTCGTCGAGCCGGTAGGCCAGCGGCACTTGTGGGGTTTGCCCGAGGACGAGATGCTGCCGGGCGAGCGCGGAGTCCAGAGCGTACAGGCCCGGTCCGCCTGCTGCGCCGAGTGAGGCGAGTACCACCCCCCTACGGGAGGAGCGGACGAAGGACTGCAGATGCGGCAGGTCGGCGTCGTCCAGCTCGACGATGTCGCCACGCAGTTCGGCCTCGTAGAGCTGGACCCCGATGGCGGTGCCGTCGAAATGGCGGCCGCCGGCAAGCTCCCATGTGCCCTGGACCCCTACGTCGGGCTCGCCCGGGACATGTCGGGAGGTGGGCCAGTTGTAGTCCAGGGTCCTCGCCGCGGCGCGGGTACGACGATCCAGCTGACGCGGCCGCACGAGTTCGCGGACGGGTACCGGCTGGGCGAGGGCTTCGACGCTCTTGCCGAAGAACCATTCCAGAATGGTGGCCGTCTGTCCGCGGGCGATGTGGGTGCCGGCCACCCACCGTCGGTAAGTCGATTCCGAGACGACCCGCACGTTGGCCAGGCTCCGGTCCTGCAGGTCCCTGGCGGCCCCTTCCGCCATGTGCCTCCACAGCACCCGGAACCTGGGCCAGGATGCACCGTTCACCTCCGGGGTCTCCAGAAGGTGGTGCAGGAGCGTTCGGGTTTGCGGCGTCGTCATGTTGCCCTCCCTGGTGACAGAAGTGCCGGACGATGAGACTTCGGGCGTTCGGCGACGCCCGGACGGGACACTCGCGGGTCCTGCGGATCGGACTGAGACGGGTCCTCGGTGAACGTGGCGTAGCCCTGGTCGGCCCACGACTGTTCGAGAGCAAGCAGCTGCGCCATCGGCTGCAGTGCTTTGCCCATGGATCCGGGCAGCTCGGGCCGTAAGAACCGTGCCACCCTCCGCAGCGCGGCGGACAGCAGGGCAAGAGCAGTTCTCGCGGCTCTGTCACGGTGTCCAGCCGCCTGGCGAAGGTGCGCATTCGGGCTGGAGTGGACAACGCCAGAGGCACTGGGAGACGGCAAACGGCTTCTCACTCCGCTCACCCGCCGTACGCGCCCGAGGCCGTCAGCCTGAGCGCGGTGTCGATCAGCGGGACGTGGCTGAAGGCCTGCGGGAAGTTACCGACCTGGCGCCGGTTCACCGGGTCCCATTCCTCGGCGAGCAGGCCGAGGTCGTTGCGCAGGGCGAGCAGCTTCTCGAAGAGCTTGCGGGCTTCATCGACCCTGCCGATCATCGCGAGATCGTCGGCCATCCAGAACGAGCAGGCCAGGAAGGCACCCTCGTCGCCCGGCAGACCGTCGACACCCTCGTCCTCACCTTCGGTGGGGTACCGGAGGATGAAACCGTCCGGCGTGGACAGCTCCCGCTGGATGGCCTCCACGGTGCCGATGACCCGCTTGTCGTCCGGCGGCAAGAAGCCCACCTGCGGGATCAGCAGCAGGGACGCGTCCAGCTCCCTCGAGCCGTACGACTGCGTGAAGGTGTTGCGTTCCTTGTCGTAGCCCTTCTCGCACACGTCCCGGTGGATGTCGTCGCGCAGCTGCTTCCAGCGCTCCAATGGCCCGTCCGCGTCGCCGGACTCGATCAGCTTGATGGTGCGGTCGACCGCGACCCAGGCCATCACCTTGGAGTGCACGAAGTGCCGGCGCGGACCGCGGACCTCCCAAATGCCCTCGTCCGGCTCGCCCCAGTGGTCCTCCAGGTACCGGATGAGCTTCACCTGCAGCGCCGAGGCGTAGTCGTTGCGCGCAAGGCCCGTCATATGTCCGAGGTGCAGGGCTTCGGTGACCTCGCCGTACACGTCCAGCTGAAGCTGGTCAGCTGCCCCGTTACCGACCCGGACCGGGGCCGAGTTCTCATAACCGGGCAGCCAGTCCAGTTCCATCTCGCCGAGTTCGCGCTCGCCGGCGATGCCGTACATGATCTGGAGGTTTTCTGGGTCGCCGGCGACCGCGCGCAGGAGCCACTCGCGCCAGGCGCGGGCCTCGTCGCGGTAGCCGGTACGCAGCAGCGAGGACAGGGTGATCGCCGCGTCACGCAGCCAGGTGTAGCGGTAGTCCCAGTTCCGTACGCCGCCGATCGACTCGGGCAGCGAGGTCGTGGGGGCGGCGACGATGCCGCCGGTCGGCGCGTACGTCAGGGCCTTCAGGGTGATCAGGGAACGCACCACTGCTTCCCGGTGCGGCCCGGTGTACGTGCAGTGTCCGGCCCAATCCCGCCAGAACTCCTGCGTCGCCCTCAACGCGGCCTCGGGGTCCGGCAGCGGCGGCGATGCCTTGTGGGAGGGCTGCCACTGGATGGTGAAGGCGAGTCGGTCACCGGGCGAGACGGTGAAGTCCGCGTACGTCGTCAGGTCTTTGCCGTAGGTCTCGGCATCGGCGTCCAACCACACTGAGTCGGGCCCCGCGGTGGCAACCGTCCGTCCATCGACGTGGTACACCCACGGCGTGATGCGGCCGTACGAGAAGCGCATACGCAGGGCTGAGCGCATCGGGACGCGGCCGTGGACTCCCTCGACGATCCGGGTCAGCTGCGGGGCGCCGTCACGGGGCGGCATGAAGTCGGTCACGCGGACGGTGCCGTGCGGGGTGTCCCACTCCGATTCGAGGATGAGCGAATCACCGCAGTACCTGCGCCGCGTAGCGGGCAGAGGCGTGTCGTCGGCCGGGTGGGCAGGCCCGATGCGCCAGAAGCCGTTCTCCTCGGTGCCAAGCAGCCCGGCGAATATGGCGTGAGAGTCGAAGCGGGGCAGGCACAGCCAGTCCACCGTGCCGTCCCGGCAGACCAGAGCGGCAGTCTGCATGTCTCCGATGAGTGCGTAGTCCTCGATGCGCCCGGGCATGAACGTCCATCTCGTCGAGAGTGCCGCCACCGCCATGGGGCCGGCACAAGGGCTGATGTTTCGGGTACGGCTGGAGAGGCAGGCGGGGCCGGCCATGGATGTGTGATCAGATGTCCGGCGGTGCTACGTCGCCGCAGGCTCCGGGCTCGTCGGCCGCGGTGATGGCATTGGCGAGAAGCAGGGCATGCTGGGGGCTTGCACTGCCGAGCGAGATCCGGTGCGGACGGCTGGACGCGCAGGTGTGGCACGCCGGGTTGGGCACGCTCTCGATGGACTGTCCGCATGCCTGGGAGACGACGCGGCCCAAGAGTTGGGCGAGTTTCTCCACCTCGCGCCAGCCTTCGGCGTCCCAGCGGTCGCAGAGACCCAGCTCGTTGAACGCGGCGCTGGAACGGCCGTTGGTGAGGATCTCAAGGAGCGTGACGGCGTCAGGAGCGTTGATGTCGCCGATCTGCACCGTGCCGTCGGTCACGTAGATGTGGTCTTCTTTGATGCCGACCTTGGTGAAGGCTGCCCGCAGCCGCAGTGCCGCATTGTGTGCCTCGGAGCGCCGTTCGACCACCAAAGCGGCCAGGCGCCGTGCGTCGCCGCATGTAGCAACTGCCACCTCTGCGGCCGTTTCGGGACCGAACTCGACCAGCGTGACCTTCGCATGGACGTCGTGCTGACCGAGCAGATGCTGCAGGGGAGCGGCAGGGTTGGCCGCCGGCAGTTGTCCGTCGACGAGGAACGGCGAGGTCTCCCACCCTGACAGAGGGATGGTGAGCGATACGGCGGGTGCTGCGGCCGTCATGCCGATCTTCGGCATGGCGTGGACACCGCTGTCGCGGAAGGCCGTCTGCAGTTCTCGCGCAACGGCACGGCGCGCCTCCAGAGAGGCACTGTCGACTGGGGTGTCGACGTCGGCAGGCGCGGTCGTCATGGCGGGGTGCCCTTCATGCTGTCGTGCTGGTGCGTGGGTCGGTCGTCTGCGCTCGTGCGAGGTCCTCGAGCACGGCCGTTGCTGTGCGCGCGTTGCCCGAAGAGGACGAGCACTCCTATCGCGGCAATGAGCAGGCCGGTGATGATTCCTCCGGCGAGGGTCATCCCTGCCTCGGTACTGATCCGGCGACGATCAGGGTGAGCATCGCGAGGGCGAACACAGCGATTCGGACCTGATTACGAGTGGGACGCCTGAACACTCGGCCGGCGGCCCGCGCCGTCGTCCGCTCACGCATGGCAGGTGACCGTGATGACCGCGACCATCACCAGCCGGGCGCGAACGGTCACGACGAGCCGGCGCCTTCTGCGCCGCCTCGGGTGAGTGGGGGAGATGTCGGGGGTCATGGAGTCCTCGGGCGAAGGGTCGGGGGCAAACGAGCAAAGGTGTGGACCGGCTGCCGCGGGGGATCTGGGAACCGCGGCAGCCGGGACGGCAGCACGGGGGATCTGCCACTCGCTTTCGGCTTCCGGGACCGGGCCGGCGGTGTGCCGAACGGTCCCCCAGAGTCGGAGGCCGAAAGCCCACGGGCGAGCACCGGCGACGGGCGGGGCGTGGTGTGTCGCCGGGCTCGGGTCTATGCGGGCGGCCCGCAATCCCCCAGCGGACCCGCCGCGGCACTGACCAACTCGGCCGCCCGCTGTGACCTGTGCTGCGAGGGGGGCTGGGCGGGGCCGGGCGTTGGCGTTCGAGCGAGCGCGGGGAGGGGCATCGGCTCGGTCTTGGCGAGTTTCGCCTCGTCCACGTTCCGGGGACCTTCCACTGCCTGGCCGTCGGAAGGGAGGGGCCCTTGTGTGTCCGTGCCACGCGGTAGGGCGCTCACTGGGAGAGCGTCGATCAGGGCATGGGCGATCTCTGCGAGCCGGATGGTGAGGATCACCAGGGGCATGCGTTCTTCCGGTACCGGCTCCTCACGGATACAGCGTGCCTGGCTGACCAGGTCCGGGGCCGTGTCATCCAGGAGCTGTTCCAGGTGGGGGAGTTGCAGGCGCAAGCCCACCAGGAGCAGCGTGACGTCGTTGTCGTCGCGGGGCAGAGGCGACGTGCCCAGCACCCGTTCCACCAGGTCTTCGACGCCATGCACGAAGCCCCGGGGCGGGGCGGGCCACTGCGCCGGGAGGGCCGGGGGCAGGGACGGGGAGCGCCTACGCCAACCGAGCGTCAGGCGTAATGCGGAAAACACGTGGTCTCCGATCTGGGGGCGGACAGCGGCGGGCGCCCGATGCCGCTGCGGGCGGAGGGGCTGCGGGCGTGTCCGGAGCCGCGGACGCTTCGTGTTCACGGGGCGTCTCCGGCGAGGTCGAGGATCGCCGAGACGGCGTGAGCGAGGCGCCGACGTCGTCCCAAGACCGGTGCCGCCGCCGGTACGTACTGGAGTAGGGCCAGGCCGTGCTGGACGGCCGCGCTCGCGTCGGGACCGTGAAGCTGGGCGATCCGTCCAGGCGGCGATCTGGGCTCGGTCCGGTGCGGCCGCCTCACCTAGGACGTCCTCCAGCAGCGCCTCGGTCTCCTCGGCCTCTGTTGCTGTCGTGAAGCGGGCCGACACATCCAATCGGTTCAGCAGCTGCCCGTACGCCGTCTCCCTTGCGCCGGTCGGTGCGGTTCGGCCCCGGGCCGCATTCGAGGGTGGCGGGAAATCGAGCGTGTTCGGCAGCGTGCTCTCGGAGGTCGCAAGTCCTGCCCCAGCCGGGGAGCAGGTGGTCGCGTAGACGCTCATGATGCTCGCCTCCGGGGGGCGTCGAGCTCCGTCCAGACGGTCTTGCCGCTGCCGGAAGGATCGGTCTCGACGCCCCAGCGGTCGGAGAGCTGGTCGACAAGCCGGAGACCGCGTCCACTTGTCCGACTCGCAGAGAGGCCCCGCTCCTTGGGCCGTACGCCGGACGGATCACGCACGCCCATGCGCAGCTGGACGTCGGACCACATCACAGTGACCTTGACGGTGCTCCCGGGCGGGAAGCCGAGGCAGCCGTGCAGGACCGCATTGGTCACGAGCTCCGTACAGATCAGGACGACGTCATCGGCAACGCTGTCAAGGCCGTCCTCCTCCAAACGTGCGCGCAGCTGGCGCCGCACCCTCGGGATGGCCGCCTGCTCGGCGGGGAATGACACCTCGAACTGGGGCTCTTTCGCACCACGTGTACTGACACCGTCGAGAGGGGGGTTGTTCACCGCACACACTCCTTGAGCCGGCAGGGCCACGCCCCCATACACTGCGGGTAGAGCTGTCGGGCAGCCGGGCCTCCTGCGTGTCAGGTGGTTCATCGGCCGCTTCTCCTCTCCTGCCATCGGGTTTTCAGGGCCACTCGCCCGGTGGATTCGTGTGGATGAGGTCCGCGAATCCCCTGCGCTGCACGAGGGGTTGAGGAATATCGTCTTCACGAGACAACCGCGTCTTCGCAGCGCTGGGTATCCCGGTGAGGCCGCGGGACCAATGAACGTGATGAAAGATCGTTTCGGGGACGAGGACGCACCATGGGGCGTACGCGCAACGTCAAGCTGGCCGCTGCGATTGCCCAGGCGGGCCTGTCCCAGAGCCGCCTGGCTGCGCGCGTCAGGTCGGTCGCCGCGGAACACGGTGCCAACGAGCTGACCGGCGTGGGCCAGTCCCACATCGCGAAGTGGGTGGGCGGCGTCGTCCCCGAGCCCCAGGCTGCCCGTATCTTGGCCGAGACGCTCTCCCGATGCCTCGGTCGCCTCGTGACGCTCGCCGACATCGGACTGACGGCGGACACTGACGAGTTCGAGCTGCCGGCGTGGAGCGACGACCCACTGACAACGCTGGTGACGCTCGGGAGCAAAGACATGGTGGACATCGACCGCCGACACCTGCTGGCCACCTCGGCATACTCGGTGGCCGCCCTGGCCCTCCCCGACGACCAGTGGTTCGAGCGGGCCGCAGACCGAGCCCGGGCGCGCAAACCCCTGTCGAGCTACGTGGTTACGGCTCAGGACGTCGACGACGTCTGCGAGATGACCGCGATCTTCTCCCGCCGCGACCAGAAGCGCGGGGGCCGCGCCGGCCGCGCCGCCCTTGTCGCATACCTCCGCACAGATGTCGCCGAGCTTCTGAGCGGCCGGTTCCTGTCCGACGACGTCCGGCGCTCGATGACCTCCGCAGCAGCCGAACTCGCCTACCTCGCGGGATGGACGGCCTTCGACGGGCGTGAACACCCCCTCGCGCAGCGCTGGCTGACGATCGCCACGGGACTCGCCGAAGAGGCCAGAGACGCTCCACTGGCCGGGCACATCCTGCGGGCGATGGCCCACCAGGCCGTCGACCTTGGCCAACCGCAGGAGGCCGTGCGACTGGCCGAAGCCTCCCTGTCCAGCCGCCGTTACGCACACGCCTGCTGGCGCGAGCGCTCCCTGCTCGGCGTCGTGCACGCTCGCGGTCTGGCCGCCGCCGGCGAGAAGAGGGCCGCCGCCGCCGCACTTCTGCGCGCAGAACAAGACCTCGGCCGTGCCAGCCATGGAGACGATGAGCCAAGCCGGGTGTTCTTCTACACCGAGGCCAGCCTCGCCCACGAGACTGCCGCCGCTCTGCGAGACCTGGGCGACCTCAAGGGCGCCGAGACGCAATTCCACCGCAGCGTCCGGACACGGCGAGCGCAGTTCGCGAGGACGCACTCCGTCACCCTGGGCTACCTCGGCGCCGTGCAGGCCCAGCAAGGACACCTCGACAGCGCCTGCGAGACCTGGAACCAAGCCCTCGACGCCATGACCGGCGTCCAGTCGGGCCGGGCGAAGGAGACCGTTGTCCAGATGCGCCGCGCACTGTCGCCCTTCCGGAACCGAGCCGGGAGCCAAGCCGCGGAGCTGGACGCGCGCGCCCGTTCCATGCTGAGCCAGGCCTAACCTGCGCGGACCCCATACCTGGACCCGCGGGCCCCCGCCGCCCTTCCCAAGTTGGCGGACGTCGCAGTCGTCGGCACACTGCCCACGGCCAGCCAACGAAGGAGCGCTACTCGCCCCATAGGCTGACCGACTTGAAGTGCCAATGAACCTCTGACGAGGCCGGGACGGCCGAACACGAAAGGGACGCGAATGAGCAGCCCAACGCGGATCGAGATCACGGCAGTCGCGCAGGTCGTCGCGGGCCATACGGACCCCGTCGACGATTTCCAAGGCGGCGTGGAGTCGATCATCCGCATGAACGAGGACTTCCCGCTGGAGACCCTTCAAGGACTCCAGGAGTTCTCGCACCTGGAGGTCCTGTGGCACTTCCATCGGGCCAGCCCCACGGACGTGGCCCTGCATGCGCGTAGCCCACGCAACAACCCGGCTTGGCCGGCAACGGGCACCTTCGCTCACCGCAACCATCGACGGCCGAACCAACTGGCCGTTAGCCACCCGAAGCTCGTACAGGTCGACGGACGAGATCTTTACGTGACGGACTTCGACGCGGTCGTCGGCACGCCCGTCTTCGATGTCGCGCCCTGGATGCCGGTCATGGGTCCCCAGGGTGAGGTACATGTCCCCACATGGGTCGACGAGATGTTGACCCGGTACTGGGCTGCCCCCGACCAGGGAGCCGAGTAACTGTCGGGGACCAGCCAACTCAGAGACGTTTCTGACGCTTCGCGAAATCTCGGCAGGAAAGGTGAGAACGGTCACAGAACGCCGTGCAGGCTGCCAGTGACATGGCCGGGAAGCCGTGCCGAGTCGGTCACTCGGCATGGCCATCCACGTCCTCCAGCTCGTTCGGCGCCGCCAGCCAACCATCCCCACCCGAGAGAGGGCGCACCCACCACCTGGTGAGGTCGTACACCCCGGGCGCAACGACCAGCTGAACCTGCCGCTTCCGCACGGTGTCGTATGCAGCGCGGTCGGCGTGCAGGCTCTCGGAGCTCCTGTCGGGCACCGACGGGCGGTGCCGCGCCGAGGAAGCCTCCCGCGTCGCGTCGGCGGTGATGGTCGAGTCGCAGCTCGTACGCGGCTCGAAGTGAGGGTGCGCATCAAGCGAGGTGGGGGGCATAGCCGGTCCTCGTCGGTTGGCGAAGGGCAGCCGGACGCGGTCACGGAGTGTGCGCAGATAGCTGCCAACTGTTGCGACGCGTCGAGTATGGCAGCGCCATCTTCTTTACGTAAAGCTATGTTGCGAAAATTTCTCAGCGAGCCTTTTCGCGTTCCCAGGGTCTGCGGCCGAGGGCTATCGTCATATCGACACGTGACACAGAGACACCTGGCCGCGTGTCGCCTCAAGGCCAAGTCCGCACTGAAGGAGTCGAGATGGCCGCCGTTGACGACAGATCAGTCGCGTTGTGCCGCATCCTGCTCAGACTGCAGCTCCGCCGGCTCCGCCAGGAACGAGGACTCAATGCCTCGGCCGTCGCCAAGGTGTTCGGCTGGTCTACGGCTCGCATGACCCGCCTGGAAACGAAGGACACTGCGGTCGAGGTTGGCGACGTCCGGCTGCTGTGCGACTACTACGAAGCTCCGCTTGAACTGCGCGACGAGCTGGAGAACTACGCCCTCATCACCAAGACCAGGAAGGACTGGTGGGAGGAGAAGCCCTACAAGGGCAAGATCCCGCCTTGGTTTCAGGCCTGCCTCGGCCTGGAAGCTGCGGCCCGGAAGCTTCGCATCTACCAGTCCGAGTTCGTGCCAGGCCTCACCCAGGATCTGGAATATGCCAGGGCCATCCTCGCCCTCTCCGACGCCGATGAGGAGATCCAACGCGTCCACGCCGAGGTTCGGGCGAAGCGGCAAAGCATCCTGGAGCGCTCCGACCCTCCGTCTGTCACTGTGGTCCTCAACGAAGGAATCATCCGCCGACCCGTTGGCGGAGCCGCAGTCATGCAGCAGCAGCTATTGCGGCTCAGCCAACTCGCTGAACAACCGCACATCACGATCAGAGTGCTCCCCTTCGCTGCTGGCGCCCATCCCGCCATGCACGGCCCCTTCACCCTGTGGGACTTCGAAGACGAGACAGTTGGCGAGCTTGCCTATCTCGAGACGCTTGTAGACGGCGGCGTCCACTCGGACGCCGAGAAGGTCGCTCCGTTCATCGACGCCTTCGAACGGCTCGAGGCCCTGGCCGCCGACCCCAGCCTGTCGGCAACGATGATCGATGACGCTGCCGCCAGCCTGGGCCGCTAGCACTCTGCCCACGTAGGCGCTGGCGATCCGAGGACGCAGGGGAGACTCTGAGAGGATGCCCGGGCACCGGCCCGGGAGGCCTTCACGTGGAAGGCCGTCGGTTATGGAAGAAGTTAGGAGAGTCTCCGTTGACGCAGGAGCTCACATGGCGAAAGAGCAGTTACAGCGGTCAGAACGGAGGTGACTGCATCGAGTGCGCAGCGCGGGTGACCGCCGGATCGGCGGGGCGCCCAGGCGAGGTACTCGTGCGTGACTCGAAGGACAAGGCAGGGCCACAACTCGCGTTCCCCGTCGCGGCATGGAACAGCTTCGTGGCAGCGGCAGCCGACGATGAGTTCGGAGCCGTGTAAACCTGACCCAACTCCGCGTTGAGTCAGCAGTTCCAGAAGCGTCCCTCCTCAAGCGTAGTGAGGAGGGACGCTTCGGCGTTCTACCTTCCCCCCAGAAGGCGATGAGAGCAACCACCCCTTGCATAGGCGCGGTGCACCGCCCCGCGCCTAGGTGCCTAGGCCAATCCAGGTCTGATGGATGGGTTACTACGAGAACATTGCTCTGAGGACACGGCGTCTGCCGCCGAGGTCGAGCTGAACCCCCGGCCGCACGGGCGAGGGTGATTGGCTTGGGCCGCAGCGCGGTCTCCGCGGCAGCGAGCCAGCGTACGAAGTGGGCGTCGACCTCGCCCCGGGCGTCCCTGAGCGTCAGGTCGGCTGTGCGGAGGGGCAGTCCCTGACGGCTCCTGGCCGAACGATGTCAGTATCCAAGCTCATCCTGAATCCGCAGCACATCCAGGATGTGAAGCAGTTGCCCGTCAGCGGAGCGGGCCACCAGCATCACCTCATGGGGCGCCGTGTCGCCGTAGTCGGCCGTGGTGATCTCCTCGCGGAGCTCGGCCTCGAAGACTGCACACTGGGGGCAGTTCTTTAGGTGGATCAGATAACGGGCCGGTGCTCTCAGCGTGCTCCCGCGATCGTGCAGGAGGAGCGCAGGCTCCCCGCTGGCGTGGGTCCCTGCACCTTCGCGGACCTGGTAGACGATGTGCGGCCGCTCGAAGCGGCGGGCGTCGATGACGGACCCGATGACGTGGACATCGTCACCGGGCTGGAAGTGGGACGTCTCGATGATCCGCTCGTGCACGGCACCAGTAAGTGGCTCGGTCATGAAAGTGGACGGTAGAGCTGGGGCAAGGTGCGGGGGAGAGGGGTAGGCCGTCCCGCGGGACGGGCAACTGGGCGGAGCCGGAAGGTGGTTCACCGAGTGGCGGTTGCGTTCCGTCCTGTACGGCGCGGCTTGGCCGCCGGGCGGGCGCGCAGAGCGCGATGCCAAGGGGAGGCCGCCGGCAGCCGTCACTCCGCACTGCACTGAACTGTCGCCGTCACATCCGCCCGGTGATGGCCGCGAGTGACCTGCCGCGGGACCGCCTGGCGGGATGGAAGAGGCGGGACGTGTTCCTGGGCCTGACGCTTTCCCGACCAGGGCTCCCGTCAACAGAAATGGCGCATTGCGGGCATGCCTGGACTCGGTCAGCGTTGCCTCCCGACACCCACCGTGCTCGCCGCCCGTGCTGCTCCGGAGGAATCTGTGCCTGCCGTCCCCCGCCGACATCCGTTCCCTGCCTTTCCTGGTTCGGCAGATCCATGCCGGGCGGGAGCGCGGCAGGCATCCGCCCGAAGGGCATGGCTGGAGCACTACGCGGGCGACAACGCTGATGTCTCCTTCTCCGGCCCCTGCCCGCCTGGGCCCCCGGCGGACCAGCCACGGTGCCCCGATACCCCCTGGCGAGCGAAGGTCACGATGACACCCGATACCCCTGTGACCGTGCCCAGACCCATCCCGGCAGCGCCGCACCGTGCCGTCGCGGCACGGGTGTTCGGTGTGCGGACTCCCGGCTCTGCCGCACCGGCCCAGGACGCACGATGGTGACCGCGACGATCACGGTCGATGCTGGCGCTCCGCCTCGGGCCGCACGGCGCCTGCTCACCGGCTTCTTCATCGGGCTGGGTGTGGTCATGGCGGTATGGGGGGCGCGGATGCCTGCCGTGCAGGCAGCGGCCCACCTCGGCCCCGGCCGACTGGCCGTGGTGCTGCTGGCCGCAGCGGCAGGTATGGTCGCCGGCCTGCAGTTCGGCGGCCGCCTGGCCCAGCGGCATGGCCCCGCCCGGCTGCTCGTGGCGCCCGCCATCGTCTTCGGCGTCACTCTCGGTGCCCTGGGACAGTGCCGCTCCCTGACGAGTCTCTGCGTCGTCGCGGTGGCCTTCGGCCTGGCGCACGGTCTTCTCGACGTCGGAGTCAACGCGGCAGCGGTGCAGTGCCAGCAGGGGTACGGCCGCAGCATCATGTCCGGACTCCACGCCGCTTACAGCCTAGGCGCGTTGGCCGGTGCCGGAATCGCTGCGGCCACCACCTGGTTGTCCCACCAGGTCGTATTCGCCGCTGTTGCCGCCGCAGTTGCCCTGGCGGCCGCAGCAGCCGGGCCGAAGATGCGGCACATACAGGAGCTCGACCAGCACCCCGCCGGTGAAGCGCACAGCGACTCCGAAGGGCCCCAGGGACTGAGCCGCTCGACGATGTGGCTGCTGGGATCGCTCGCCGCAGCGTGCCTGCTCGCGGAAGGAGCGGCCACCGACTGGGCGGCTGTGCACCTGCGCCATCTGGACGCGTCGGAAAGCGCTGCAGCGTCCGCCTACGCCCTTTACAGCGCGGCCATGGCCGCAGGTCGACTGTTCGGTGACCGGTTCACCGCCCGCTTCGGCGCGGTCACCGTCGTACGAGCGGGCGCCCTGATCGCGTCCGCCGGCCTGGCCGCAGGAGTGCTCGCCAACTCCGCTCCTGCGGCACTGGCCGGATGGATGGCCCTCGGCCTGGGCCTGTCCACAGCGGTCCCTTCCTTGATCACCGCCGCCGGACGCGGCGGCCCGCGAGCCGTGGGCACCGTAGCGGCGACCGGGTATATCGGCCTGCTGGCCGGACCCGCCGCGATCGGCGCGCTCGCCTCGGTCCTCACGCTTCCCGCAGCCCTCGTTCTTCCCGCAGTCCTGGCTGCCGTCGTCGCAGTCACCGCCCGCCGAGCACTGGAGTCTTGATGACCAGCACACTCACCACCGCTTCCCAGCCCCTGCCCGTCGACGAGCTGGAGGCGGTGATCTGGGACTACAACGGGGTCATCGGGAAACAGCCGACCCTCGACATGTGGTCGCGTCTCGCGGTCCTGGCCGGTTGGCCCGCCGCGCACACCGAGATCTTCCAGCGGGCCTTCTGGGGCAGACGCGCCGCCTACGACGCTGGCGCCGTCAGCGATCAGGCGTTCTGGCAGGACCTGGTGCGCGGCGGACGGGAAGCGGCCCCCGGAAGCGAGCTCCTGGCCGCCCTGCGCACGGCCGACACCCAGATGTGGACCCGCACCGACCCAGCGGTCCTCGAGGTCCTCCACCGCGCGCACGCAGTCGGCGTCCCCATGACGCTGCTGTCCAACGCCCCGCTCCCACTGGCCTCGGCTCTCGACGACACCGAGTGGTGCGCCACCCTGATGTCCCGCACCGTGTACTCGGCCAGGATCGGGGTGAACAAGCCCGAAGACAGAGCGTACGAAGCTGCCCTTGCAGCGGCTGGGTGGCCCGCCCCCGGCCGGACACTGTTCGTCGACGACCGAGCCGACAACATCGAAGCCGCAGCCCGACTGGGAATGCGCACGCTGCACTACCAGGGGGACACGGCCGAGCTGGCCAGCCGGCTACCGCAGGCCACCTTGGCCCAGACGGCTCCTTCCGCAGCCTGACCCACCAGCAGCTCCCAGGGCCGGGGCTGGTGCACCGCACCCGATCGGGCGCGCGGTTGCCCGCCGACCACCGCTGACGAACAGGGCACTGTGTCGCGGACCAGCTCCGTGACCACCCCTGAACACCGTCCTGAGCACCCCGGACCAGGGCGCTGTGGGCTGAACCGTCCGTGGCGGCCCGTCCTGCGGGCCGCCGGACAAGTCGACCGCCAGGAGGAACCGGCAGCCTCCAGCAGAGTCGACGATCCCTGAGGACATGGAGCGTCTGGTGACCACTGCCTTCGACAGCAATCCTGCCGCTGTGCACACGGTTGCCGATCGCGAAGCGGTTGACGGGACCGCGCGGTGCCGAGGACAACTAACTTATGGCTATGGCCGCCGCATTCTCCCCGAGTTCCTCATTCCGAACCGCCGAATACTGGGCGGCGCTTGAGACCATCGCGGACGACCTGATCAACCACACCATGCCCCACGCTGCTCGTCTCTCCGGGGACGCGCGCGGCACCCTCCAGCGGCTGTCGAGCCGCGGGTTCGGCCCCGTGAGCCTCTTCGACCTCTGCGCCCTTCTGGTCCTGGCAGCATCCCGGGCACCAGCAGAGCACCCCCGCGCCGGCAACCACGCACCGGAGAATCCGCCGCCCGGCACGCCGACGACGGTCGCGCCGCATGCCGCCCCGATCACGGAACTTAAGAGAGGCCCCGTGACGGTGTCGGCGCACCCGACGGAACGACACGTCCAGCATCTACGGGAACTCGAAGAGGCGGTGGCCGAAGCCCTGTTGATCAGCCCGGAACAGCCTAGGGCACGCGATGCCGCACGCCGCGCGCTCATGGCCAGAGGCCGAACGGTCCAGGATGCAACCGCGGTCTACGGGATCGTCTGCGAACTGTTCCCTACTGCAGCCACCTGAGCTCCGAGGGCGCGGTCTGTGACCCGGCCGGCCCGAACGCGCTCGGCACACGCTCTGGGGCGCGACGAAATCCGTCGAGAAGCACCTGCCTCCCGAGCCGGGCCTGCCAAAGCGGCACTGCCACTGTGTAAAAGTCCAACACCCTGCCGCTGCCACCGGCAGGTCGAGCAGCACGCTCGATGCGCCGACTGCCCTGTACTGAAGCCGTCTGCGCCGTACTCTTGAGCGAAGACGTGGTCCACGATGCGGCTATGGACGTGACAAATCGTTGTCTGGGTTCGCTATACAAGCGTTCCTTCCACTGAGACCGTACGGGGCAGTAGAACAGTCTGTACAGCGCTGGTGGAACACCCGACCCGGGTGAGTGGATAGTCGAAGTCAGGAGCCGAGCATGGTGGGCGCCAACCTTGCTGAGGTAATCGCGGTCTACCGAGCCCGAGCCGCTCTCGAACCCTCGCATGTGGCCGAGCGGGCAGGCATCTCCCTCGCTCAGTACCTCGCCCTCGAACAAGGCACCGCCTGGCCAGGCAGGGAAGCCGTCGAGGCGATCATCGAAGCTCTCAAGATCCCCCACAGTCACCGTGCCCGTCTCACCACGGCCGGCGCTCCCCTCGACATCTACCTGCAGCGCATGCTGCACCGCTATGACATCCCGGCCCTCATCGTGGACAGCAACTGGCGGACGGTGGAGGCGAACACCTTTGCCCGCGCACTACTACCCGACTCGGCCCGATCGGGCTGGAACCTGATGCGCTGGATCCTGTTGGACGCCGACGCACGAAGACGGCTCGCCAACTGGGACGACGTCGCCCAGGGCTTCTCCGGTGCCCTCCACGCCGCCATCACTGCGGTGCCACGTGACCCCGAGTTGCTCGCCATCCGCGACGACGCGGCCAAACTCGGACTCTCCTCGTGCAGCGTCTCACGGGACTGCCCCGACGGGCAGGTACTGGTCTGGCGTACGGACAGCGGCGCGTACCCGATCTCCGCCTGCATGGTCACCGTCCCAAGCGGGCGCCCGGACCTGCAGCAGATCATCTTCGTTCCGCGAAGCGCCCAGCCCGTACCCGTACTCATGGCCGCGCCGTCAACCCCCGCCCTCTGGTACGGGCCGCTGCTGACCGATCTGCTCTCTTGCGGGCTGTGCGGCCTTCTCCTGACCGGCGGTGGCCAGCCGACCACCTACAGCTGCGCCACGGGATGCCTGCCCGAGCTCCCCGCCGACCGCCTCGAGCTCCGCATCGCGCAGCAAGTACTCGCCCGCGCGTTCTCCACCGAGGGCTGTCGTGAACTCGGTATCGCACAGGAGATCCTTCTGGCCGACGGTGTCGAACTGGAGCTGAATGTCCCCGTCTCCCCCCAGCACGCGCTGAGTCAGTGGCAACGCTCGATGACCGACACCCAGCGCCGAGGCATCCTCACCACGACCCTGAGGTCCGCAACGGTCCGTCCGTCGTTGCACCACGACGGTGTCGACCTCACCTACAACTGGCTCGAGCGGATCTGACCCACGACAGCGGGCGCGCACGCCTGCGGCTGCTCCAGTTGCCGGGGCAGCCTCCGTCACGGCGGGGCCATCCAAACCCCTCAGCCGCCCCGGCACGAGCCATCGTCTCAGCTCGGCTCCGGCGGCCGAGGCCGGAGGGCGAAAGTCGTCCGGAAGGCCCTCGCCCCGACTCCACCGACGAGCCCTCAGACGCCAGCCATCCGCCGGGCGGGACAGCCCATCAGATACCTGCAGCCCGACGGTCCGCCTCGCGGGACGCGGCCGCTCCAAGTCCACCTGGTCCGTCCACCGACACCTAGCGTCCCCTCCTGAGGAGCTCGCCGCCGCTTGTCAGGAGAATCAGATGGGCCGCAGGAAACCGACCCGCACACGTCGCCCCCGCCAGGAGCGGTCGCTCGAGCGCACGCCCGGCGACCTGTTCCCACAAGGGACGATCATCCAGATGCTCACCGACTCCACGGCGCGAGCACACACCACGGCGCTGGCCCAGGGCATGGCACACCCGCCGTCCCTCACCGCCCTGCGTGCCGGCCGCGTCGTCGCCGTAGCTCACACCCGTCCGCTCTACACCGGCGCAGACGCCCAGAAGGGCATCGAGGGCCTCTCCCTCCTGGCGGCCGCCGTAGCCGCCGACTGCGTTGTTCTCAGCTGGGAAACCTGCGACGTCAAGATCGCCTGTGGCGTCCCCCTCGACGACCCCGACCCGGCTCTCAACGTCCTCATCGCGGGCGAAGACGGCCAGTACATGCACGTCGAGTTCCCCTACAGCTCGCACCCCATCGGCGGCCGCACCCGAACCGGCCTCCAGGGCTTCCGCCCGCAATGGCACGCCCCCATACAGTCCACGAACACCCCGGTTCTCGGGCCCATCCAGCGGGCCATGGAACAGTCCTTCGCCCAACGGGGAGCCGTCGCTCCATCCGGGCTGGACGCCACCGTGGTTTGGATGCAAGGGCACGGCTACACCGTCAACCTGATCGACGCCCGCCCGCCCGCCGCAGCCGAATGAGGGCGAAGCGCTGAGCGCGCCATTTCCCTCGGCGAGGGGACCGCAAGGCTGGCCCGAGACACGGCCGCCAGATGTACCACTACGCTTTCCGGGTGAGCAATGACGCACTCCCTGGAGCCACCCCGGACGAGCCCTTCGACGACGACGCCGAGGCGGGCTACGAGGACTGGGACGAGCTGGGGATCTCGGAGGACTGGGAGCGGCTGTGCTCGCCGGTGACGCGGCGAATCCTGGTGCTGGCCCTGCGCGCGCTCAGCGCCGCAGCCTCTCACGACGCAGCAGTCTTCGGGGACGAGCCGTTCGATCCGAACGACGGGCGCGGCGCGGGACTCTTGGCGCGACTGCCACGCTGCACCGACCGCCTCGGCAGCGACTTCCGCACCCTGTTGGCACCAGCGGCGGATGGACTGCTGGACGATCTGCAGGACGCCCGGATCCCGCTGGGGCGTAACCCGGCGGAGGGGCTGCTGATGCACCTCATGATCGAAGAGGCGCGCGCTATCCACTACCGCGCGGTCACCGACTCGGAGTTCCGAGCCGGCTGCGGGCTCACCGACAGCGACCTGGAGGACCCTGAGCACTTCGATTGGTCCGAGCTGCGCCGACTGCTGTTCATGGAAGACGATCTTCTGAGCCTGTACGGCGGCGTCGCGTTGAGCCCCGCGAGCGGGCCGTCCCCGTCGCTCACCACATCGGCGGACGGCTGGTCCTATCACTACGGCTTCCTGCCGTTCCGGACGAACACCCAGCCCGCCGAGCCCCAACTGGCCTCCGAGACGCCCGTCCTGCTGAGCCCGGTGGAGGGCGACCCTTGGGTTGCGCTGAACGACCGGGAGCAGGACCGCCCGCGCGGGACGCGGGCCGACCTGCTGTCGCCGGCGGGCGCCCGGCTGTGGGCTGGCGTCGCCGAGGAACTGTCCGAGTGCGCCTACTACCAGGCGCTCGAGTGGACGGACGCCCCGTACGTTCCGCTGGTGCCGGGCGACGAGGACCCCGAGGACATCGTCTTCATGCGGCTGCCGCGCTGCGCCGACCGACAGAACCAGGCGTTCAGACTTCAGGTGGCCCGCGCGTTCGCCGACCTGGCTGCCGACGTCCGCGCCGGGGCGCTGCCGGTGCCCCGCACCCACGGCGAGGACCTGGCGCTGCTCATCACCAGCCATCGGGCCGCCGACCGGGCCGAATCTGCGCAGGCCATGGCCGATGACCCCTTCGACGACGATCCCGACTACGACTGGTACGGCATCCCGCTGCATGCCTTCGCCCGCCTGGCTCCGTCCGAGTTCGACTACTCACTGATGGACGAGACGCTCACCGCAGCCGCTGAGGCCTACCTGCTGTGGGGCGAGACCACCGGTTTCGAACATCCCGATCACGAGGTCAATAAGAAGATGAGCCGCGAGGACCTGCGGCCGGAGACCTGGTTCCACACCTTCGCCAACGTGCACCCGCGGCCGGCTGGCCGCAGCCATCCACGGAAGGTCCTCGACCGGCTGCCCGCCGACGCCCAGGAGGCTCTCCATCTCCTTGCTCTGCAGCAGGAGATCGCCGACGCGCGCCGCCAGGACGACGGGCCGCAGCTGGAGGACCTCGACGATGCGCCCCAGGACTGCGGATGCGGCTCGCCGTGCTGTCCGGGCCCCGGCCCTTGGCACGGCCCCGGCGGCGCCTCCGCGTTCGAGCAGCGCGCCACCGGTTCGGTCCGGGCCCGCACCCCGTTCATCGCGGCCGTGCGCCAGACCGTCCTCACTGAGCTGGGCGGCGTCCTGCACAAGCAGACCCGGCACGCCCAACTCCTCGACCCAGAGGAGCCGTTCAAGACCACCGGGTGCCTGGTCCTGAGCGATCACACCACGACGGCCCTCACACAGCTGCGCGAGATCCTGCCGGGCGTCGAAACCTCCGGCCACTCCGTGCGGTTGGGGGTCTGCTGGGCTGGCCCGGGCGGCCGCCACGAGAAGGCCCAGTGGTACTGCGTCGACGTCATGGGGATCGAGGAGCATTCCGCCGGCCCGCGGGACGAACCCTGGCTGCGGGTGGCCGCCCACGAGATCCTGCAAGCCGGGATGGCTCTGGCCGACATCATCGCGGTCCGGCGCGCCGACCCGACCACCCCACTGTCCCCACTGTCCGCGTAGTGCCAACCCCGGGAACCCCTTGATGCCTACACCGGCCACGGACCCTCGCCGCGCTGTCATGATCACCGTGCTCGTCCCGCTGCTCCAGGCCAGCTGTCCACCGCAGGGAGGCGGCTACGGAGGCAGCGTCGAACTCCGTATGCCCGATCAGGAGGCGGACGACCTCGGCGGCGCCGACCTGCTCCGGTCAGCGCTCCGTGCGGCGGCACGTCAGCTCGGCTGGAGGGTGGAGACCTACGCCTGGGTCGGGACCCAGCACGGGACCATGGTCGGCGTGGTGGACCGCCGCGACGTACCGCGACAGTTCGCCGAGGCGGTCCGCGGCGATATGGCCCTCCGGGCGCGAGCCGCCGTCAACCGGGTCGGCCGCCCAGGCGCCCCGGCGCAGCAGCCCCCAGCCCCGGCCGAAGCCGACCCGCATATGCCCACAGCCGCCTTCAGGACCGCGTACGAGCAAGCCCAGCGCCCCGCTGCCTCCTGAGGCACCTCCAGCAGAGGCGACAGCGGTGACCCGGGCCGTGCCGACCGTGTCCGCCGGGACAGGGGAGTCTAGAACGAGAGCGCGGCGGGCTCCCCGAGCCGGGTGGCCGCCGTCCGCCAGGCTTGGGTCACCGCGGTGTGCGCTGTGGCCAAGCGCCCCGCCCGGTCACCGGTGAGCTGCAGCGCCGCCCCGACGTGGACGTGAAGTCCCGGACGGCGCAGCGGCGCCGTGACCAGCCCAGCGAGCTGCTTCACCGTGCTGCCCGAGGTGACTCGGCGTGCCCCTGCCTGCCCGACAGGCACGACGGGCGCTCCGGTGCGCTCGGCCAGCAGGGCCAGGCCGCTGCGGAAGGACCCGGGGGCCGCTTCACCGGCGTCCCTTCGGCGGGGCAGGCCCCCCTCGGCGTAGATGAGCACCGATCGGCCTTGCTCCAGGGCCTGCACGGCGGCATCGACTGCGTCGCCTGCCCGCCGGTCGCCTCGATGCACCGGGATGTGGCCCCCGCGGGCGAGGAGATGGCCGAGCAGGGGGACGCGCCACAGCCCGGCGGTCGCCATCACGACCGGATCGGCGCCGATCCGGTGCAGGGCGGCAAGCACGATCGCCGGGTCGACGAGCGACGTGTGATTCGCCGCGTACAGGCTGCCGGGCATGATCGTGAAGCTCGAATCGGTGGTCACCGACAGACGTCCAACGGTGGGCACCAGGACGCCGGCGATGCGGTTGAGCATGAGTGGTCTCCCCCTCTTGGCGATGTTGATCTTCATGTTCATCAGAGGCCGGTGCCGTGACATGAGCGGTCATACTCATTTCCGCGTCCGCACCTCAGACAAGACGTAGGGGTGTGCGCGGAGGAGCGGGCGTCGACGGGCGGTGCGCCAGGGGCCACCGCAGGCTGGTGGGGTGGAGTTCCCAGCGCCCGTAGCCCTTGCCCAGTCGGTGCCCCAGCTCCCGGCCGGACGAGGCTGGTGGTTCGAACCCAAGTTCGATGGGCATAGGGTGATCTTGTGGCGTGAGGAGAGCGGCGTGCGCCTGCAGTCCCGGTCCGGCCGCGAGGTGACCGACGTCTGGTCGGACCTGGCCCGGGCGGCTCTGCGACTGCCCGCCGTGACTGTCCTTGACGGCGAAGCCATCGTCTACGTATCCGGCCACGTCGACTTCAGCGCGGCGCAGGCCCGGGCGGCCTCTGCCCCTGCCAGAGCGGCGAATCTCGCAGCCCGGTGGCCTGCCTCGTACGCCGCATGGGACATCCTCGTACACCCCGAGCACGGAGACGTCCGATCCCGCCCGTACCTGGAGCGCAGGGCGCTGCTGCTCGACGTGCTCGAAGACGTGGGGCCACCCCTGCAGGCGGTCCCGGCCACGGACGACCGGGCCACCGCGCTGCTGTGGCACGACGCCCTGCGGGTGCAAGGGGTCGAGGGCCTGGTCGCCAAGCACGCCACCTCCCCGTATCGCGCGGGCCGGATCTGGAAGAAGGTGCGCCACGCGGACACCGTGGATGCGCAGGTTGTCGGCTACACCGGCCCCGCATCGCGGCCGCGGGCACTGGCTGTCCGTCTGCCGGACAGCCGCATCGCGCTCTCCCAGCAGGTCAACGCACAGCTCGCGTCGCAGGTGGCAGCCCACCTGACCGGCGCACACCCGGCGCTTAGGGCACGCACGGATTCCGGGGCGGTGTACCAGGTGGTGGAGTCAGGCCCGCTGGTCGAGGTGCTGAGCGGGACGACTCGGCACGGGGTGGTGACGGTGACCCGGCTGCGGTGACCGAGGCCGCTGCGCCTGGCCGCGCCGCCGGGTGCGCGCCGCAGTTCGGCTCAGGGGAGAACGGGGGCCGACGTCGTCCGCTGCTCGGGGAAGGTGTCGGTGATCTTTTCCAGGAGGGCGTGGAGGCGGTTGGTGTTCATGGCCACCCATTCGCTCATCTCGCGAGTGGTGACGGACTTCCCGTTGGGCAGCACGAGGGCGGCGGAGGTGCCGCAGAGGGCGACTGCGCGCTCGAGGTGGCTGAGGGAGGCGACGAATTCGGTGATCAGGGGTGTCTCGACGGCGCTGACATGGAGTACCTGGTCGCAGGCGTGGCGGGGCCGGATGGCGGTGGTCATCAGGTCGTACCTTTCGTCGGAGGATGAGCGTGCCCACGGCAGACTCGGTTGGCGGTGGCCGGCACAACCCAGGTCGGTGATGACGCTGGGTGATGCCGGGACCGGGGAGGGGGCTATGCGGCTTTGGGGTTAGTTGGTCCGCCGCTGCTCACACCGGGTGGCCCCGCCTCAATGATCTTCTTGCGATAGGCGGGATCGGTGCCCCAGACGGTGCGCGACTTGGCCTGGTGGTATCCGTTGGTGCACTCGCCGAGCCACGAGCGCCCGATCCGTTCGATGCCGCGTGCCCAGGCGTCATGCCACAGGTAGGGGCCTGCCGCCGCGTCCTCCTCGTTGCCGAAGGCCGACTCCCAGCCGGTCCACAGCGCGGTCAGTTCGGCCACCACGGCTCCGTGCTCCCACCAGCAGGCATGCGGAAGCTGCTCGGTGGTCAGCTCGTAGGTGTCGGCCATGCGGATCACCCACGCGGTGAACTCGCCCCACAGCTCGGCGCGTTCCTCCTCCTTGACCTTGTGCCACACGACGGGCGCGCCGCGGGCGCGGGCGCTGTCACTGCCGCCATCCTCGCCGGCGGCCCCCTGCTTCGCCGCACCCCGCACTGCTCCAGAGTCCTCAAGCCTGGCCAGGCGCGCGGCGAAACCGGTGAGCTCGCCGTTGATGGACTCCAGCGCGTCGAAGAGCGGGCCGAGCGGATCAGGCACGTGACACCGCCTTTCGTGCCAGGCGGCTCCTCGCCGCGCGCACGGTCGCTGCAGCGGATGAAGAGCTCAGCAACCGCGGGAGCCAGGGGAGGAACCGGACCTGGAATGCGGCGTCTTCGAGTCGGGCCAGGCGCGCGGCGAAACCGGTGAGCTCGTCGTTGATGGATTCCAGCGCGTCAAAGAGCGGGCCCAGAGGATCGCTGTCACGGCGGGCAGACGGCGGCGTGGGAGCAACCGAGAGAGCCTCTTCGAGGCGCTTCAGGTGCTTGAACACCACACGTTGCTCGTTGTTGAAGGCGTCCAGCGCATCGAGGACAGCATCGAAGAAGTCATCGGCCTCTTCGGAGCGGCGCGGTTGGGCGGGGCCCGGGGCCGCACATGCCTCCAGGCGGGCGACGCGTCGTGTGAGGTTGGACAACCTGCCGCGCACGGACTGCAGGACGACCAGGGACCACTCAGTTGCTGGCGGCATGGCTGTTCACCTTCTTCAGGGCTTCCTTAGTGGCTTCGCTGATCTCCTTGGCGCGCGGGCCTTCGTGGATCCGCTCGAACTTCACCCGTGTGACGGGAGTTCGCCGGTGTACGACCAGGCCCTCGCGCTCCTTGATCTGCCGGATGTCCCCGGGTTCGAGCACGGCCCGGCGCCGGGTAGAGATGCTGATGGAAGCGCGCTCTCCGTCGTCGCTGACCGACTCGGTGTCCTCTTCGAACTCGCCGGCGAGCTGGGAGTACGTCTTGAGCTCCTGCTCGTCCGAGACACCACCCAAGATGACCTTGATGGTCGCAGCCGCGAACATCTTCCTGACGCCCAGCTCCCCCCACCTCTCGTGCGCCTGCGCCAAGTTCTGCAACACGGCGACCATGAAAATGTTCTGCGAGCCGGACACCGACATCAGGCTCGGGATCTGCGGCAGCGGAGCCACGTTGGCCAACTCGTCACCGAGCAGCGCAAACGGTGGGTCGAGGCGGCCGTTGGGCATCCGGGCCGCGATCACCTTGGCAGTGTCGAGGATGGCCCGCGAGAACGCCGCCAGGATGGGCGCCAGGCTGGAGCCCTCGTCCTCCTCCCCGATGAGGAAGACGGTGCCGCCCTCGGTGAGCCACTTCGCGATAGAGAAGTTCTTCTCATCGCGAGCCGACTTGCCGAAGATGGCGGCAACCTTCTGGTCGTACAGGGCGAGGATGGACTGCTCGGCGGTGCGCCAGCTCGCCGACCGCTCCTCGGGCGCCGCGGCGTGCTGGGCGGCAAGGGCCCGGGCGAGGTTCTCCTGGCCATGGGCGGCCAGGATGTCTACCGGCTGCCGCTCGGTGGGAGCGGTGGCCCAGCGCAGGATGTCCATGCCGCTCAGCCCGTCGAGCGCGGCGGCGTGCAGCCAGCACGTCATGAGCATCTGGGCGTTCATGACGAAGTAGCCGCCGTTTTTGGTGCCTTCATCCGACTTTGCGGTGCCAGTGAGGGTCTCGGCGCGTTTGCGGGCGACGGTGAAGTCCTCGCAGCCATCCGTGATGGCCCACTGCAGTTGCAGCGGCCAGTTGGACAGGCCCGTCGGGTCGAGCACCATGACCGGCCCGTACTTCTCGCGGCTCTTGGCCGTCGCGTACAGGACGTCGGTCTTGGAGGAGGTGGCGAGCACGCTGCCGGGGAAGTCGAGGATCCACGGCATGATCAGCTGACTCGTCTTGCCCTCTCGGGGAGGGGCCACGATCAGGACGGTTTCCTCGAACGGGATGTAAAGCCTCACGCCGGTCGGGATCGCGGTGCCGCAGAACACGGCGACTTCGCTCACCGGCACGTCGGTCACCCGTGACGGTGCGCTGGAGCGCCACGGCAGAGCCTTGGACGGTGCGGCCGCCTTGTCGAGGGAGGGCTTCGGAGTGGCCAGGCTCGGGCGCAGGGCCCCGAGCCGGGACAGGGCCTTTGCCTCGCCCATGGCCTCCTGCAACTGGGCGCTCGTGGCCAGGCCGTCAGTACCTTCGTCCCGCGTCGTACGCCAGCGCCGCCATCCGGCGCGGGCGCCCCAGCAGGTGCCGGCCGCCACCGCGAGAAACGGCGGATAGAAGGCGAACGGCCCGCCTACGCCGGATCCGGCCGGGTAGGCGTCCTGCGGGTGCAGGGGGTTGGTGACCAGCACGGGGATGGCGGCCGCTGTCTCGTTCCACGACACCATCGCGGGCGAGGCGTGCGCGAGCAGGCCGGAGAGGATGGTGGCCACCCACGCCCAGAGGGTGAGAGCAACTGCGGTGATGCACAGGGCGATCCACCAGGCGTCCTTGTAGACGTGCAGGCGGTTGCCCGAGTGCGGGGTGACAACTTTGGCCACTACCGAGCACCCCCACCGGTGGATATCGAGGCAGGGGCGGCGGCGTGGCCCCTGCGGCGCACCGATGCCGTGCAGAGGCGGGCAGACGACGCGGCGGATGGGGCTGCGGCGTGCCGGGCCGGGGCGCGGGCGGTGAGGTTCCAGAGGGTCATCAGGCGGCGCTCTTTCGCATCGAGATGAGCGGTGCCGCGGGCGCCTGGCTCTCGGAGGCGGCCTCGGTCATCTTGCGGTTGGTATTGGTCAGCTCCGACTCGGTCGCGCTGCGGATGTGCTCCACCAGATGCATCCGGTTGCCCACCTGCCACACGGCTCGTCCCGGGGAGCAGCGGCTGGCACCGTCGACTAGCGCTTCACGCGCCCAGTCGGGCAGTTGCAGGTAGTCCGCCGTGATGTCGGCCTCGGCCTTGTCCATGTGGTAGAGCACCCGGGTGGCGGTCAGTTTCAAGATCGCCGCCGCCTCGGGGGCCTCCTCGACCATCAGGTCGCCGAGGTGGTGCAAGATCGCCCAGAAGGAGAGGCCGAGGCGTCGTCCGTACCGGACAAATTCCTCGAAGAGCCTGGCCACGGGCCGGTGGGACAGGATGTGCCACGCCTCTTCGACGATCAAGGTGCGCTTGATGCTGTCGCCGGGCTTGATCCATGCGTAGCGCAGCCACGGGCCGATCACGCTCATCAGCAGCGGCATGGCCTCGCCCTCACGCGGCAGGCGTGTGAGGTCGAAGACGATGAGCCGCGCGTCCAAGTCGATCCCGGGCGTGGTGGGACCGTTGAACAACCCAGCCAAGTCCCGAGTGGGGCTGCACAGTTGGTCCATCGCGAGGCTGGCTGGCTGGCCCCACTCGACCATGTCCTCGACGCCGACCTGGCGCCGGCCGAGCATGGCCGGCTCAGGGTTGGTCAGCGCGTCGTGGATGTCGGACAGGACCGCGACCCGGTCCTCGGCCGCGGCCCGCACCTGTGCGGCCGCATGGGCGACCGAGAGGGAGAACTCGCTCTCGCTGCTCAGCGGCCCGCCGATGATCTCCACCATGCTGCAGAGGATCTTGAACTGGTACTGGGAGGGAATTCGCGGGTCCAGCGGGTTGAGCCGCACTCCCTCGCCGTCCTCACCGCCGTACACCAGGCGGATCGGGGTGACGCCGAGGGCGCGGGCGATGCTGTCCCACTCGCCCACCCCATCCTCACCCTGCGCGTCCAGGATGCAGAAGGAGCGGTCGCGGAAGCGCAGCTGCCGCAGCACGTAGCACTTTTCCAGCGATGACTTGCCGAAACCGGACTTGCCGAGGACGAGCGCGTGACCGCTGGGGAGGCGCTCGCGCGCGGAGGGGTCGTAGAGGATGAACGGGTCGTAGATGTAGGCCTTGCCGGAGTAGATCTCCCGGCCGATGATCACGCCCCTCGGGTCCGAAGACGGCGCGCCGACCGCGGGATAGAGCCCGGAGGCGGTGGCGGTAGTGGTGCGCAGGGCGCGCCGTCTGGTCTGGGACTGGCGGCGTACGAGTTCGAGCATGCACCTCAGTCCTTCAGCAGTCCGGTGACCATGGGCAGGGTGTTGGCGAAGGCGCGGTACTGCTCGGAGTCGCACCACTCCAGCGCCAACTGGCTCTTGACCGCGGCCGCCCGCACCGTGTTGCGGTGCTGGACGAGCAGTTCGGGGTCGGGCGCGGTGACGGTGACCCACCCAGTTAGCCTCACGCCAGCCGCGCCGTTGGCCAGGTCGTGCATGGTGGAGGCAGACGCCCCCAGCTCACGCTCCTCACGCGGGTCGATGATCTTTCCGGGGTGGTTGTCTGCCTGCCCGGCCTCGTTGGTGACGTCCGCCATGGCGTCCTCGAGGGCCTTGTCGGCAGGCAGCAGCCGCATCGTCACCCCGACCGTCAGAATCACGTCGGAGACGTACAGCAGCAACGGGGCCATGAAGTTCACGCCCACCGGGAGCACAGGGAACTGCTTGATCCAGGCCGTGGCGGTGTACCAGGGGTCGGCACCTTCCCAGCTGCGGGCCGCCATGCGGGTGGGCTCCCGCGCGTCCATCTCGGCCGGCCAGCAGGACGCGCGGTCCATGCCCCGGGTGTCGTTGATCCAGTGGTCGGGCGCGTAGGCGTGGTGGATCAAAGACGCGAGCGCGGGCTCGTCGAGGTTGCGCACCCAGCGCAGCTGCGCGCCGCCCAGCCCGCGGATGAACTGCTCGATCTCCTTGCCGAGCACCTCGCCGTAGCCGTCGTGCAGGGTCTGGTAGGTCAGGGCTTCTGCAGACAGTTCGTGGGTGTAGGGGATGCCCAGGACCAGGAACAGCCTGCGGTCCTCGGCGTAGATGGACACCATGTCGACCAACTGGTCGTAGGAGTCGCTCAGCCAGGACGGCGCCGACGGATCCCGCCGCGCGGCGGCATCGTGTGCGTGTGCATTGGGGTCGGTGGGCAGCAACCGCGCCAACCACTGCACGTACTCGATCCGCCCGCCCGACTCCGCGGTCTCCTTGAGCAGGTACTCGTAGGCGGAGACCAGCGCTTCCTTGTCCGCGCCGTCCAGGCCGCCGAAGTTCTTGGCCCCCTCGACCTCTATGCACGCCACGAACATGGACTCGGTGGGCTGGAGGAGGACGGCGATGTCCCCGTACGCGGTCTTCGCCGTGATCCACTCCAGCGACCCCGGGACGCCTACCGGCTGTTCCACCGGCATCGGCGTGCCGTCCCGGCGGCGGCCCGCGAGCGGGGCGGTCGACTTGTACAGGAGCCTGCCGTCGCGCAGCAGTGTCCGGTGCGTGCGGCGGATCTCGTACCAGCGCAGGAAGGTGCGGCCCTTGTAGGGGACCATCGTGACGTAGATGCACGTCCCGGCCGCGCCGAGGCATCCGAGGATCTTCAGTGGAATCCCGGGGAGGCCGGCCAACAGGCCGACAGCAAGAACGATGCCGCCGAGCAGGACCAACTGCTCGTCCATTTCGAAGCGACGCCCCAGCAGACCGCGCGGCCGCGGTCGGGGGAAGCTGAAGACGCGGTCCATCGCGACTCCTTTCTCAAAGCGTGTTGTGGGAGGGGAGGGTTGCCGCTAGCTCGCCGGCGGAGGGGGCGGGGGAGCGGGCGCCGGGGGCGGGGGCGCCTGGCCGCCCGGCCTGGGCGGCGGGGGCGGGACAGCACCCCCGGGCCGTGAACCCGGTGCACTCGACCGAGGAGGCGGTGCGGGAGCCGGACGCCGGGCACCACCCGGGGTGCCGCCCCCGGAGCCGCCGCGGCTGCCACCACGCGGGCTGCTCCCACCACCGCCGGGGCCTTTGCCCCTGCCCGGGCCGCCGCCCTGACGACCGCCGCCCTGCTGACCGCCACCTTGCTGACCACCACCCCCACCGCCGTCGCCGGAGGCGTTGTTGGCGCCGTCCTTCGCGGCCTGCACGGCCTGGTCGCGGAGCTGGTCGCCGGCTTCCTTGACGGCCATCGCCGCGGCGGCAGGTGGCGCGGCCTTGCTCGCCGCTCCCGCGGCACCGCCTCCACCGCCGGCCGAGGGCTTGGACGCGGCCTGTGTCTGCAGCTCGTTCTGCTTCTGCTTTCCCTGTTGATGTGCGGCCTTGGCCCGCTGGCCCGCCTCGTCCTTGACCTGGGCCATGGCCTGCATCTCGTCACCGACGATGGGTATCCACTTCGCGATCTGGAAGGGCATGAAAAGGGCGATGAAGAGCAAGGCAATGAAGGTGATGCAGGAGCCGATGGCTTGCGGCAAGGTCATGTCGTGGTTGGGGTCGGCGACGCCGTCCAGGAGGGCGCCAGCCAAGGCGAGGGCGAGGTAGATGCCCAGCTTGCTCGCGATGATCCCGCCCATGATCCCAACCCATTTGCGGGTGTGGCCCCACAGGTCCTTGTCGACCAGACCGCTGAAGACGATCGGGCCGAAGATCAGCCCGAGGAGTATGAGGGCGTCGCGGACGACCAGCATGATCCACAGGCCGAACACCGCGAACAGGATCGCCAGCCCGATCGGAATGGCGATGACCACTCCGAAGCCGGGCACCAGGACGGAAATGGCGGCCAGTGCGGCAAAGATGACCAGTCCACCGACGAATACTTCGGCGATGTAGTCGCCGAGGATCGCCTCAGCCGCACTGTCGATGAAATTCACGGTGGTCATCACCATGGCCGGCATGAACCCCGCCACGGCCACGGACATCAGTAGATAACCGACGTTCTCCATGGCCGCCTGAGCGATGGGAACTCCCCGGACCACTCGCTTCACCACCGAGATCAGCCACTGGACCATGGTGAATACGGTGGCGAGGGCAAAGACGAGACCGTAGAGGCGGATGAATCCCGGGTTCCCCCAGTCGATTTCCGTCACGCCTAGTCCCCCTTGCCCTTCTTGCCCTTGCCCTTCTTGGGCTCGTTCGGATTCTTTCCGGTGAGTTCTTCACCGAAGGCGCCGAACATGCTCTTGGTGCCGGCCCGCAGCTTCTGTTCCAGGTAGCCGAGCGGGTCACTTGCGAAGTCGATGGCCTCACCCACGCCGTCGACAAGGGAATCGGCGCCCGATTTGTCATAGACCCACTTGGCGCCGTCCTCCACCTTGTCGCACACGGTCTTTCCGCCGGGCAAGTTGCAAGGGTTCGTCCAGCCGGGAATTGCCTGGGCCTTCGGGGCTGCTGGGCCCGCTACTACCAGCAGGCTCGCGAACATGGCGGCGACAAGGCCCTGCGCCACCCGCCGCTGCATGAATTCAGCCTGCATAGCGGGGCGCCTCGAATTCCTTGTTCGCCAGGCGCATTTCGTCGGTAGACGATGCCGACTGGTCAGGAGCGACGAGGGGGGTGGGGCCATCCGACAGATCGATCGTCGCGACCTTCCAGTCGCCGTCCTGCCACTGCAGGATCATCGTGTAGGTCGACCAGCTGCCGGAGACGGGCATCTTCGATTTCTCCGTGGGGACCCCGACGACCTCGCTCATCCAGACCTTGACCGTCGCCGTGTCCTGGGAGTACGAGCGCACGCTGGTGCCGAGCGAAGCAGCGCGCATCACCATGTCCGGGGCCGTCTGCTCGGTCACGCCGAGAGCCGCCATCAGCGCCTTGGCGGACTGGTCGTCCTGGGCCTGCTGATTGGCCAGCGCGGAGGACGTCATCACTGTCTTCAGCACCTGGTGGCGCAGCGCCTGGTCGGTGAAATACCCCGGCGATGAACGGGCGACCTGGTAGTTGACCGCGGCCGCCGCGGCGCCGTCCTTGGTGCGCGGATACCCCACCGGGATACCGGCCTTGATGGTCTTCGCCTTGGCGCCGGGCCCGCTGCCTCCTGCTTGCGACGTGGGCGTGGAGGTGGCGGGCGTCTCGGGAGTGCCCTTGTCGTCCGTGCCCCCGCCGCCGCCGAACAAGGTCAGCGCCACCCCGAGCGCCAGCACGACACCGAAGATGATCGAGCCGACCTTGAGCCTGCGCCACGGGGATGGCTCTCCGGCGCCGGGAGTTTCCGACGCCTTCGCCGTCAGGCTCCGCGTTCCGGTCTGCTTTTGGTTGCCGGCCATTAGATTCCAAACCCGTAGACGATGCCGAACAGGGTCGACATGGAGGCGACTGCAAAGAGACCGAGAAGGGAACTGGCGACCATGGTCTGGCCCTTCTTCGTCTCCATCGTGTTGTGCTGCTGGTTTCCGACGCGAATATGTACGGCGCCGATGATGGCACTGCCGAGCAGGAAGAGAATCGCGCCGGCCATGACCACGCCGACGATGATCTTTGCCTTGGTCCCGATCTCGCCGAACACGTCCCAACTGGGCGTAATGCCATCAGTAATGGAACCGATGCCGCCTTCGGCTGCGAGCTGTACCACCTGCTGTGTTACCTGCACGATTCCCTCCCAGGCCGCGAAAGCCTGCCCCAGTCCGCGAAGGACCTGGACAACTGGTCGTCAACAGCGCGGAAAGCGAGCCTCACGCCGAATTGTTTTCAGCCGAATATAGGGAGGCGGCTAAACGCCTCCCCAGCGCCGATGCGTTGACGCATCCGCAATTCAATGCCTTAGAATTCAGCGCAAGTTGTCGATTCCCTGCTGCCTTCACTCGGCGCAGACGCTAGCCGCGCAAAACACGGCTATGTAGAGGCGCATTCGCAGCCCTGGGACGCCCGGCTAAACGGGCTCACCCCATGGCACGGGAATTGCGGTTTCCGTCCCTCGTGGCGGGATGCGCATCGACGACTGGGGATCGATACATGAGCACAGCCATACGCATCGCCGGGGGCGGGATCGCGGCGATGTTCGCGGGGGTCCTCTGCCTGCCGCTGATGCTGGGCGCCGGCGGATCGGACGACGGATCGAGGTGGGAGGACTCCTGCACACCCGCCAACTCGGCCATGCAGGTGGCCAGCAAGGAGCAGGAAATACCGGCCGCGGAGCCCGGCGGACAGGTCACGGTGCCGCTGAACCCACAGGGCAAACAGGAGAGCGTCAACTGGAGCGAGGAACAACAGCGCAACGCCAGCATCATCACCAACGTCGCCCGGAGCCGAGGCTTGCCGCCCCGCGCGGCGGTCATCGGGGTGGCCACCGCGATCCAGGAATCGACGCTGCGGAACATCCACCACGGAGACCGCGACTCGCAGGGCCTCTTCCAGCAGCGGCCCTCACAGGGCTGGGGGACCGTCGCACAGGTCACCGACCCCATCTATGCGAGCAACTCCTTCTTCGAGCGCCTCGCCAAGGTCGACAAGTGGCAGGTCAAGCCGCTCACCCAAGCCGCCCAGAACGTTCAGCGCTCAGGCTTCCCCGACGCGTACGCCAAATGGGAGAAGGCCGCCGGTGAGCTCGTCGTCAAGAGCTGGGGCAAGAAGGCCGTGCTCACAACGACCTCCGGGTGCGACGCCGTCGAGAACGCGGCCAACTCCACCGGCGCCAAGGGCGGGTGGGCGCTTCCCGTGGAGAACTCCCGCGTCACCACCCCCTACAAGGCCGGCGGCGGCATGTGGTCCTCAGGTCACCACACGGGCATCGACTTTCCCGTCGCCACCGGCACCCGCGTCCAGGCCGTCGGCACCGGCACCGTCGTCGAAGCCGGATGGGGCGGCGCGTACGGCAACAACGTCATCATCAAGATGAGCGACGGCAAGTACACGCAGTACGGGCATCTCTCGAAGATCACCGTGAGCAAGGGACAAACGGTCAAGGCCCGACAGCAGATCGGCCTCTCCGGTGCCACCGGCAACGTCTCCGGCCCGCACCTGCACTTCGAAGCCCGCACCGGCCCCGCGTACGGATCCGACATCGACCCCAGCGCCTATCTCCGCAGCCACGGACTCTCGCTCTGACCTACTCAAGGAGGAGTGCCCGCGGAGCCATACCGCGGGTCACACACCATGAACACCAGCACCCGCTACCAGGTCCACATCAGCCGTGACGGCCAGCTCTACCTCGACAACGAGCCGCAGGTCGTCCCCGACGGAGTCGACCCCTCGCAGGTCGTCGTCCAAGTCCTCCACATCGAGGCCGCTGGCAGCGGCCAGCCAGTCCTCGTGCACGTCCAGGACGAGCGCACCGCCTCCCACTTCGACATGCAGGTCATGCCCGACGGCACCACTCAGGCGGCAGGAACCCCGCCCGTGGCCCCGCAACCGGCGTCCACCGCGACGGGGCAGACGCCGAGCAGCCTCTTCGAGCGGCTCGCCGCCGCCCAGGCCGCAGGCCGGGCCCACGACTTCGATACCGCCATAGCCGCGGCCGACGGCATCCTGCAGCAGCTCACCGCCGAGCAGGGCGAGACGGCCTCCGCGACCCTTGAGGCCGCACAGTTCCGAGCCGACCTGGCCTACCTGAGCGGCCAGTTCGCCTTCGCGACCGCCTCGTGGACCTGGCTCGCCCTCGCCTGGTTCGATCGCCTCGGGCCGGGCAAGCGGCGCACCCAGATCGCGGCACAGAACGCTGCCCAGGCATGGATGCACCTTCCCCTCCACGAGGCGGGCCCCCTCGCCTCCGACCTGGTCAACATGCTCATGGAAGTGACCGCGCCTGAGAGGACCGCAACCATCCGCGCTCAGATCGCCGAGCGGCTCGGGCAACCCATCAACTAGCAACGCTGTCGCGACCCGACGGGTCTTGACAGCGTTGCAACATCATCAGACTGCTACAGTCATCTGTCACGAGCACAACAACCCTTACGCGCGCAAGAGGCTCGACGGCAGAGGAGGCGGAACCAAGCATGTGGCGACTGATGGTGTTCTTCCAGGCTGTCCTTGGGCTCGGCGCCGTCGTCATGTCGCTGGTCAGCGGCCTGATGGTGGTCCGCCACGACGGCCCGAGCGTCGAGCTGGCACAGTCTGTCGGCCTGCTCGTTCTGCTCCTCGGTCTGCTCTTGGTCACCGGGCGCCGGATGACCGGGCGTTGGTTCAGGTGGTCGCGCCGCTGACGCCGGCCTCCCGTCCGCGGGCAGGACGAGCCCCTGCGCCACAGCTGCGCATGCCCGTCCTTAGAGCCCGATGAAGCCCCGCTGCAAAGCGGGACTTCATCGTTTCGGCCCTCTCTCATGCCGGGCACCTCGATCGTGGCCGTATCGGGCGGCGTTCGGGCATACAGTGCTCCGAGGACCGGGCGGACAAGGGGGGAACGGTGAACACGGCGGCGTGGCTTGCGTACGTGTCCCGGCACCTCCCATGGCGCCGCCGCCCCGTTGCGGCCGCTGCCCGGACCATCGCTTCCTGGAACGCCGCGACGCGCCTGCAGACCCGCGGGCACCTGCTGTGGGCCGCCCATCAGATCGCCGAAGCCCGGCGGGCGGCCCAGGACGCTCTCGATCACCCAGGCCGGTCCATCACCACCGTGGCGGACACGCTCGACATCACCCTCCCGCCCCAAGTCCGCGATGCTGGCCCGGGCGCAGAACAGCTCGCCCTCGTCCTGCGCCAGGCCCGTCGCGACGCCGAGCAACTCGCCACCGCCACGCCGCGCATCATCCGCAGTACGCTCAGGCGCCTGGCCACTGATCTTGCGGAGGCGGACGAGACATTCGACCGTGTGTGCAACGACGTCCGCAGAGCAGACCTGCGCACGGTCGACCTCACCCACCTATATCTCGGCGGGCTGCGCTGGGACGCCGCCACACTGTGGCCCGACGCGTGGTGCGACCGGATCCGGGCTGCATCGGACCCGGTGGACGGGATCCACCAGATCCGGGATCACTGACAAACAGCGTCCCGGTGGCACGGGGGGACCACCGGGACGTCAACCTCTAGCGTACGCAGCACCGTTCACCTGCGCGCGGGGATCACAAGATCTGACCGGATGCGGCCGCTGGAGCCGACCCAACATCGCTTGCTGGACGCGGCCGCCAAGGGTCACTCCTGTCCCATTAGCCTCAACTTCGCAATCCCGTGGACTCCATGACGAACTTCTTCTTCAGCCGGAGTAGAGGGCGGCCCGACAAGGCCGACGACCGACACGAAGGAGAAGACGATGGCCGAGACCAATATCCACCAAGAGGCGGGCACGCAGGCGATCACGGTGGGGATGGCGCAGCGGCCGGGCACTGAGCCCCCGTGCGCTGACGGGTACGACCTCCAGTGGCGCGGGCAGCGGGTGTGTGGCGCCGTCGTCGACGGCGCAGGCCACGACGCGGCAGTCGTCCGTTACGCCCAGGCGGTGCCTCCGGTGATCACCCACATCGGCATGACCATGGGCGGACTGGCCGCCCTGACCACCGCCGGACAGATGGCCCACGCCTACGACACCCCGCCGCACGCCTCCGCCGTCTACGCCCGCATGGAGCCGGGCCAGCCCACCACTATCCTCTGGATCGGCGACTGCCGCGCCTACGCCTGGGACGGCGCCGCGCTCACCCAGTGGAGCACCGACCAGAGCATGGGCCAGTACCTGCGCCGCAACGGCGTGGCCGTGGACCTCGCCGCCGCCCACGACAACTGGTCCAGGACCGGGCTCGCTCAGGCCGGCGCGGCCATGTGCCGCGAGACGCAGATCCCCGAACACCTCCGCCTGGTCCTGCTCGTGACCGACGGCATCCCGGACCAGGTGGACCCGGAGGAGATGGAGCGGCTGTGCCGCGCGCATGAGGCGGACCCTCAGGCCCTCGCCGACGCCCTGACCTCCGCCGCGCAAGCTGACGCGGACGGTTACCGCGACGACGCCACCGTCATCGCCCTGCTGCGGCAGCCCGCCTGACGGCCGGCAACCGGCGGGCGGGGTCAGGTGAGATCTTCGAGGCGGTGGCGCGTGAACGGCACCCCGCGCGCGGGCGCGATCACCACGACCTCCTCCGACCGGCTCGCGCGTACCAGAGAGTCCAGGCCGCCCGCCGCGTCGAAGCCCTCATTCGTCAGGACGGGGCGGACCAGGCGCGCGATCGCCAGCTCGGCTACCTGCGGCACGCGTATCGAGGGGCCGACCAGCCGGCGGACCCGCTGATACGCCAGCGTCCGCTCGTGCTCGGTCGTACCACCGTGCACCACGGCCATCAGATCGGCGGCCTTCGCCAGGCGCCGGGAGACCGCGGGCTCGAGGTAGGAGGTGCCGACGCGCTCCGCATGGTCCCGGGCGATCTGCCACGACACCTCGAGCTCGGCCACCGCCTCGTGGTACGCGGCAACGAGCTCCTGCGCGCCGTGGCGCACGGTCAGGCGGGCGTCGTCCGCGTTGATCCTCGCCCGGTCGAACCGCTCGGTCTCGCTGACGGACAGATCGTTGAGCGCGGGCCGCTCCAGCGCGGCCATGTAGTCGACGAGATGAGCGCCGTACTCTTCGAGCACCGCATCGTGGCGTGCCGTCGCGGCGGCGATGCGCTCCTGCACCGCCCACCGGGTCTCCTCCTCCTTGTGCTCCCGGTCCCGCCGGCGGCGCTGCGCCCGCACGAGACCCGTGAGAAGGACCGCCACCGCCACGACGGCAGCCACCGAGGCCGCCGCGAGCCCCACGGTCCGCCACGGTATGGACACCGAGCCCGGCCGCCCGGCGTCCCCACCGCCGTCGGGCAGCCGCGCCCGCACGACCCAGGCGACCACCGCGACGAGCACCGCACCCACCCAGGCCTGCATCGCACGCTGGCGGGCCAGACGCGCCTCGGACGAGGACGCCTGCGCCAGCATGAACGCGCGCACCGTACTGAACGCGGCGCTCAGCACCGTCATCGACGCAACGAACGAAAGAAGCACGGGGATGGTGCGGCTCACCGGGGCTGACCTCCTGCAGGAACCTGGCCGTACGGCCTGACGACGAGGGCGGCCCCTCGCTTGCGCAGCCTGTGACACCTCCAGCCCCGCCTTTCCCGGACGACGCCCCTTGTCCCGCCCGGCGGACCGCCACGGAAGATGTTTCGCGCCCGTCGGTCCGCCGGGCGGGACGCCGCCCCCGCACGGCGCTCACCAGCACCTGCGTCCCGAAAACTGCCAGCACCGAGCAGATTCAGAACGACGGGGGCAGCGCATGGCAGCGGACGATCTGCTGGTGGTCGGGCTCGACCTGGACACCGGCCGCCACGTCCACATCGAGGACCGGCCGATGGACCAGTGGCGCACGCTGGGCTACCGCCACCGCGAGAGCCTGGTGTGCGCGGCCTGCTTCCTCGGCCTGGACGGAGTACCGGCGGGCACGAGCGTCCCGCTGATCCCGCGGGGCAGGATCGGCGGCGCCCGGCGCCACCACTTCGCGCACCCGCCGCACATGGCCCCGCCAGGCGGCCACCACCCCGAAACGCTCTGGCACCTGGAGGCCAAGGCTCAGCTCGAACGGTGGGCGCGCTCGCTGCCCTACGTCACCGAGGTCCGCCAGGAGCAGTGGATTCCCGGCCGCGAGCGCCGCGCCGACGTCCACGTCCGCCTCGCCGACGGCTCCCGCCTCGCCCTGGAGGCCCAAAGCAGCCTGATCACCGACTCGTTGTGGCAGCAGCGCCACCGGGACTACGCCGTCGCCGGCATCCGCGACATCTGGTTCATGCGCCCGGGAACGGCCCTGCCCCACGTCCTGCTCGCCGAGCAGAGCGCGGTGTGCATCCTCGACCTCGCCGACCGTCAGGTCCGCATCCTGTGGGGCCACCCCCACCCGCGCACCGGCCGCTGGTGGGAGAGCGAGGACCTGTCCCGCTACGCCCTGCACCACCCGCCCTGCGCGGGGGACGACCTCCACGAGGAGACCGTCCCCCTGGCCCAACTCGGCCTCAACAGCCGTGGCCTGGTGCTGTCCGAGGACCTGGAGCACAAGCTCACCGCCGAGCACCAAGGCATCCGCCACAAGGCGGCCGAGGCTCGCCGCCAGGCCGAGCAGGACAACCAGCGCGCCCACCAACTGGCCGCCCGAGCCGGACACCACCGCGCGGCCCCTTCCCCGACACCCCCCTCGCGCCCTGCCCGCCCCGTCCGCCGCGCCGCGCCGCCGCGGCCTCGCTGCGCGGTGTGCGGCGGACGCCTGGCCGACGTCCTCGCCCGCTACGGCGTGCACATCTCGATCCGCACCGCCGACGGCTGGGTCGACTGCCTCGACCAACCCTGCGCAGCCCCACGTCCACAGCCGGTCCCAGCCGAGCCCGCACACACCCCCGCCGCGCCCGCTCCGCACGCCGCCTGACCCCGGGAGCCTCCATGAACATCACGCTGATCCGAAGGAGCACGCCCGCTCCGTACGCCTCCGGGCCGTGGGAGCCTGACGAGTTCGGCGCCGCCCGCCCCGCGCACCGGCAGCCCCCCGCTTTCGTGCAGCACGAGCGCACCGCGCTGCCCGGCCGCGCGGGGCGGTGAGGCACTCGATGGGCTGGATACGAGCTCGGTTCTGGAGCCACTTCGTTGTTGTTTGGATGCTGACGGTCGCGGTCGTCACACAGTGGGGGAGCGGGCCCCACCTGGGACTCCACGCACTTCCCATGGCCGTGATCGCCAGCTGGGCCTGGGCGGTTCACTGCGCCAGCGACCGACGCACTGAGGTAGCCGAGGGGTTCAGGGCCCAGCACCTCACCTGGAACAGCCTCCTGCGGACCGGCCCCCTGAACGCCCCAAGTCCTCTCTACAGAACGACCGTTCAGCGGATGCAGAACATCGAGCGGCACCTGCAGGGCGTGGCCCGCGCCCACCGCCTGCAGCGGCTGACCATCGCGTTCAGCGACGGCTGGGACCCGGCCGGCGACGGGAACGAGGCCGCCTCCCTGCGTGACGGGCGCCGGGCCCATGTGTGGCTGGGCAGCAACTGGGTCGGCCCGGGCGACACCGACCACCTGCCCGCCGTCCTCGAGCACGAGCTCGGCCACATCCTGCGTCGCGACAACGAGCGCTCGACCGTCCTCCAGGCCGTGGGAGTGCTCCTGACGGTCCTGGCGGCCGCGTGGCTGCCCCTGGCTGTCGCCGTCCTGGTGGCCGCAGCCCTCCGGCTGCTGTACACCTGCTGGGTCTGGCACAGCGAACTCGCCTGCGACGCCTGCGCCGTGCGCACCTGCGGCCGCGATGCCGTGATCGCCCTGTGGGGGCGCAACACCAACCTGCTGCGCACGCTTCCGCAGCCCGCACGCCTCGGACTCGTCCTGCGCGCGGCGAGCACCCACCCCCCGTACCGGCTGCGCACCTGGTGGGCCCAGCGCGTCAACGCACCCGCCGCCCCCGGGACCCATCCCCTCGCCGGGGCGCCAGCACCTACGGCAGGACCCCACCTCTACGCAACGGGCCTGTCGCGTGAGCACTGAGGCACGAGAGAACTCGTGCGCGGTCTACGCTCTCGTCGATCCCCGAGATCAGCGCGTTCGCTACATAGGCCACTCGCAGGCCCCCCGCAAGCGACTCAGCACCCACCGGTACGCCGGGCCCGCGAGCAGCTGGCTGCGCGAGATCGAGGAGGAGACTGGCGAACGCTGGCCTTTCGTCATCCTGCGCACCGGCCTGGGCCGCAAGGAAGCCCGCGAGGCCGAGCGGACAGAGATCTGGCGACATCTGTGGCGAGGGGCACACCTGCTCAACGGCGACTACCCGGACCGACGGCTCTGGGACCAGCGCAGTCTCTTTCCCGGAACTGTGCCCTGGGAGTCCATCCACGCGTGGCGCCGGGCCGTCCAGTCGGTGCCTTGCCCGCAGTGCAAGGCTCAGCCCACGAACCCGTGCGGGGTGTGGCGCGCAGGTTCGGCGGTCGGGCGATTCGCCCGCGACAGAAGACGCGTAGTGATCGAGTTCGAACCCGACGCCAACCACAACCACAGAATCGCCACATACCTGCGGCATCAGTTCTCCGAATGCACGGGCACACTCCGAGCTTCAGGCGACGTCCACGCGGACCAGCTGGAGATACCGATGCCGTACGCGAAGTAGCCGGGCAGGCTTACCTCAGCCTGCTCATCACACTCCCGTAACCGGTCCGCGGAGCGAGAGGGAGTTGTTGCTCAGGCGAGGGTGTCGTGCCAGCGCCGGGCACCGTCGTCCAGGTCGTGCAGGGACGCGCGGAGCTCGTCGGACAGCGGCTCGGGGCGGTCGAGGGCGCGGCGCAGGGCGGCGATGAGCTCGTCGGCGGCCTCGCTCGGATAGAGATCGATCACGCCGAACATCCGGATGCCCAGCGCGGCGCGCAGTTCCTCCAGGTCCTGCGCTTCCCCCGCCCGCGCCACCTCCAGCTCCTCGGGGTAGGCGCCGTGCCGCAGCAGGCCGCGCAGCGGCCGGCTCACGGCGGTGCACGCGCGCCGGACAAGCCGGTGCCCCCGCAGGACTCCCGCCACGGCGGCCAGGCCGACAAACGGGCTGACCAGCCATCCCCGGAAGGCGGCGCTCTGGCTCAGCGCCCAGTCGACGACCACGGCCATCGCGACGACTGCCACCGCGGCCAGGACGGGCACCGCCGCAATCCGCCGGATCCTGCGGCGCCACGGCTGCGGGGCGGCCCCGCCGCTGACGGCCACGGGTATGCGTGCCGTGTGATCCATGGTTGTCGCCCCCTCCCTACGGTTCGTCGATGGTAGGCCACGGCGTAGCGCGTGTCGTACGGGAAGTGCGGTGCCAGTTCTGGTGGATGCTTGCCGGTTGGGCGTGCGTCGGCGTGTCAGCCGGCTGGACCGGCCAGCCACAGCATGGGGGCGCGGCCGGTGCTGGGGGTCTTGGCCGGCGGCCAGTCGGCCGCGGGCTCGGCTCCGGCCATGACGGCGGCGTCGAACGGTGTCGTGCGATCGGAGGCCAACCAATCGGCCGCCGCTACCCAGAAGGCATTCTTCTCGGCGATCAGCTGAGCCGTCTCCTCGACGGCGCTACCCGGTGAAATATCCGGGAGGGTCTCGGTGCCGAGGACCGTGTCGATCCCTGCCTGGAGGGACAGCACGGTTCGGCGGGCGGCCTCCGTCACGGTTCCGCCTTCCAGATGCAGGGGCTGGACGGGGATGCGATCGAGGGCGGCGGTGGGGGCGACGTCCGGTGCGATGCGCAGTTCGGCGCGCTGCTCTCGTTCGTCCCACTCCAGGTGGAGGAAGGCGCCCAGGGCGCCGTTGGGTGCCTCGGAGACGACATAGAGGCCGTGGAGGGGCCAGCGCTGCGGCAGATCTGTGGGCATCCGGTCGCCCGCCTTCCTCAGCTCGAGGACCGTGGCGTCGTGGATGTTGATCATGTGCCGTCCTGCGGCTCGCCATGCTCCGATCGCCTGCAGTCTGGCTGCATCGGCTGCGGCCAGAGCGGCGAGTCCCGGTGCGGTGGCGCCGGGAGCTCGGGTGGTGCGGTGGGGGTAGTGGTCGACAAGGACCTGCTGGACATGGGCTACAGGCAGCCAGCACCAGGTCGGGATGGTGTCGCCGACGGCGTCGCGCGCCTGGTCCAGGCAGTCGAAGACGCCGGGGAACTGTCGCTCGGCCTGCCTCTCCAGCTTCTCCAGCCGTGATGCGGCGGCCCGGTACATTCTGGGCACCCATCGGAATTCCTCGGCCAGTTCGCAGTCTCGGCGCTTGGCGAAGTTCTTGACATACGTGTCGCGATCCATCACTGCCCTCGTGGTCGTGGGGGCGGAACGAAGACGGTTCCGCCCCGCCACTGTGCCGTACGCCACTGACAGGGCTGGCGTCTTCCCGCCAGATCGTGGCTTCAGCCAGAGGCCGGGTACTCGGGCTCACAACCTGCGATCAGCTGGGCGCGTTGCTCGGAGAGCGGCAAACGCCGGGCGATGAAGCTGCCGAACATCGGACCAGATACCGGCGATCAAACGGTCGGGTACAGCAGGTGGGGAAGGTCCTCGGGGCGGCCCTGATCGAGGGTCGTCTGCTCGCTCTCAATGCGGGTTTGACCCCCGCAGCCATTTCGGCAGTCGGTGCCTCGGCACGGCGGCCGGGACACACGTTCGCCCCGGTGGCCCCGGTACCTGTCCTGGTCTCACTGGGCACGCGGGTCCGAGCCCCGCCCGGCACCCCGGCAGACGCAGTGACAAGAGGCATTGCCGCTGGTCACAGGGAATTGTCAGTGCCGCCCGTCATGCTGTCGGTGACGGACCGTGGAGGAGGAGTGGCCGGGATGCCGGACAACAAGGAGTACGCCGTCGCGATCCCCCCGGCGGACGAGGGCGCCGTCAGGCCCTGGAGGAAGCTGCTGCGCGGCCTGGACGAAGACGAGCACGGCGGGATGTGCTGCCGCGGGGACTGGCTCGAGGCCGACGCCTCCTACGAACTCCCCGCCGGCGCGGTGCTCGTGCTGTGCGACCCGCTGCCCGGCGGCGACAGGAAGCGGGTGCGGATCTGGCGCGTGAAGACGGACGGCACGATCAAGGAGGAGCGGGACTCCACCCTCGGCATCCGCAACGCCTTTGGCACCTCGGTACGCGGCACGATGCGCCGCCTGATGGACAAGCACCCACCCCGGCCCGGACCGGTGCGCCAACTCACCGCGGCCCCGGCCCGCGTCAACGAACGCGCCGACACCTGCGGCCTGTGCCGCCAGCCGGTTGCCGCCCGCGAAGGCATCCTGGTCCGCAACGCCCGCGGCTACACCGAGGCCCGCCACCCGGTGGGCCAGTGCCCGCCCCCGCCGCCGCGCACCAATGACTTCCCGCAGGCCTGCGGCCGGTGCGGTGGCTGGCTTGAGCAGGGCGAGGGCATCCTGTACGAGGCCGCGCCGGCCTCGCCCGGCCCGTACGGGAAGGCCCTGATCAAGGCGCGCCACCCGCAGCAGTGCCCGCTGGCCGAGGAGCGCGTCGCGCCGCCGCCTCGCGCGAACGGCCGCGAGCAGGACTGCATGCTGTGCGGCAACCTCGTACCAGCGGGCGCCGGTCTCCTGCTCCGCCAGGGCAGCGGCTGGGAGGTACGCCACCTGGAGAACCAGTGCCCCCCGGCCGAAGAACTGTGGGAGATCCAGCGCGGCGTCCCGGGCCGCTTCCACCCCCGTCCCGAGCGCTGGGGGCCCGCGGGCACCGTGCTGCGCAGCACCCTCTACGACTACCGCCACCCCTTCCCTGACGACGCGCCCGGCTTTCACCGTGTGGGCGAGGGCGAGGTCACCGCGATCGTCACCACGGTCCGCGAGCGGCGACCGGAGTACTGCCGGGACGAAGACGGCAACCAGCCACCGGAGTTGATCGGCGAGGACGGCTGGCACTTCCGCATCCTGGTCCGCCCGGCCACCGCCGAGGAGGCCGCCGACATCCTGGCCGAGGAGGACAAGCGGCAGCGCCGTGCCGCACTGGCCGCGCGGCGACGCAGGCTGTTCGAGCGGGGTGACGACGGCGAGATCCCCGAGACGGCCGACCTGTCCGGCGCCGTGCAGGTCGACTTCGGCGCCCTGCGCTCGCTACACCAGCACTGGCCTGATGACGAGCTGCACGTGGACGAACAGGCCCATGTCGCTTGGTACTTGCGTTACAACGGACACGATGGCGACGACTGGTCCCTGAGTAACTACGGGTCGTTCATCGCCAGGCGGATGCCGCTGACCGAGGAGCGCGCCCGCCTGGTGGCCGACCTGCGCGCCGAGTACACACCGGGCGATGCCCCTGCGTGAAGAAGAACGAGGAGGAGAGGCAGTGCGCGGAGCGGTCCAGGCGGGGCATCGAGCACCGCTTGGCCCCGCGCACTCTCCTACGGGTCCAAGCGGCGGCACGCCGGGAACGCGGGCCCGTCATGGGCGGGATACAGAGCCTCGGGAGCGCCGTCGAGGGCGTGCCACAGCACGGCCCGCGGCTCCCCGCCACCGACCTCGAACAGCCGCGGCCGGCCGTCGGATTCGTCGCGGACCTCCAGGTGCACCTGGCCGTCGATCCCGACGGCGGAGACCAGGCGGGCACGGCGCAGCAGGGCCGAGGCCTCGAACCCGTACAGCGATCGCGACAGCTCCACCGCCCGATCGACGGTCCCGCCCCGCGCGTCGTGCGGCGCCTGGGCCGCCGCGGTGGCCCTCTGCCACTGGCGAGGAAAGGCCCGGTCCAGGACCACCACCGCGCCAGTCGACTCCTCGATGAGCTTCACCCCCTTGGGTGCCGCCTCGACTAGCATCCGCGGCCCCGTCGCTCCCGCACGTCCGGCGCCGGACACGGCGTGCGCCCACGCGGCGAGGTTCGCGCACTCGATGCGCAGCATCAGGTGGTCCGCCATCGGCGTCACGCTGCGGATCCCGAACAACGACCCGGCGTCATGGCGGGCGAAGACCGGCGCGAGCAGGCCGACGAGGAAGGATTCCCACCGCTGCTGCTCGGGTGTCGGAGCGGGGAGGACCGGTACGGGACCCGGGGACGAACTCAGCATCAGCTGGGCGTGGTTGTAGGACTCGCCGGTGGCCTGCTGGCGCAGCCGGACCGCTTCCCCGAGCTGGGCGCGGAACGAGGACATGGCGTCTCCCTGTGGCACTGCCCGGTCAATGCGAGAGAGACAGCACACGGGATGCTGTGGTCAGTAAGTGATGGCGGCGCTGCAGGCCCACGTCTTCTTCTGCCTTCCCGGCACCGATTCCGGGCACGGCACCCCAGCAAGGCTGCGTGGACAGCCGTCGGCACCGTACCTCACCAGAGGCCGACGACGGTGGAGACCCGCCGCCGGTCACGCCGCCCCCATCCCCGCCTTCCGCCGGTGCCCACCAGGAGGCGGACCGACTGTCAGAGCTTCGCGATACAAGAGTGAGGGCACGCCGACCGGCGGGCCGCGATCGCCAGCACGCGAGGACGGACATGGGACGCCAGAAGAAGAACAAGCCCCGCCGAGCAACCCCGGGGCCCCTCACGGTCCGCGACGCGCTCCAGGAGGACATCCCCGGCATCTGCGCCACGATGCCCGACGCCTACGGGCTTATGGGCGGCGCCCCGTGGCGGGACCCCGACTACGTCGCCGCCGGGCTGGCGAGCTGTGCCAAGGGCCTTTCCGGCCGGGAAAAGCTCAAGGTGGTGCGCCTCGGCGAGACCGTTGTGGGCTCCTCCTTCACCCGCCTCGCGCTCGCTCCGGATGGAGCCACGGCGCACACGGAGATCGGCATCATCCACGGCATCGCGGTCCGCCCCGAGAACCGGCGCCAGGGTGCGGCCGCCGCGCTGCTCGCCGAGTGCGAGGAGTACCTGCGCCGCGAGGGCGCACGAGTCATGATCGCCGAAGTGCGGCCCGACGCGGTCGCGTTCTTCAGCGCCCATGGATACGAGACAGCGCCTGGTCCGGCCTTCCTCATTCCCTCCGCCGCGGGAACGTACGTCCACCCGCAGAGCGTCCCCAGCACGACCCTGATGTGGAAGAACCAGTCCGATCGCCCCGTGGTGGCGGAGCCGGCCGCCCGGGGCACGGCCCTGACCGGGGTCCTCGACGCGTGACGCACCGCCCGCCGGGGACGCGTCAGCGGCGGTCCACGGCCGCCTTGAGCTTGGCCTCGACCTCGGGCGGGAGCGGGAGGACAGGCGTGGCGCCCGGGTTGGTCGGCCCCTCGTCACGGACGCCGTCCGGCCCGGCGACGGCCGTCCAGCGGCTGATCTCACGGACCTGGTGGGCGGAGACCTCCCACAGGGAGTGCCCCGCTCCCATGGAGTCCGCGCCGCCCATGTCGAACCAGTTGATCCGCATGTACCCGCCGTATAGGGCCAGCGCCGTCGACATCCACGTCACCGAGACCGGGTCGACGTCGCAGGCCCACCCATCGTGGTGCGGATGCGTCCGGTACTCGAAGTAGCCGAATCCGTCGCGCCGGGCGAACGCGGGCAGCGGGCCGGACGCCGGCACACTGTCGCTACCGTCGCTCGTCAGATACATCTCGCGCGCCGCGCACCCGGGATCGTCACAGGGCACCTCGGTGTCGGACAGCCGCAGCCACAACGCGACCTGCGCGTCGTTCCCGCTCTCGGTGGGCAGCGACCACACCCGCTCGCGACACTGCGACGCCTCGTGATCGCGTAGCCGCCACTGCTCGGGGAACTCATGCGACAGCCGGTGCAGGTAGTGGCCGACCAGCCGCCACGCCTCCTCGGACGACGGGCTGATGGTGTGGGCGGTCTCGGCGTTCATGCCCGGATTCTAGGGCCGCTGAAGGCACCGTCTGCGTGCGTACACCGAGAAAGGGCAGAGCCCTGCACCGTGGATTCGGCAAAGCACGGTACAGCGCAAAACCGGCTCTGCCAGCATGAAAGGGTGACACGAACGAGGGCGCACAAACTCGATGGCGTAGAGATCGGACTGCGGTTCGAGGAAGGGCGACCGGCACAGTGGATGCCCGTCACCGACGTCGACATCCACGAACTTGTCCGCGCAAAACCCTGGCGGCGCCACCTCACCCACCGCGGCGAGCAACTCGACCTCGGGATCTACGCGGCGATCAGCACCGGCCAGAACCCGGTGGCCACGGACGGTATCTGGGAACGCATGGACCTGGCGGACTTCGACCCCACCGTGCGGTCCATGATCGGCCAGCCGTTCAAACTCCGCGCCGAGCAGGGCCCCGGCAAAGCGGGCTACATTCCCGACCTGATGCTGATCAGCAACGACGGCAAGATCACCCTCGTCGACAGCTCTCCGACGGCCGGCGAGCTGTGCCCCTCGGAGCGGGTGCTGGACTGGGCCGAGGAAGTCATCAGCGCCCGGGGCTGGACCTACGAGTGGTGGACGGGCCCCAAGGACGCACAGCACTACACCAATATCAAAGCCTTGGGGGGATTCTGCCGGCCCATGCACCCGGCCCAGCAGGCCCTGATCGAACCCATCCTCGCCCTGTGTGCCGACACGGAACTGCCCATCCACGCAGTAGAGAAGAGCCTCACCAACGAGAAGATGCCTCAGCCCATGGTGCGGGCCGTGATCCAGCACCTGCTGTGGTGGGGCGACCTGACCACCGACCTTCGCCGCCCGATCACCACCGGCACCCGCCTCCGTACCGACGCGGCGGCCCGCAGGCCCGCACCGGACCAGTGGGACGTCGGGATCCGTCTGCTCCTTGGACACGACCGGGGCACCATCGTCCGCTGCGAGGGCGACCAGCTTGTCGTTGACCTGGACCCCTCCGGGTTCGGGCAAGGTGAACGCAGCGTCAACCGCCACGATCTCACCAAAAAGGCCACCGCCCTTCCCACCGCCTACCAGCGCCCGCTTCTTCCGGCCCAGCCGTTCACGGTGCCCCGCTGACCGGCGCCCCGGTCGCATGGCACCGGCTGGGCTCCGGCCGGAGGGAGAGGCCCCGGAACAAAAAGAGAGACCAGCCATACCTGCGCCTGTAAGGGCGCAGAATTACACATGCCCAACTCGTCGGATGGGCTCTGGAGATGGCTGGTCTCGAGATCCAGTTAAGCACACATTTCCCGCCGACGGTCAAGGCACCTTCGCCCACCCCCTCGCGATGGGTTCCCACCGACGACCTGCCGAAGGCCACTCGCGAGCCTGATTCCCGCAGGGTGGGACGCACGAAGAAGAATCCGCGCCCAGCGCACTCACCCCTTGGACCGCACCCCGGATTCGGCTTGTTGGCCGGTGGATCACGACGCAGTCTGCCTGGAGTCCACCGTCCTCATCCGAACGGAGCCGACCATGGCCGAGCCCGGCAGCCCCACAGTCACCTGGGCCGAACGCATGGAGCTCCTCAAGGACTCGGCACAGCAGAGGGTTTTGAACGCGCCGATGCCGCCTGCCGCCATGGAGCAGCTCATCGCCGATGAGAAGGCCGATGTGTTGGGCCAGTTCGAGGGCAGCCCGGTGCGCTACATGGGCCGGTGGTGGCGGCGCAACGAAGAGGGCTGGGTGGCGCTCGACGAAGCCGCATCCGCGCAACTCGACCTCCACGCCGAGCGCTACCGGGCCGCGACCGCGGCAGTCGGCGCATTTCCCGAAGGGGACGCCCGGCTCGGCGAGATACCGCCCGCCCAGCTCGAGGCGGGGGCAGCGTGAACAACGCACAGTACGGGGCGCCGCAGCACGAGCTCAACGTCCTCAGCAGCCTGCTGCGCGATGGCTCCGCGGCGCGCCAACTCGTCGACTGGAACCGCAGCGGCGGGCCCCAGTACTGGCTCAGGCCAGACCACTTCCAGACGACCTGGCTCGGCGACGCCTACGAGGCACTGGTGCCCGACGGGCTCGCCGACATCGAGCAGCGGCTACAGGCCTACCCGGGTGCCGATCGGGCACAGGTCGCTGCCGACGCTCTCACCGCCCGGATGATGACCCTCTACCAGCAGCGCGCCGCGGCGGGCGACGCCAACGCACAGTGGGCCGTCAACCAGGCGTACTACACCCACTCGGATTTCTGGGCAGGCCTCCACGGCACCTTCCGCCAGCTGGCACAGCTCACCTGGCCGGCCAACCCTGAGCACGCCCGCCATGACGCCTACGTCACTGCCCGCGCAGCCCAGCACCCCTCCACCACCGAGAACGTCCCATTCGAACTGGCCCGCCCACGGGGCTACGACAATGACGCGCGCTCTAGGGAACTGGCGGTCATCGGGGCGGTCCTCAACGACGCGACACGAGCCCAGCAGTTCCGGTACTCCCCACAGAGCCCCGACGCATCGCCCTACTGGCTCCAGCCCCAGGACTTCGGTGACCCCGCGACCGCCGAGATCTGGGACGCCCTCGTTACGGGCCCGGACCCCGCCATCGCGCTGCCGGCGGCCTCCGATCCCAACCTCACACCGCAACAGCGTGCTGCGGCGATGATCCAGCACATCACCACACGTCTGACCTACAACGACCACCACCGCTCCACCGGTGACCCTGCAGCCCAGGCCCGCCTGGACGCCAACGTCAGCCAGAACATCGGCGCCTGGTTGGCCTATGCGAGCTCCCCGGACTTCCGCCCAGATCCCAACGCTCCGGACTTCAGCCCGAACCCCGACAACGCCGCCCGGTACGCGGTCACCTTCATCCTCGAGCCGAGCATTCCCGCCGCCGTCGAGGACCTGGCCGGCCGCGTCCGCGACTACGGACTGTCCGACGCCTCCCTGGGCCAGGTCGGCCTCGAGCTCAGCACTACCGAGTACGCCCTGGACCAACTCGCCGAGCGTCTCGACAACGCCCCCCGCACCCTCGCCGGATACAGCACACCGGATCAGACCGCAAAGCCAGCACCGGAGCAGAGCGAGGGGCAACCGAGCTACACCTCCGTGCCCACCGAACGCCGTGTCCTGATCTCGCTCATGCAGGATCCAAGCCAGCTGTACCAGGACGGCCCCACCCGCTCCCTCGCCGAACAGGACTTCACCCAACCCGAGCACCGCTACCTCTACAAGGCCATCCAGTCACTGCCGCCGGATGCCGTCCAGGACCGTTGGCTGCTGAACAACCAGGCCCAGCAACTGGCCCGATACGACGGAGCCCCACCGCTGGACTTTCGTGAGCTCGACAACATCGGGCTTGCCGCGCGCACACTGAAGGTCGCCCCCGCCGACCAGGGGGCCGGCCACCTCGTCACCATGACGGTCCGCCGCACCGCACGCGACGCCAGCACCGCGGTCGAGGCGGCCGCGCGTGAGACGCTCGACCCACGCACCCTTATCGACCAGAGCCGCGAACAGTTCCAGCAGGCCACCCGCGAGGCACTGCGCTACCACGAGCAGTCCGTCCCGGAGCCCACCCCCTACAACACGCAGCGGGCGAACGTCGCGTGACACCGACCGCCGCAACCAGCGGAGCGCCCAATGGCTGCTGACGAGCCCCATGCCCGGGGATCGGGCGGTGACGCCGCCCGATTTCCGGGGGACAACGTCCAAAGCGCCATCGCGTGGTTCACCGAGGACCACTCCCGCACCCGCCAGACCATCGAGCACCCCGACGGCACGATCGCTCCAGGGCAGCTCCTCGAATCTGCCCGCTTCGACGTACAGGTCAACGGGCTCCTGGACGGGCAGGACGCAGAGCGGGCCCAGGCCCAGGCCCTCGTCCACGCCCAGGCCGAGTGGCTCATCCGCAGAATGCCAAGCGACCACCACCCGCTGTCCCTGGACAGCGCCCAACAGGCCGGCCGGGCCTGGGGAATCCTGATCACCTCCGACACCGATGTCCTGCCTGACCAAGACGTGCTCACAGAAGTGAGTGAGCGCACCAAGATCTCCAGGCGCGCGGCCGAGGAGATCCGTGACCAGGCCCGGGGCGTCAGCGCCGCCTACAACCGGGCCGACCTGCTCATCCCATACGACAACGCTCCGGACGAGGTCCTCATCACTGACTGGAACCGGCTCGCCGCCTGCGGCCCCGAGCTTCCCGAGGCAGCCGAACGCGCCGAGGACGTGCTGGAACTGCTCACCGCCCGACTCACCGGCACCGACGAACACGACTGGATGGAGGCCACCGCGCAACACGCCGCGCAGGTCTACGCCAGCGTCATCCGCGCACAGCCACTCCTGGCCGTCGCCGCTGCGGTGATCCCCAGCCGAAGTCATCCCGATTCCGAAGCCGACCAGGTGCGCCTGGTCGAGCTCGCCCGGCTAGGCCACCTCGCCATGACCGCCACCGCGGCCGCCCGGGCCCGGGCGGTGCAGGAGTGGGTCGGGCCGGATGGCGCGGCCGCGCCGGATCGGAACACGACCAGGACCTTGGAGGCGGCAGCTCCTGGGGCGCGCTCCCTGCTGGCACTGAACGAGTCGCTGGCCACCCTCGATCCGGCCCTGGCCTCGCCCGCCTTCACCGCACTGGACCCACAACGGCTCGCGCAGGTCGTCGACGCGATCGGCCAGATGTCCGCCAAGATGAGAACGGTTCTCCGCGGGAGCGGTGATCTTCCCTCGGTATCCCGCGAGCAGCCTGCCCCGCAACGGCCCCAGCACCAGCAGCCCCCCACCCCCGGCCAGAACCCGGGAGGCGCCACCCCGAGGGCTGCGCCCTGAAGGGCGCGGCTCCGACGAAGGCCGTCCGGCCAGTGACGGAACCGCATTCCCCAGGCGTCGCGCTGGGTGCCGGGAGGGCGCGGGAGGGAGAGGACATCGCAGGCTCCACGGCGCCTTCCGCGCCTTGGGTCGCTGTCCAGGTCGGCGCATCCCACACTTGCGTCACCGGCGCTGTGCGAACGGCCACTGCGGCCAAACGCCTGTCGGCCTGCACCGCGTTCGGGCGCTTCGCTGGCTGTCCGCTCTGAATTGCACTGACCCCTATTCAGGCCTACACGGACATTGGGCTGTGCAGCTACAGCGCTCGGTGTTGATGCGGATGGTCGTGGCCGCTGCCGTCCTGTTGCTGCGCCGTCCGGGGGCGGGAGCTGATGGCGAGGGTGGCAGGGTAGAGGACCTGGTGGCCGTAGCGGGCTCGGGCGCGGTCGGCGACTGCTTCGATGGCGAGGGGCTTGTCGTCGCCGACGTCGAGGGTGAGCTGCCGAGTGGCGTGCTCATCGGGGCGCAGACCATCGGCGCGCAGTGCGATAGCGCGGACCCGAGCGCGCTGGAGGCCGAGAGAGTTGTAGACCGTGTAGGCGGTGCGGGCCAGGAGGACGGTGTGCTGGGTGGCCTCGGGCAGGGTGCGGCTGCGGCGGGTGGAGCTCGCATCGGCGTACCGGACAGTGCAGGTCACGCCGGTGGCGATCTGGCCGGAGGTGCGCAGGCGGGCGCCGAGGTCGTCAGCGAGGGCGAGCAGGGCACGCCGGTGCTGGGCGGGGTTGAGTTCGTCGCGGTCGAAGCCGTGCTCGCTGCTCAAACTGGCCGGTGTGGGTGTGGGGTCGACGATGGTGGTGTCGTATCCGTGGGCGCGTTCGTGGAGGGTGCGGCCCGCTCGGGCGCCGAGCAGGCGTTGCAGGGTGAGCTGGGGGACGTCGGCGACGTCGCCGACGGTGTGCAGCCCGTAGTCCGACAGCGTCGCTGCCGCTCGGGCTCCTACGCCCGGCAGCTCGCGGACCGGCCGTGGCCGCAGAAAAGCCATGACTGCTTCGGGGGAGTCGGCGATGACCAGGCGCCGGCCGGGCGCGGTGAGCGCGCACGCCATCGCGGCGAGCATCCGGCTGGGCGCCGCCCCCGCAGAACCATGGATGCCGAAGTAGGCGAGGATCCGCAGCTGAATAAGCTCGGTCAAGGCGCGCGCGTCGCGCTGGAAGTAGGGGAGGGCGCCCGTCAGGTCGAGGACGGCACTGTCTGGCTCGATCATCTGCACGCGCGGGGTGATGTCCTCCAGCAGGCGGCGCAGCTGCTCCGGCAATTCGACGTCATGGCCTGGCGGCATCTCAAAGCGCAGGTGAAGGATGCTGCGGCTGCTGCGGGTGGCGTTCATCCGGCACTTCCTTGACTACGGTGGCCGAGCCGTCGCAAGTCCGCCGAGCGCGTGCCAGCCGGCTCGAGATCGGCATAGGGATGGAGCCTCGCTCCCGCGGTGCCGTCGGCGAGGGTCCGTTGCGGCATCGGGGCGGTGGGCTGGGCGGGTGTCGGTGCGGGGGAGGGGCGGCCGAGGAGGTCGAGGGCGGCCTGCGGGCCATGGTCGCGGCGGGCGGCGGCCACCTCATCCAGGTCCCATACCGCCTGCCCGACCACAGTGCGCCGCGGCCCCCGAGCCTCCACCGTTCCCCGCACGAGCAGAAGCCCGCTGTGGAACACGGTGTGGGCGCAGGCCTCGTGGGAGTCCTCGAAGAACGCGATGTCCACCAAGCCCGAGCCGTCTTCCAGCGTCACGAAGATCACCCGCTTCCCGGACGGGATCGGTGGCGTCTGTGTGGAGGCCCGGACGCCGGCGACCAGCACCGTTTGGCCGGGAACCAGGCCCTTCAGGTGGGCTGCATCGATCGCGCCGAACTCGCGCAGCAGCCGGTGGTGGTGGTCCATCAGGTGATGCGTGACGTCGATCGACAGGGTTTCCAGCTCCGCGCTCAGCTTGTCGCGCCCGCTCATCTCCGGCAGACCGCTCGGCTGCGCGGTCATCAGCTCCCCGCCCAGCGGCAGTTGCCCCTCGCCGGCCTGGCGGTTGCGGGACTGGCGGTGCAGCTCGGTCGCCTGCAGCAGCAGGTCCCGCCGTGTCAGATCACCCGCGAGCGGGCCGAGCGCGCCGATCCGGATCAAGCGCTGGGCCAGCGGCAGGGACGGGCGGGCCCGCTGCCACAGATCCTGCAGACCCGTGTACGGCTGCCCGGCGACCAGCCTCTCGATCTCACCCTCGTTGATGCCCTTGACGGTAGAGAACGCCAGCCGCACTCCCCACCCTTGGTCGGTCTTCTCCACGCGGTGCTGGGCGCCGGACGTATTGACGTCGACTGGCAGGACGGGCACGCCGTGGCGGCGGGCATCAGCGACGATCACGCGGCGATCCCACATCCCGGGGTCGTGCTCCAGAAGTCCGGCATACAGGAAGGCGGGGTAGTGGGCTTTGAGGTAGGCGGACTGCAGGGCCGGCACGGCGAAGGCCACGGCGTGCGCCCGGCAAAAGCCATAGGCCCCGAACTGGGAGATGATCTTCCACACTTCGTCCAGGACGTCCTTGGCGTAGCCGCGTTCGCCGGCCGTGCGGCGGAACCATGCTTCGACCTTCGGCAGCCGGTCGGGGTCGGCCAGGGCACGGCGGGCGACGTCGCCCGCCGCTCGGTCGCAGCCCGTCATCTTGGCGAGAATCGCGATGATCTGTTCGTGCCAGATGACGACGCCGTAGGTGTCGTTGAGTACGGGCTCCAGGTCGGGGTGCGGGTACCGGGGTGTCGCGCCGTGCCGGGCCGCGATGAAGAGGGCCGGCATGCCGCCCTTGACCGGACCCGGCCGGAACAGGCTGATGTCTGCGACAACGTCCTGCATGTGGCGGGGCTGGAGTCTGCCCACCAGGTCCTGCTGGCCGGGGGACTCGAGCTGGAAGAGGCCCACCGTGTCCGAGGCCTGGATCATCTCGAAGGCCAGGCGGTCGTTGAGGTCGACGTGGTCGGGGTTGTCCAGGTCGATGACGCGGCCGGTGGCCCGGTGGATCTCGGCGACCGCGTGGGCCATGGAGCTCTGCATCCGCACACCGAGCACATCGAGCTTCAGCAGGCCGAGGTCTTCGACATCTTCTTTGTCGGCCTGCAACATCGCGTAGCCGGCCGGAGTCGGCTGCACCGGGACGCGGTCCAGCAGCGACGCGTTGGAGATGATCACTCCGCAGGGGTGCATGGCGTACGCGCGCGGCAGCGCCTCCAGACCCTCCGCAAGCTCCCACAACGGCCCGAACTGCTCTGCTTGGCCTGCGAGTTGCCGAAGTTCTGGCAGCTCGGCGAGGGCGCTGCGGATGTCCCGGGCCCGGATGTGCGGAAAGCTCTTGGCGATGTCCCCGATGACTTGGGGCGGGATGCCGAGGGCGAGTCCGGTGTCGCGCAGGGCGTGCCGAGCCCGGTAGGTCTCGGGCATCCCGGTGACCGCGGTCCGCTCCTTCCCGAACCGGGCGATGATCGCGTCGTACACCTCCAGCCGCCGCTCCGACTCCACATCGAGGTCGATATCAGGCAACGACGTGCGCCGCTCGGAGAGGAACCGCTCAAAAAGCAGCCGGTGCTGCAGCGGATTGGCCGTGGCGACGAACAACGCGTGATTGACCATGGAGCCCGCGCCGGAGCCGCGGGCGGCCACCCGGATCCCAATCGCTCGGGTGTCGGCAACGACCTGCGCCACGGCAAGGAAGTATCCCTCGAAACCGAGCCGCCCGATGACGTCCAGCTCGTAGTCGAGCTGCCGGACGGCGGCATCGTCGCGGTCCAGGTTGCGAGCAATCATCCCGGCATCGCAGCGCTGGCGCAGCAACCGCATCGCCGCCCCCGACTCTGCTCCGGCGCCCACCACGGACGGCTCGGGAAAGTGCGGCCGCCCCATTCCCAGATCGGCCGGGGTCAACGTGCACGCCTGGCCGGTCGACTCGGTCTCGGCCAGCAGGCGACCGGCCAGCGCCCGGTCATCACCGACAGCGCGGGCGATCCGCTCGGCGGCCACCGCCATCCCCTCAGCCCCCTTCAGCCAGCGCTCGCCGCTGTCCAGATGCCGGCGGTCGATCGGCCGAAGCAGGCGGGCGGCGTCCAAGACGTCGGCGACGCGGTGCTGGCCGGGGTCCGCGTAGCGGACCGCATTGGACAGCACGGTTCGGACACCAAGCTGCTCACCCAGACCCACGGTGCGCGCCGCCAGCCGCAGCGAACCCGCACCCGTACCCTCCAACCCCAGATACACGGCCTCGAGCCGCAGCCGGTCACCCACCAGCTCGCGCCACGGCACGAGCAGCTGCTCGGCGAGGTCGGGGCGTCCAGCGGACAGCGCCCGCACCGGCTCAGCAGCCGGACCGAGCAACACGACCAGGTCCTCATCCGTATACGCGCGCAGCGCTGGCCACGACACGACCGGGAAACCATCGGCTTCTCCGTGCGCTGTGGACACCAGCCGCGACAGCCGCGCCCACCCCGACAGGTTCTGCGCGAGCAGCGTGATGCGCAGCGGCGGTTCGATCACGTGCGCACCGCCGCGCGCCGGCGTCCTTGAACGGCCGGCAGCGGGGGGCGGTGCGGTGAGTGGGGCGACGGCCACGTCGACACCGAAGATCGGCCGGATCCCGGCGGCCGCGGCGGCCTTGGCGAAGCGGACCGTGCCCGCGACGGTGTCCCGGTCGGTCAGCGCCAGCGTCGACATCCCGCGCTCAGCAGCGCGCTGAACGAGGGTGGCGGGCAGGGATGCGCCGTAGCGGGCCGAGTAGCCGGAGGCGACATGCAGATGAGTAAATCCACCGCTCGACACCTCCTAAATCCCGTTGGTCCCTCCCCTGACCTGTGACCTCAGGTATCCACCATAACCGGTAATCGCACAAGTGTACGAACACGGATCGGTACGCTTCTCGTGGTCGCCACGCCCAACAGCCACTACCAACGCTGGCCCCTGCCGGTGATGTCGGCGACTCGAACTAAGCTCCGAGCTATGACCACCCGCGCCCCGAAGGACAGCTCCGCGCCCGCCGATGCCCCGTTTGACCCCCTGGACTTCCCCAAAGACCTGCTCGACGCCCAGTTCGCGGCCGCCACGCTCTACGGCCAGCTCCATGCCCTCCAGGGGAAGCTGGACTGGTCGCGCGAGCCGCACGAGGGATGGGCGGGGGACCCGGACCGGAAGCGGCAAGGTCGTCCCGCCACCGACGGCTGGACCGAGGACCAGGCCGCCACGTACGACAGGCTGTGGATCGAGCTCCGCGAAGCGACGGCCGCCGTCCAGAGCCACAAGTGGTGGGGTCGGTGCGAGAGCGAGGGGGTCAAGGGTGCTGCGCTGGTCGCGGCTCGCATGGCTCTCAAGCACGCTGACGGCGCCGTCCCGCTCCAGCAGAGCGACGTCGAAGCGGCCGCCTGACGAAGGAGCTCGCGCGGGCGGCGGCCTGTCGTAGGCGGCGCCCTAGGGTGGGGGTATGCCCCGTCGCCTGTGGGTGCCGCCCGAGCCCTACGATCTGGCCCGCACGCTGCGGGTGCTGCGTCGCGGTGCAGGGGATCCGACATGCCGCCGGGAAGCGGACGGCACCTGGTGGCGCACCTGCCGCACACCCCATGGCCCCGCCACCCTCAAGATCAGCCCCCTCGACAGCACTACTGACAAGACGGTGATCGCTGGGGAGGCCTGGGGGCCGGGAGCCGCCTGGACCCTTAAATCACTCCCCACCCTCCTCGGCGCCGAGGACGATCCCGCCGTGTTCGTCCCCCGGCATCGGATCGTCGCCCGAGCGCACCGAAAGCACGCCGGCCTGCGTCTCCCACGCACAGGGCTCGTCATGGAACACCTCATTCCCACCGTGCTGGAGCAGCGGATCACCACCGGCAGCGCTCATTACGCCTGGCGCCACCTCCTAGCCCGCTACGGCGAACAGCCACCCGGGCCCGCACCGCACGGCATGCGCGTCATGCCTCCGCCACAGGTGTGGCGGATGATCCCTTCCTGGGAATGGCACCGCGCCGGCGTCGACCGCGCCCGGGCCACAACGATTCTCCGGGCCTGCCACCGCGCCCCACGCCTCGAGGAAGCCGCCGCGATGGCACTGCCCGACGCCATGGCACGCCTCCAGCTCATCCCCGGGATCGGCCCCTGGACAGCAGCGGAAACCCTCCAGCGCACGCTCGGGGCCCCGGACGCTCTCACCCTCGGCGACCTCCACCTGCCTGTCCAGATCACCTACGCACTCACCGGCCGCCGCGACGGCACCGACGAACTGATGCTGCAGCTCCTCGCCCCCTACGCCGGACAGCGCCACCGCGCGGCCCGCCTGATCCTGCTCGGCGGCCCCCTACCGGACCGGCGCGCACACCGCGCGCCCCACAACCGCATCGCACACCTGTGACGGTAAGGAGCGTGCGTCAAGAGGGGCGCCACTCATACTGCCCGCGCTGGACATCCGTCCCCGCCGACGGCGCGCAGGCGACCGCAATACCCGCCCCCGGATACTCCCGCCCCAGCCGGGGCGCACGGAACCGTCGACCGCCCGCGCCAGCCGGTCGAGCCGCTGGGCGGCGGCCTCCCCGCCTGCCCGGGGCGCGCGGGGAGGCCGGCCGCCGTCACCATCCTGCTGCTCTACTCGCCGCGACGACCGTCCCGTCTGTTCGGCCAAATCTGGGGCCATCGCTTCACCCAGCGTGTATCGCGCATGCAGACCTCTTGACGGTGATCCAGTGGCGGGCGGATCGTGGCGGTTTCGCGTCATGTACCACCCCTGAGAGGGGGCTCGTATGTCTTTCACCTGGCGCTACGTCGTGCGGCCCGATGGCGAGTTCTGTCGCATCGGCAACCTCGACGGGAGCCTCGACAACACCAGCGACAACGAACTCGCCCGGCTCTATCCCGTGCGGGACGGGGACGCACAGAAGTCCCGGCCCTGCTCCCGTTGCGGCACGGAACTGCTGCTGCACTGGCACGGCCCGCTGATGACCGGCGTGTGGATGGAGCTCTGCCCTGCCTGCGACGCGCACCGTCCTGCCGCCCGCGCGTTCATCGCCTGGTATCGGAACCCGGACCGCGACCCGAAGGCCCTGCCAGCGCTGTTCGAGGGCTGGGAGACCGAGACCATGCTCGCGCACGGCTGGAGTCGCACCCCACCCTCCACACCTGCGCCCAGCCCGGGCCCCCGGTTGAGCCTGGTACCGCACGGTCAGGAATGACGGCGGCGAACAGCCACGCCGCCGTACGATGATCGCGTGGTGCTGGCCCTGACGCGTTCGGGATCCGGGCTGCCCAGGCCGATCTGCACACGTCCCTGCCCGGAGTCCGCCTCACCGACATTGAAGAGATGGAGCCCGCGGCGTTGTGGGAAAGCGCGCCGTAGTCCCCTCAGGGCCTCGCCGCCCCTTGGGGACCTGGCGAGGGCCCTCAGGCTGACGAGGTCAGCTCACCCACCGGGCCGGTGAGCTACTCGGACTCCGTGGCCTGGTCACAGGACAGCGCCACCGCGTAGCCCGCCTCATCCTCCTCGGCGGCCATTTGCCCAACCGACACGCACACCGCGCCCAGCACAGCTGCATCGCACACCTGTAACTCTGCAGAAGACGAGCTGACCGCATGGAAGCTCGGGGCAGCGGCGCAGCGGCGCAGCGGCGCAGCGGCGCAGCGGCGCAACACGCGAACTCCCGCACTATCCCCAGGGCATTGATGACGTCGGTGGTTGATCTGTGTCCCCGGTGGGGTAGAACAGGTGTCGGGTGCACTCCGGTGACGGAGGAGCATCTGCTACAGATCAGCCGGGGTGGCCCGGCGCTATTGCGAAGGACAGCAGTATGGCCAGCGGCACCGTGAAGTGGTTCAACTCCGAGAAGGGCTTCGGCTTCATCGAGCAGGAGGGTGGCGGCCCGGACGTCTTCGCCCACTACTCCAACATCTCCGGCAACGGCTACCGCGAGCTGGTTGAAGGCGAACACGTCACGTTCGACATTGGCCAGGGCCAGAAGGGGCCCCAGGCGGAGAACATCGTCCGCGGCTGACCTCAAGCAGTCTGTCGACGCCCGAGGCCTTCGCGGGCCGCAGGCCGACTCTCTCCCTGTGATGAGGGGCCCGACGCGGTTGGGCCCCTCCGCCGTTTCACGCCCGGTGCTGAAAGGCTCGCCTCCTCATAGTGGGGCAGCCTGGTTCCGCCAGAGCTTTACAGGACCGGGCTGCAACTAAGGACCAACGGCTGGCCACGGCCCGGCCCTAGCTTCCGCGCATCCTAGGACGCAGAACAGGTCCCTTGATCCGGCGAACTTACCCGGCAGGGTGACGCTGGCCAGTTTCAAGAACCGGTGGCCACGGCCAGCCCGTCGTGCTGGGTATGAGGCCAATCCTCGACGCGCACGTGGCCGAGCCGGGCCTTGCGGTAGTAGAGATCGCGGCCGCCGACGACGCAACTGCCTTCGCCATCCAGCAACTGCTCGCCGAGCGCTGCGCTACAGCCCGCGCGGCTCGCACGACTCGAGAGCCGGGCGAGCCCGGCGTCCGGCTGCGCTTCTTCGCCGACCTGCGCCAGGAGCCCACCGCGTAGGCGCCGCGCGCTGTCAGAAGCTCCAGCTGTAGAGGCCGCCACCCGTGCTCACCGCCGGCGCTGCAAGCCGGGCAACCTCCGTGACAGGTAACCGACTAGAGGCCCGGCCGGTTCCCCGAGCGACGCGGTGACGGTCTCGCCGTCAGGAGAGGTCGGTGCCGCGTGCGTGCGGCACGGACCTCCTGTCGAACCTACTAGCGCCCCTTTTCGCGCGGACGCTCGGCCGGACTGCCCCCATCTGAGCAGCCGCACTCTCCCCGCCAGGCTTCAGCGCTGTCCCCTGCACAGCGATCACCCGACTGGGCACCATGTTGCATTTTCCGCAATCAACTTGCAGAGGTTGCAATTCAATCGATAGAGTGCCGCCATGTCGAAAGCCCAAGAGACCCCGAAGAGCACGCTGGAGGTCCTGCGAGGATCAGTGGAGGCGCTGCTGACCGTCGCGGGCCAGACTCAGAACGAACTGGCCGATGGGATTGGCCTGTCCCCCTTCGCTGTCAGCCGCCGCCAGTCGCGCCGTCCAGAGGCCCGCTCACCGTGGAGCTTCGACGAGGCCGACGCCATCGCCCGGTACTTCGGCATCACGACGCTCACGCTCCTCGCCGGGGCAGAAGCCGCCTGCGAGGCATACGCCAGCAGCCGGGGAAGCACCGTGACGCGACTCGTCGCCGACCGCGAGCAGCCGTCGGCCACCGCCGAGGAGCGGGACGCCACCACCACCATCGTACCCGCCGCAGCCGCGTCGTCGGAGCCGCAGAGGAGCGAGCCCGCGGCCGTCGTGGCCGAAGACGTCACGCAACTGTCTGCTCCCGCACCGTGTGTGCTGTGCCAGCTGCCGGCCACCACCGCCCTCGAAGGCTTTCCCCAGCATGTCTCCGCTGAGGAGTGCGCAGCAGCGGCAAGCACCGTCCGGACGCAGGAACAACCGACCGAGACCAGCGGTCACCAGGAGACAGACCAGCGCGAACCCGCCCCGACACATGAGCCGGAGGCACCTCAACGTCCGCGTCCGGCACGCGAGGGGCGCTCCGCACGCCCCCGCCAGGAGCGCAGCGACACCAAGGACACGGGCGTCGCCTTCCTGCGCCGCAACATCCACGACGCGCTCGAAAAGCACGACGGCGATCTGGAAGCAGCGCAGGCGTTCCTGGTCCGCAAGGCCATCCCCCACGCGATGGAACTACTCGACCTCACCCGCCGCAGCGGCCGCTACGACATCGTCGCCTTCCCCTTCCTGCCCGACATCCTGAGGAAGCCGACTAAGGACAAGCCCGACCAGATCTGGGAAGCCCGCCCCAAGTGGAGCCGCGCCTGGGAAAGCCTGCCGCCCGGCACTCATACCGTCGACGAGCTGGACATCAACGGCGCCTACCTCAGCGCCCTCAAGACCCACCTCCCGCTCGGCGAACTCACCCACAGTGAAGGCCCCATCGACACCATCAAGCTGCGGCGCTCCGGCTTCCACTACGTGACACCGGGGGAGTGGAGGCACGAGCATCTGCCCAATCCGCTCGGAGCGCGCGACGAAGACGGTCCGCTATGGATCGGAGAACCCACGCTGCGCCAGCTGAACCGCGCGGCCTCCGAGAAGTACGGCCGGCTGTGCGAGCCCCCGGAGATCCACGAGTCCTGGACGAGCGGCAGCACCGAGCACCTCCTGGAGTACGCGCGTGCCGCCCTCGCCGAGGTACGGGCAGAGGCGATCGCCAACGACGACACACTGGCCGAGGAGTACGTCAAGGCCATGTACTCAAAGCTGGTGTCGACCATGGGCGACTCGAACTACAACCGCGACCTGCACCGGCCCGACTGGATGCACATCATCCGCTCGGCCGCGTTCTCCAATCTCTGGGAGAAGGCGTTCAAGGCGAACGCCGCCGGCCTGCACGTCGTTAGGGTCAGCGGCACCGACGAGCTCCACCTGATCGGCGACTGGCGCTCCGCCGTCGGAGCCCAGGGGCGCCTGCTCTTCCCCGAAGGGCGCGGCCTGACCGAAGTCAAGCTCAAGAACCAGCGGACCATCACCATCGGCTCGGAGGCGTAGAAGTGCCCGACAGGAACATCGACTTCGGCCACTACGGCGCCACGGGCGAGCTCAGCAGCCTCGCCGCCGCCCGCGTCCTGGACACACTCGCGGGCGGCATCACCTCCCCGGTCACCACGCGCCGCGGCCTGACCGCACGACTGCGCTACATGACCCGCTCCGAGCACGCCCGCACCCTCATGGCCAGCGAGGGCCTCAACCCCAGCCGCGAGACCCTGTCGAAGTGGCTGGACGGAACCCGGCAGCCCAAGGCGTCCAACCTCGACCTGATCGACCGGACCTACCGGCGGATGCGCCGCCACAACGTGGCCCGCTACCTCCTCCAGCGCCTCAACGCCGGGGGCGGGACCCGCGTCGAAATCCACCCTGCCGACGACACCTTCGTCCAGGAGCGCCACCGGCGCCGCGACAAGCAAATGCGCAAGATCAACATCAGAAAATGGGATCACATCATCGCGGCCTGGGCGGATGGGGCCTGGGAGAAGGGCAACCAAACTCCCCTCGACGACGCATGGGTCGATGAACTGCGCGACGCGATCGGATCGGACTGGGGCGCGTACGAGTACTCCAAGTCGCTCGGCTTCAACGCCTGACTCCCAGCCGCCCCTGACTGACAAGGACCTTGCGCCATGCTCTTCACCCGCATCAGCGCCCACGTGACGGCACGGAACCTTGACCCACAGATATCCGACCAGCTGGAGGCGGCACTCGCCGAGCTCGGCCTCGGCGAACCGCTCCCGGAGCCGGTCCGCCACGCCTTCGTCCAGCCTCGATGGCGCTACCGCCTGGTCTACCGCGCAACGACGGTGATCCTCGAATGCGCGGCCGCCCGCCGGGAACACGCCGAAAGCGGAGCCCTCCACCTCGCATCGCTCGCCCGCGCAAGCCGTCTGGCGTGCGACGACATCGGCCGCGTCCACTGGATGCGCGGCACGATCCCCTTCGACCGGCGGTTCCGCGTCAACGCCGTACGCGCCCACGCCGGCCGCGTCGTCAACCGGATCCAGTGGGCCGAGAGAAGTCTCGACGCGGACCCAGCAGCCAACCTGCCCGCACACGCCCGCCGCTGGCTCACCATCGCCGACCGCTACATGGAGTGCAGGATCGGCGCACTCCTCGACGACGTCGACTGGTCGGTCCCACCCCGCGGTTAAGCACCCCCGCTGAGCCTCCATCGCAACCCGCACGGGCCTGGCCTCGCAGCGCGCCCGACGTGACGACACCGTCCGACGCCTGCCCTCCATACACCTGCTCCGCACCCATCGTGTCCCACGTTCACGTCGGGCCCCGCCTATCCCCTTGGGCGGGGCCCGACGCGACTTGCAGGTCCGGAACCGCGCACTGAGCGCGCCCTCAGCGGCCTTGCGGCACTAATCGACACAGCTCCTACGGTCTGGCCACCAGGCGCCCCATCGATCTCGGGCGAGCCCCAACGGGCCCCGGTCGACTGGTGAGTTGGCGCCGCCACCCGGCCCCCAGGAGAGCTTCCATGCTGTCGAAATCCGTGATGCCCCGTGCCCGCCGCCTTGCCGCGATCATCACAACGATCCGCACGGCGATGACCCACCGGTTCAACCGCACCACGCCGTCCACCCCACTGCCGCTGCACCACGAACTCCACCATGCCGCCCGGTTCTGGCCGGTTGAGGCTGCCGGCTTCGACGGAGAGGACACCCTTCCCGCGCTCGAGCTGGGTGGCGTTCTCGTCTTCGTCTACCTCGATCCTGCATCCGGCGAACTGCGGGTCAGCGTTGACCTCGACACCGTCGACCAGCGCCTCGTCCGCCACGACGATCCCGACGAGACCGTCCCGATGCACATCACCGTCCAGGGCGACACCGTCTTCCGCGCCTGAACCGGGAGCAACAACCATCGCTCCCAGCCGCCGGCCCGGCTTGCCCCCCTTGACCCACCAGCCCCCAGCGTGCCGATCGCCCGCACCCGCACACACCCTGCGGACCCGCTGCACACCGAAGACCGAGAGGACCCGTCGCACATGCCCACCTTCCCCCTCACCTGGAGGGACAAGTCACACCGCACCGAGGAGGCGTTCTCCGGAAACTGGCCCGGAGCCCTGTTCAGCCTCAGCCCCTCGATTACACGCGGCGAAGGGTTCTCCCTCACAACCCGACTCCCCGTTCGCATCCCCCAGCACGGCATCTTTCCGTCTAAGCAGGAAGCGAAGAACACCGCACAGCGCCTCTTCAACCGGTTCGTTACTGGCATCGCGCCCACCAGCCCGACTACGCCCGCTGCCACTCTCGCCACGGTCCTCAAGGCTCTGGCATCGAAGCAGCCCACCGGCGGAAACCTGCCGACCGACGCCACCCACCACCGCCTCACCGCTGAGCTGAGCAGCAACGGAACACCCCACCGGGAGACCGGTGACTCAGCCGGAGAGTACGTCGTGGTGGACCTCCCCGAGTCCCACGTCATGCACGTCCATAATCCGCTCGGCGCCGACTACGGGTATGACTGGAATATCATCGACGCCGAAGCGCAGCAGATTCTCAGCGGCACTCTGCGGCTCGGAGCAGCCGACACGGCCCACCGCATCCACACTCTCCTGAACATCCTGGACTGAGGGCAACCACCCGCTCCGGTCCAGCCCCACAGGACGAGGCCGCCTTGTCCCACCCGGTCCTCCGGGTGCCTACCGCTCGGGCCCGCACGCCTTCGTGCGGGCCCGAGCGCTATTCCACACGGCGCCCACAGGCCCTCGCTCCACCAACCGTCGCCGCCCCGCGCCCCGCGCGCAGGCACCCGGCGGCGAAGTTGCGCCGCTTGGCAGGCGCCCTTCGAAAGTGCGCTCCACCGGGCCGCCGCACCGCAGCGCGCCCGTCGGCACGGACCGACGACAGGAGCCCCATGTCCTCGCAATCCCCCCTTCAAATCACCATCTACGAATCTCCGGAAAACGAGCACCCCGCAGTCCTCGGCGCCATCGAGTCCTTCGGCCTCGCCACGGACTGGGGGATGCCCCCTCGCCGCAGCAGGACCTCAGAATCTCTCCGGCTCGGACAGAGCTACGGCAACCACCACGCCCCCCTGGGTGCGTCCGACGACCTGGCCGCGCGCCTGCGAAAGGACGCGCCGTCCACCGCGTTCCTGCTTTGGCAGGACCCGTATTTCGAGGAGGCCGACGGCCACTACGTCGCGTACGTGCCCGGGGTCGGGGCCTTCGAGAGCTCGTGCAACGCCAACGGGTGCCCGCACATCGACCTGTCCGAGCTGACCGCCAGCCTGGCCACGACGCCGACCCTGACGGCCGCGCAGTGGCTCGCCGGCCCCGGGGAGACCGTCCTCGGCATGCGCGTGAGGGAGGCGATCGCCGCCTACCAACAGGCCGCCGTGGCGGCCTAGTCGGCGGATCGAGCGCACACCTGCGCCATCAGGCGAGGGCCGCCCACAGGAACGGCCCTCACCACTGGCCCTCCGTGCGGGCCGTCCTCCCCGACGGGGCTCGCCCGAAGTTGTGCGCCTAACCGCCTCCCGCCCGACCTTCGACGCGCGGCAGAGCACAGGCCGCACCCCCAGCCGACAAGGAGCACCTACGTCGTGATCAACTCAATCGTCTCGAACGACCGACGCAGGATCACCGTGGATCTGCCGAGCAACCAGCCCTTCCTCGACATGTTCGGCCAGCAGCGGGCCATCGCCCAGGTCACCCTCAGCTTCACCGACACGACCCTCAAGGCCGTTCGCCTCACCGCCGACGACGGCGAGGCCGCGTACGTCAACCAGTCCGACCTCAAGGACCCGGAGACCTGGCCTGACTGGCTTCGTGACCTGATCGCAGAGCACCGCCCCCATCCCTTGGGTACCGGGCAGCAGCTCGCAGCTGCACTCCTCGCCGCCCTCCGGGAGGAAACGAAGGAACGCGGGGACCACGCCGATGCCAGCGACGGCTCCCTACTCGCCCGACTCGATGAGCTCGAGCCGGCCGAGGCCCTGAACGCACTGGACGAGCTCGGCCTGCTCACCGGCTCCCTGCTGCGCGCAGCCAAGGACGCATTGACGTTCCTCGACCGGCGCACCTACCGATCGACGACGCACCAGCAGAACTGACCTCGCCACCGGCATCGGCACAGGACGTCCCTGGACCGGCCCCACCTGGCCGCTCAGGGGACGTCCTGCTGGGCGAAGCCCAGCTCATCGCCGACCGAGCAACCAGAGCGGGCGGCAGGAGACCGACACGTCGAGACGCCGTCCCGCCCGCGACAGCACCAGAGCAGGTTGCGGGGCTAACCCCCAGCCCCGCCAGAGTCCCCACGACGGCGCACCAACGCGCCGCCTCGAACTGAGAAGGGGGGACCGTGTCCGAGTCCAACGACACGCTGACCGCACTGCTGATCTCCGCCGGGTTCCTGCACATCCTCACCCTGCTGGGCATGATCCTGCACACCGCACTGGCCGAGGATCAGCCCAACAACGACCGGGCCCAGCAGAAGCCGCTCACAGCGCTACTCCTCGGCCACGCGCCGGTACAGCGCACCGGACGCAGCACGTTCATCAGCCGCCTGCTGGCGGTCGCGGGCCTGCTGCTCACCGCCACATTCGTCCTGAGTCTGGCGACAGCGGCGCCCCCCGCCTGGAGCGTCGTCCTGGCCGGGCTCGCCGCGACGGAACTGGCCAGTGCGTACGCCTGGCACAAGCCCGCTGGCGTGAACACCACCAACGTGGCAGAACAGTCGGCCGACGACGACCACGGGGGCGCCACCGATTCCGACAGCGAGGAGGCGACGAAGACGGAGGGCCCCGGGTCGTACTGACCGCGTTCTCCCAGCCGGCTACGGCGGCGGCCGCCCGGCCCGCAGAGGTGACGCCCCGGCACGGACACCTGGTCCGTGCCGGGGCGCCGCGTATCGGGCTTGCGTCCCTAACTCCCCACTTGGCCACCGTTCGTGGCGCCGACCCGGGAGCACACCCGCAGTGTTCCCGCCGCCACAACTACACCCGACCGAAGGGGAACCGCCCCATGAATGTCGCACACCTGATCACCACCGCCCGTGACGCCCTCACCACTCGATCCACCCACGAGCAGGTCGCCCACACCCTGACCGTCACCACGACCCATGACCCCGCCACCCACACCCTGACCTACGACAGCGAGAACGTGACCGTACGCCACGACGACGGCACCCGTGTCTCCATCGACCTGACCAACACCGAGTTCGCCGAAGACCTCGATGCCCTCGCCGAAGACCGTCTGGCGCGCTCCGGCTCCCTGGATCCGCTCACCCTGCGACTCGGCCCCGGCCCGGCCACGCCACCGCCCGCCGAACTCGACGCTCGGACCCGGCTGTTCATCCTCTCCATCCATGCCCGCGCCGCCGCGCATCGCCCCGGCCTGACCGTGAACCAGGTCCTCAACCTGACCACCCTGGCCTACGAGGCCAACGACATCGCCCGGCACGACAACACGCGCCACCTTCCCCAGCTCGACCCCTACGGACACCGAGCTGCCGTGCACGAGCTGCCGTTCCCGCACGAGGCGAACGCGCCCTTCCTCCTCCAGACGGCCCGTCTCGCGGTGCGCACCATGAGTCACAACATGCAGCCCCATCCCCTCGCGGTAGAGCTGCCCGCCGGGCACCTCGGCGACACCCCGGCCTGGCTCGTCCACCAGGCCACCACCCGCTTCCGCGACGGTGCAACGAATCACGAGCCTCGCTACGACACCCCTGCTCTGCGGGCCGTCCTCCAGAGTCTCGCCGCCGCGCGGACACCCGCCGCCGGGGACTGGCTCAGCCTCTACCTCACCGACCCGCCAGCCAGCACCACCAACTGCCCCCTGGACGTCGACCCCATCCCCGAGGGCGCCCCTGTTCACCACACGATGCCGGGCGCCGTCATCACGGGCGAGCAGGTGCGGCGCATCGCCGACCTGCTCGAAGCCGACGAGTACGTGGTCCAGCTGCGTGCTGCGGGAACCTGGCGCCTGCCCCACCACGACGACCCCGAGATCCTCACCCGCCGGCAGGTCGCCGCGACCCTGCGGCGTGCCCGGGACCGCATGGGGCCGGACACCATCCGGTTCAGCCGCGACAGCGACGGCACCGTCTACGTCTCGGACACCGCGCAGGCAGCCCGCTACCTGCCCACCACGCTCATCCCGGACCACCGCGACGGGCACTGCCCCGGCTGCCATGCCCCCTACGCCACGCTCGGCGAAGGCCCCTGCGACCTGGCTGCCTGACACACCGACCCGGCCTCCCGGCCCGCAGCTCCTCGGCTGCGGCCGGGAGGCCCGGCCGGTGCGCTGCCGCCAAGAGCCCGGCCACCGCCCCTCGACACCGGGCCCTCCGACACGCGGCTTCCCGAGGCATCCGCGCTCGCCACCGTCAGGCCCTCGAAGACACCACCCCGGCTCATCATGCCCAAGGAGACGCCCATGCCCCGCTCCGCCACCCCGCAGCCCGTTCTCACCCGCCCCTCAACACCAGGGCTCACGCACCTCTTGCCCACCAACGACCTCGGCGAGTTCCCCACCGCGACGCCATGGTGCCAACGGTGGCGTGAGCGACGGCACTCCTTTCGGCACACGAGCGCCGGAGGGTTCGACCCGCGTCACTACATCGTGGAGCCACTCGCCGTGCGCACGGCCAAGGAGTTCGTCCTCCGGCACCACTACTCCGGCTCCTTCCCTTCCGCCAAGAAGACGTTCGGCCTGTTCAACGTCTCCGAAGGAGAACCGCGACTGAGCGGGGTCGCCGTGTTCGGCCTCTCCGTCAGCCGAGCTGTGCTCGAGCGCGCCCTGCCCGACCTGGAGCCCAATGTGGCGGCGCTCGAGTGTTCGCGCTTCGTGTTGCTGGACGAGTGCCCGGCGAACGCCGAGAGCTGGTTCCTTGCCCGCACCTTCGACGCACTGCTCGCCTCGGACGTACGAGGCGTGGTGTCCTTCGCGGACCCCGTACCAAGACGCGCAAACACGGGCAAACTAGTAGCTGTTGGACACGCAGGAACGATTTATCAAGCGTCGAACGCGGCTTACACCGGCCGCGCCACGGCGCGCACGATCAAGCTGCTGCCCGATGGCACCGTGCTCAACGACCGCTCTGCCCAGAAGGTGAGAAAACAGGAGCAAGGGCACGAATATGTGGAAGCCAGGCTCATGTCCCTCGGCGCCCCGGCGCCCCGGGCCGGCTGCGACCCGGCCCTGTGGCTCCGCGACGCCCTGCATGCCGTGGGAGCCCGGAACCTCCGCCATCGAGGCCCGCACAGGTACGTATTCCGGCTCGGCCGGAACCGGCGCGAGCGCGACCGGATCACCCTCGGATACCCGGACCTGAAGCCCTACCCCAAGGGCCCCGACTCCTATGACTGACCGGGACCCAACAGACCGCGCCTCAGCAACCAATGCGGCTCGCATCCGGCCCGCCCGGGCGAGCCGCACAACGTCGTCGCACAGACGGTAGTTGCAGCCCTAACCAGGCCCTCGCCCAGTGTGCCGCTCGCCGGGGCCACGAAATCCCCGGAACAACCGAGCCGGATGCGAGAGGCACACCACCATGACCAAACGCCGGAACTACACCCGCGAACTGATCACGAAGCGCGACGCCGCCTACCAGGCATATCGTGACCACCACGGTGACAAGCACGACCGCCCGCCCAGGCTCCGCGTGATGGCCGGATTCGGCCCCGGCGTCCCCGTCGCCTATGAGCCGCGCAGCAAGTCCGACCCCCTGCCGTGGGTCGAGTACAACGGCGACACCGGCATCGGCAACTGGCGCTACAACGGGCGCGAATGCTGGACCGCTCCCGTCGAGAAGAACAACGAAATCATCGCCCGGCAGACCATCGCCCGCTCCGTGTACCTGCGGTTGGCCGCCGCGGGTATCGCCTGCGAGGGATGGGGCGACAGCGCCGGAACCTACGCCCGCTACACCTTCGCCGACAACTCCGAGGTCACATGGTCGGGCACCGACCTCTACGGAGGGGAGGTCTCCAACCACCACCCGATCGGCGAGCACGGGTTCCTCGGAGCCCACTGGATGCAGCAGGAGCAGCCTCCGTACCTGGAAGAGCTCCCCGACTTCGCCACAGGCAACTACGCCACCGACTCCGCCGCCCTGGTCGACTGGATGATTGGCCTTGCCGACCGGCACGGCCGCCGCCACCAGGAACACGCCACCAAGGACGACACCGACGCCGCGCTCGCGTGGCAGCGGGTCACCGGCGGATTCATCGCAACCGCTGCCGACTGCGCCAGATACCGCTTCTACCCGGTCGACGGCCGTGCGACGCCCGCAGGGAGTCCGGGGGAGAACTGGCTCGCCGCCTATGAACTCCCCGCCCATCTCACCCACCCCACCCTCCGACTGAGCGAACAGGAGGCCCGCGAGGTGACCACTCCCGTCTTCTTCCAGCAGCCCACAGGGACGATGGACTAACACTCACACCACGCGCCGCCCCCTCGCCCGCCGGGCCTGGGGGCCGCTCTGTTCCTTCGGCAGTTGCCCGGCTAACTCACCGTCCCGCCACGATCCGGCTCGCCGGGCAACGACACCCCTCGCCGTGGTCCCGTCCCGGCCCACCGCGTGCCAGCATCGACCGAAGGACGACCCTGTGACCACGATCAACCACGGCTCCGGCAACGCCCAGCGCGCTCAGCTCCTCCCTGAAGACCGAAGGCTGGAACTAAGCCGTGCGTCGGAGGAGCGCAGCCGCCCCGTCGCCGTCCGGGTCTACGTCTCTCCGACCACCTCACGCGCTGCCCTGCACTGGGTGAACGCCGAAGGGGGCGACAGCCCGAGCCTCTGGGACCCTGTGCCGCTGGTCGGCACCCACGCGCACGCCCTGCGCGACGAGGTACTGAACCTCGCTGGGGCCGTCCTGGCCGAACGAGGCTTCAACTATGCGCGAGGCGCGTACTGGCGGCCGGTATCCGGTGAGCGGGGCACAGCGCGACCGGCGACGGCCGAGGTCGCGGTCGTCGCCACCCGCGCCTATCTCGACCTTCAGGCCCGCCGGTTCGGCCCCGTCCCCGAACTTCCCGAAGTGCCCGGAGTGACGTTCACGACCACACAGCGCGGCCAGTGGTCGGCGACCGTCCCCGACGGCCGAACATTCCTCCTGACGTGGACCCCGCATCTGGACGGCGACCGATGGACCGTATGGGGCGGTGACCAGAACTCCGACCTCATCCGCCCCGCCACCACCTCCATGGCGAAGGCACTGTTCGTCCTGCGCCATCCCTCTCACGCCCGCCACTGACACCCACCCAGGGCCCCATATAGCCGGTGCACTGGCGGTTACCCCCGCCTGGAGCTCCGCGAGGCGGCCCTCGCCGTAGCCGACGAACCAGAGGCGGAGCCAGAGCTGGAGCAACACCGGAGGAGGGCGTGCTGTTCTGACCAACGCCACCAGTCGGGCGAGCCGGGCCGTGCGCCACCCCTGTGGACGCGCGGCCCGCAGGCGTTGCAGGGCTAACCCCGACGCGGCCCACGGTCAGCGTGCTCACCCACCGGAGCCGCACGCGCCCTCTGTGAGCGATCACGTCCCTGCCCCGCATTCGAGATGAGTCAACCCATGCCCCAGCTCTCCGCCCTGCCCTCCGCCGCCGAGCTCGACCGCCAGGTACACCGCCTGTACGCCGTCGCCCGCAGCGCACGCACCATCGCCTACATCCTGGCCCACCCGCAGGCAACCGGTGCCGGCGTTGCCCACGCCACCGCCCGCATCCCACGAGCGCTGTCCGCAGCTCGGCGGCTGCTGGCCCTGCCCGGCGTGGCCGACCACGAGGAGACGCCCTACGCGCTTTCCTTCCTCACGGCAGCCAAGCACCAGCTCAACGCCCCGTCGACCAAGCTGCTGCGCATCGCCGCCACAGCCCGACAGGCAGCTGCTCGGGCCGATGACGCCGACGACGATCTCCGCGTGGTCGTCTTCCAGCACATCGAAGAGCGCTGCCGCTTCCTGGTCGAGGCCGCCGCGGTCGAACCGGCCCTCGGCCGACGAGGCTGGACCGACCGCGAGCGCCAGGCCAGCGACGCACTCCAGGAGCAGGCCGCTCGGTGGGGACTGACCGAGGACGCCGACGACGTGCCTCCCACGCCGCCGACTGTGCCCGCGTATCTGTCCCAGCAGGCCGCAGAACGGGCTGCCACCCGTGCTCGGTGCGCCGCCGGGATCCGCTGTACCGAGCCCACCTGCCTGGCCTACGGAGCCGTCAAGGTCACGTACCTGGTCGACAGCTGGCTGTGCGCGGACTGCATCAAGGCCGCGAACACCCGACTGAACGCGGAAGGCCACGCCCCCGACCCCGTCCGTCCCGTACCCGGAGGAACCCCCGAGAGCGGCCGCTACACGGTCACGCTGTACAACGCCATTGGCAAGGGCGCCCGCTCGGTGAAGTGCACGACCCCGCAGCGCGCACAGTTCATCGCAGAGACCGTGCGCCCCTTCAACAACACCGGCTACACGATCCACGCCACCGCACCGTCCCCGAACTGAACACCGCAACCGCCCCTTGGGCCTTCCCGCCATCCAGCGCGGGCGGGCCCAAGGGGCGTTGTCGCCCAAAACTCCGGGCCTCGCCTGCGGGTGACACTCCGCTTCCCGCACCCGGCCGGACCGCCCCGGCACGCACTTGCGCCACTTGCCCGCCACCATCCCACGCTGCGCCAGCGGTCGGTCCACAGAACCGGCCCCAGACCAGAGAGGCCACGCCATGGGATGGACGTCGTACCGACGCGACAAGAACGCCGAGACCAACGAGGAGCACTTCGCGAAGAAGCTCGACGACCGCTACAAGATCATCGCGCACGGCACCGTCGAAGGCGTCTTCTACGCCGCCGTCCGCGACCAGACCACCAGCGAAGTCACCGCCTTCATCGCCCTGACCCGATGGACCAACGACCCGGACTACAACTTCAGCTACAAGGACCTGGACGAGAACTGTGGTCCTGGCGACCACAAGGCACCCAAGTCGGTGCTCAACGCGCTCACCCCGACCACGAACGAGTACGCACTCGCCTGGCGCGCGCAGTGCCGTGCGCATCACGCCCAGCGCGACTTCCTGCGCCGGTACTTGAAGCCGGGCACCCAGGTCCGCCTCACCCACACCCTGACGTTCACCAACGGCACCCGCAGCGACACCTTCACCTATGTCCGACGCGACCGGGCCCGCGGCTTCCTGGTCCTCGGCCGCAACCGCTGCCGCATCCCGAACTGGCGTGACAGCGTCGCCGCCCTCATCACCCCCGACCACCGGGAGATCCTCACCCCGGTCGGCCAGCAGCAGACCAACCAGCCGGCCGCATCGCCCGCCCCCCAGAGCGCGGCCCCATCTGCCGCCTGAAACAGGCCCTCTCCGCCACTGTCACTACCGCTCTAGGCCCCGCCCCAGGGGCGGGGCCTAGGCCGTTGCCGCCCCTGCCCCTGCCCGCTCCTTCCGGACGCCACAGCGGCGGTTGCGGGGCTAAGGCATACCCCGCGCACGGTCCACCCCGCCGCCCCGCCCCTCAGCGGAGCAGCTCCCGCCCGGCCCACCGGCCGACGGGATCTCACCTTGGGAAGGACCCCGCGTGTTCACCACCCATGACGCCCTCCACCAGGAGCTCACCGCCACCGGCACCCTCAACGGCTTCTACACCGCACTCATGGTCTCCGCACCGCCCCTGGCCGTTCGTTCGCACCCTGACCAGGACACCGGCCTCGTGTTCTTCGAGCAGAGCCCCCGCCACCGCAACAGCCCGATCAGAGGTTCCATCACCTTCAACGCCGACTCCGGCGCCGTCGTCATCGCCGCAGACGGCTACACCGGTCCTTGCTGGCTCACGGCACTGGAACGCCTCACCACCCCGACGGCCGCGTGGTCGTGGCAGCCCGCCAGCGACCACAAGCCGGGCACCCTCGAGGGCATCCTCCGGCTCGGGCCGAGTGTCACGGCCGAGACCTGCCTCGGCAGCTCCCCCCACGGCTATGCCGCCGATGCGGCCCTCGCGCTCATCCCAGCCGACCGCGAACACTGCGAGCCGGCCTGGGCCCTGGCGGTGGCCGCCTTGGGCGTCCTGGTGACCGACGACCCCGCCTACCGCTCTCCCGTCCTGCCGGCCCCCGACCTCAGCACGCTCACCGGCCCCGCCACCGACTACCCGGCCGCCATCGCCACCGTCGCGGAAGCCCTCGCGCTCCTGGACGAGAACGAGGACTTCGACACCGCTCGCTCCGACGACCCGATCTGGCCCGTCGAAGCCGAAGGCGCTGCCGTCCGAGCCCTGCGTGACCTGCGCGACGCCCTCACCAACGCCATCCCCCTCCAGCAGTCACAACAGCTTCGCCCTGAGCCCGACTCCACGGACCGCGACGAGCGCGGCGACTACATGCACGGGACACGGGCGTAACAGCCCGCGGGCCCTCGGCGCCGCACTCGCGGAGCCGAGGGCCTTACGGCGCTCGGACGACACCCGCCGCCCCGTGCCCACCGGCCGGGGCGGCGCCCTCACCGCCTCCGGCCCAGTGCCGCACTCGCCCCTTGCCTCCTGGCCCTGCGTGCAACGCGGGCCGGAGGCACCGAGACCAGGACGTGGACCCGCTTGCGTCCCTTGCCGGCCGCCGGGCCACGGTGTGGCCGCCGCCCGGAGGGAGTAGACGCGCGCTCCGTCCTGACGCCTCCCTCTCGCGGGCGATCTCGCCCAAGCAACCGAAAGGCCCACATGTCAGAGCACACCCGAACCAGCTGGATCGAAGTCGCCGCCGCCACTGATCTGGTCCCCGAGGACCGGCGTGCCGAACTCCTCGAAGTGATCGAGTCCGCCGACTGGGTACCGGTGCACGGCTCCCACCCGTTCTCGCAGGGCTTCGCGGTCCGTACGGCCCTGACCAGGATCCGGAACGCCATTGAGACCACGTACTCGCAGACGTGGACCGTGCCGCAGCCGGAAGGCCGCACCTACGGCGTCATCGGCCTTCGAACCTCCCTGCAGGAGCTCTTCTTCCTGGATGACGGAGACAGATCGATGCAGTGTGTGCTGATCCGCCCCGTCTCCACCGCCAGCTGATCGCAATGCCCGGCCCCCGCTGCCCACCTGACCAGGCATCGGGGGCCGACCCACGCCCGACGCCCCGCCGCGCCGAGGTCATCGTGCGCCCGAGGTTGCGGGCGTTGCCAGCGTCCAGGCCACCGTGCGCAGCAACCGCCTCGCAGAAGTCGGCGAGCGCCCGACCCACGATGCGAGCCGCCCACCCCCCTGATTCTGGAGGAGGAGCCATGGACACTCACCCCAACGAGAACCGGTATGTCACCAACGACGCAGGCGTGCCGATGCTGTGCAACTACGTCCCCGACCATGCACAGCACGGCGTCTATGCGACCGGCAGTCTTCCTACCGGGCCGATGGGCACCGTAGCCGCCTGCGACGTCTGCCAGGCCAGCTACGCCCGGCACGCGGCACGCCTGGCGGAGGTCACCGCAGGCGCCCGCCCTGCCCCGGACACCGCCGCCGGCCGCGTGCGCGCATGGACCGCGGCCATGGCCGCGGAGCAGCGCACCACGCACAGCATCAGCGGCTTGAACGAGCACCACTGGCTGGACGTCCCAAGCGTGTGCGCCCTCGCCGACGGCACCACCACCCCCGCGCAGCGCGACCAAATGCGCGCGGCCATCACCGCGTTCCTGACCCATGCCGACGGCGAGCCGCGCACCCTGGCACCAAGCCGCATCCCGCGCCCGCCACTGTTCACCTACGACGTGCTGGTCCTGCTGGACCCGCAGGAGGCAACTGCCGACGGCGAAGGCGACGACCCTGAGGGACCGGGATCGTACGAGGTCACCGTGTTCCGCACCGAGATGATCACCTTCACCCTGACCGCCCGCTCCGCACACGACGCAGAAGAGCGCTACCTCCTGGACGGCGAGGAAACCGGCAGCGACACCGTCGAGCTGCGCGTCGACACCATCGAACGCAAAGCGGCCGCTGAAGCGACCCCACCCGTGTGAACCCCGCCCGCCTTTCGGCCCTCGTCACCCTCCGGTGCCGAGGGCCGACCTATGCCTCACCCGCACACGCAGCCGCCCGCCCCACGACCTTGGAGCCCGTGGCCACACACCAGGGGGCAGGCCAACAGGCCATCGTCGCCACCCGCCACTCGCCAACACACATGGACACAAGGGCAGTTGCGGGGCTTGGCCTGACCCTACCCATCGTTCCGGCCATCCAGAGCAGCCCCGGCAGACCTCAGCGCCGGCGCCCGCTACGCACCATGACCCGGAAGGCCACCTCCATGGACGAAACCGTGTCCCCGGTCCTCATCAGCTGGGGCCTGGGCGCCGACTCCACGCGCATCCTGGTCGAGTTCCTCGAAGATCCAGCCGCCCACGACCTCACCCCCGACCTGCGCGAATGCGTGGTCATCGTGGCCCTCACGGGCGAGGAGTGGCCGGACACGATGGACCTGGCCGAGCAGCACATCCTCCCCCTGCTGGCCCGCCACCACGTCCGCCTCGTCCAAGTGGCCCGAGGAGGACCGAGCGACAGCGACGGCATCGCCGTCCTGTCCGACACGCGCACCCCCAGCCGCCTGTTCCGCCGCGGCCCATGGGCCTTGTCCGACGAACTCGGCCCCACCGGCACGGTGCCCCAGTACGCCTCCAAGAAGCGGTTCTGCTCGATCAAGTTCAAGGGCTGGGTGATGGACCAGTGGGCGGCCAGAGAGTTCGGCACCATGGCGTACCGCCACGTCATCGGCTACGAAGCAAACGAGACCGACCGGGCCGAGCGTGACTACACCTACGCCTCTCAGACCCGCCGCCCCTGGTACCCGCTCATCGACTGGGAGCTCGACAGGACTCAGATCCTTCAGGGCCTCAAAGAACGATTCGGTGTGGTATGGCCTAAGTCGTACTGCACGATGTGCCCGTACCCCGCCGTCCGAGCATCCGTCGACGCGCACCTCGCTCGCTGCCGCGCCTTCCCCGAACTAGCCGCCGCAGTACTGCGCCTGGAGTCCAACGCAATCGCCCTGAACCCCCGCTCGACCCTGTACCGCGACGTCTCCCTCAAGCAGCTCCTCCACAACGACGGGAACACCGCCGCCCTGAACGCGTTCGAACGCGAACGCAGCGCCGCCCAGTGGGCGGTGTACGAAGTGCGCCGCGTCTACTTCGCGGGCCGCTCGGACCACTGCCGTGCCAACCACGGAAAGAGCTGCCCACGGCCAGGACCCTGGTGCCGTGAGCCCCTCCGGAAGGGACCGGCCTGGCGATCGGTCCGCAGCATCCACCACGGCACCCAGAGCGAGGTCATGCAACACCTCCACGACGAGGGACGGGCATCGGACTCACCCGTCGTAACCATCGACGGCATCCCGCGGATGCGCTTCGCCGAACGAGGCGAGACATACCCGACAGCCGAGGGGTTCCTGGTCGCCGCCCCGGCGGGGATGGCCGACAAGCAACGAGACGGATTCGAGGCAGCCTGGCAGAAGGTCACCAGCTTCGGCGCCCTCCTCCTCGCCCCCTGACAGCGCCCCCGTCCGGCCCCTGCCCTCCGTCGCATCTCCACACCACGGCGGGCAGGGGCGTCCCACGCCTGCCCAACTCCCGTTGCGACGCTAGCCCGCCGTGCTCCGACGATGCGGCCGCCCACCCGGGCAACCCCAGGAAGGAGTACACCCTGCCATGTCCGATCTGCTCACCGCCTTCCCGATGGAGGCCGGAGATCACCCAGCCGGCGCGACGGGCACGCCCACCGACACGTCCCCCCTCCCCGCCGACCGGCCTGTCACCGTGGTTGGCCAATGGCACCGCACCTTCGAGGTGACCCCCGGCCGCCTCGACGAAACGGCGCGCGAGGCATTCACGCATGGCCAGTGCCACGCCTTCGCACGCGCCCTGAACGAGGCGACCGGATGGCCCACAATCGGCCTGCTCACCGACGACTGCGACGGCCAGGACCGCATGTGGCTGGACGGTGGAGGCACACGTTGCCCCTGCCGCATCGGACACATCGTCTGCCTTCGCCCCGACGGAGCACATGTGGACATCAAGGGCGCCCACTCGCCACTCCGCGTACCCGACTGCACGAACGCGGCCTCACTCCCGATGACCGCCGAACTCTGGCGCGCCATCGACAACGCGCCCGTGTGGCGCGAGGCCAACATGCCCGTCGCCCGCTCCATGGTGGCGCCCTTGCTCGCCTCCCTCGCCGCCATCTACGACCGGGAGCCCGTCCTGCCTTAGCCAGCATCGCCATGACCACCGACCCCCGACTGGAGACGAGCATGACCACCCCCGACAACGAACCCGACGTCACCCCCGACGACTCGGAATCCTTCCCACTGCTCATCGGCGCCCAGGTCGAGGCGTACGCCCTCGTGATCCACCGGCAGACCTGCGACCGTCTCGCCGCAATGCTCCGCGAGGACGGTCAAACCCTGGCCGCCAACCTCGTGGAAGAAGAACGCGACTTCACCGAGCTCACCCGCTCCCTGGCCGCCGTCCCCGCTTCGGCAAAGGCGGAGCACGGCGCCTATTGCCGCCCCTTCACCTGCCGGTGCGGCTGCGACCAGACCCAGACGTGCCTCGACTGCCACCGGTGCGTGTGCTGGCGCGCGCAGTGCTGCGCCCAGACATCCGCCGACCGCGCCCGTACTCAGGTCCGCAAGGCCGCACTGCGGGCCCTGCTGGACACCATGGACCCTGCCATGCTGACTGAACTGCGTGAGACCGCCGCCGACGCCGAGGAGGCAGCCCTGCGCGCTGCAGCTGGCCGCCGCGTGCGGCTGCTCACGTCCGCCGACGGGCCCCGCTGGACGCGCGCAGTCTTCGCCGCCCGCGACTCCAAGTTCGGCATGGGGCACGCCGACTACCGCGTCCACGACGTGACGCTGCACGACCGCGGCACTTCCACGATCGTCGACCTCGACGACGACGCGCTGTGCGCTGTGCTCGGGGCACTCGCCGAACTCCTGCGACCCGAGGAAGGCGCCGACCTGACCGTCGACCTGGACAACAGCCCTGGGCAGAGCGGATAACCCACCCACTGACCACCTATTCCGTCTACGTGTACGAGGCCCACTCCGCCCGGGGTGGGCCCTTCGCGTCCGTCCCGCCCGCCACCGCCCCGCAGCGACGTCTTCGATCGAGGTTGTGCGGCTTGGCTCCGCCCGGGCCAGTGTCGGTGCGGCCGGAAGGACGCCCCCGCACCGATCCTCCACGTGCGGCGAGTCCGAGCACCGGCTCCCGCGCCGCACACAGCCGCGCCTCGTCTGTGGTCCGACCCACCCCGCACTGCCGCCGGCAGCAACCGCCCCCCGCGCCCAAGCATGGCCCAGCGCTGCTCTGCCGCTGTGGGCACCGCCTGCGGGGCCGCGGACCGCCACCTGCGACGATTACAAGGAGAGCAGTATGAACCCTGCCGAGCAGGATCCAGCTCAGGGGAGCACCGAAGAGGAGACACGAGTGCCGTCCCCGGTACCTGGCGCGCCCCTCAGTCCCGCGATCGATATCGACGTTGCTCGACGGACCCTCTATGCCTGTGACCCGGTCCTCGTGCCCGACGCCAGTTGGCACACCGACCCGTACGGCGTCCAGTGGAGCCACGACGTGACGCTGCGCTTTGTCGTGGACGAACTCGGCTGGCAGGTACTGGAGTCGACTCCCGAGGGGCAGGCGCTGGTCCGTGAAGCGCTCGAGGGCCGGGACGATTGGCCGAGTGCCCGGACGGCGCGGGTGCAAAAGCTCGCTGCCAAGTGGTGTGCCGATCGTCCTGGCGAGGATCCCACGGACGAGGCTCTGGCGTGGGCGTTCGATCACCGCATCGCAGATGCCCCCGGCCCGGATCTTTACCCGGCGATTCGTGCGGAGATCCAGACGCAGGAGGCACGGCATAGCGAGTCCCCAGGAGACGACGAGCGCGGGCTGCCCTACTCCCTTTGACCGTCCCGGTCACCTGCCCAAGCGTGCCCCCCGCGTCTGCCGCACCCGCGTCGAGCCGCACGCCGAGGCGTCCGGGATCCGGCGCCTCCGTCCGCCTGCAGCCAGGGTTGCAACGCGGAGTCATCGACGGCGTGCCGTCCCTGACTCACCGGCGGACACTGCCCGCCCTGCCCGCCCCTGCCCCGGCCCGTCCTCGTACTGCGTGGGGGCGGGCTGTCGGCATGCCCGCGCCCGGTCCGCGGCCCGGTGCCCCGTCCTGGCCGCGCCCGGCGCGCTGGTTGCGCCGCTTGCCGACCACCGCCGCACGCTGCACCCACCAACCACGGGCCGCACCGGCCCGACCCCGCCCAACACGGCGCAATGACAAGGAGTTGGAACGTGGACAACTGGACGTGGCCCGACGAGAGTGCCGGAGTCGAGCTGCTGCACCCGGGCCAGATCGAGACGGGCCAACGCCTTGCCCGCGAGGTCACCAGGCCCGACGGCTCCATCGGCACCGAGTTCACGCCGGTCTGGGGCATCAGCGTGGGAGGCACCTACGAGACCTACGGGGGCATCGGATACAGCTTCCGCACGAGCGATGGCGAGCTGCACCCTGCTCCGTCGAACTCCCGCGTGTGGGCACACCCGCAGATCCGCCCCGAGGACCTCCCGCCCCACGAGGGCCAGTGGATCACCAACCAGAGGTTCGGCGTACACGACCACAAGCCCGGCGTGCTCGGTGACCGCTACTTCTACGAGCGCACCCGCGCCATCGACACGTTCACCGCACCCGACGGCCGGGTCTACCGGCTCCTGTACGGCCAGAGCACACGCCAGGACAACCGTCAGGACCCGCAGGGCCGATGGAGGTGCTACTGGGTCTACCGCTGGGACCGCGGAGTGAAGTGGCTCGGTCCCAGCCGCGAGAACTCTGACCTGGCATACGACCAGTTCGAACTCATTCGCCAGGGACGCGCCTGGTGACAGTCCCCCTGCTGTCCCGCCGCGACGAGTTGACCGCGCCTGCCCGTCCCTGAACCGTCGCGCCCGCGTCGCCTTCGTTGCCCGGCCCGTCCTCGTACCTCGTGGGGGCGGGCCGTCGGCATGCCCGCGCCCGGTCTGCGGCCCGGTGCCCCGTCCTGGCCGCGCCCGGCGCGCT
>NZ_JBEXWK010000022.1:0-125228 GCF_040629815.1 Streptomyces sp. NPDC005878
GCCGATGGCCAAGGCCTTCGCGCGCGCGGGTTACGTGACCTTGGGGCGAAGGGGCGCTTCAAGGGGCGCGGGGAACTGCGCGACCAGCCCGCCACGGTCCGCAGGCGGCCTCCGTGCCCTGGGGGGCACCCCGGTTGCCTCCGGGCGCTCAGCCCCTCCGGCGTTGGAGGAGCCGGGTCCGGGGCGGAGCCCCGTGGTGGGGTGCAGGGGGCGCAGCCCCCGCGACAGGGGGCCCGGGGGCGTAGCCCCCGGGAGACCACCTCAACCCGCCCCACCCACCCCCGGAGGGTTTGGGGAAGGGGCGGGGAGGGGCCAAAACCCCCTACGCCTGCCCCACCCCCCGCACGGGAATGTTCAAGAACGTGGGCGCCTCAGCCGGAGCCTGGAAGAAATCGTTCCCCTTGTCGTCGACCACGATGAACGCCGGGAAATCCTCCACCTCGATCCGCCACACCGCCTCCATCCCCAGCTCCTCGTACTCGACGACCTCGACCTTCTTGATGCAGTCCTGCGCGAGCCGCGCGGCCGGCCCCCCGATCGACCCCAGGTAGAACCCCCCGTGCGCGTCACACGCCCGAGTGACCTGCGCCGACCGGTTCCCCTTCGCCAGCATCACCTTGGACCCGCCCGCCGCCTGGAACTGCTCCACGTACGAGTCCATGCGCCCGGCCGTGGTCGGCCCGAAGGACCCCGACGCGTACCCCTCCGGCGTCTTCGCCGGACCGGCGTAGTACACCGGGTGGTCCTTGAGGTACTGCGGCATCTCCTCCCCCGCGTCCAGCCGCTCCTTGATCTTGGCGTGCGCGATGTCGCGCGCCACGACCAGCGGACCGGTCAGCGAGAGCCGGGTCTTCACCGGGTACTTGGTGAGCTCGGCGAGGATGTCGTCCATCGGCTGGTTGAGGTCGATGCGCACCACGTCGGACGACTCGTCGAGGTGGTCGTCCGTCGTGTCCGGCAGGAACCGCGCCGGGTCCTTCTCCAGCTCCTCCAGGAACACGCCCTCGGCCGTGATCTTCGCGACCGCCTGGCGGTCCGCCGAACAGGACACGGCGATCGCGACCGGCAGCGAGGCGCCGTGCCGGGGCAGCCGCACCACGCGCACGTCGTGGCAGAAGTACTTGCCGCCGAACTGCGCCCCGATCCCGATCTTCTGCGTCAGCTCGAAGACCTTCTCCTCCAGCTCCGTGTCACGGAAGCCGTGCCCGGTCGCCGAACCCTCGGTCGGCAGCTCGTCGAGGTAGTGCGCGGAGGCGTACTTCGCGGTCTTCAGCGCGAACTCGGCGCTGGTGCCGCCGACCACGATCGCCAGGTGGTAGGGCGGGCAGGCCGCCGTACCGAGCGAGCGGATCTTCTCCTCCAGGAACTTCATCATGGAGGCCTCGTTCAGGACGGCCTTCGTCTCCTGGTAGAGGAACGACTTGTTGGCCGAGCCGCCGCCCTTCGCCATGAAGAGGAACTTGTAGGCGCCGCCGTCCGTCGCGTACAGCTCGATCTGCGCGGGCAGGTTCGAGCCGGTGTTCTTCTCCTCCCACATGGTGAGCGGAGCCATCTGCGAGTACCGCAGGTTGAGCTGGGTGTACGCGTCGAAGATGCCGCGCGAGAGGGCTTCCTCGTCGCCGCCCTCGGTCAGCACGTTCTGCCCGCGCTTGCCCATGACGATCGCCGTGCCGGTGTCCTGGCACATCGGCAGCACGCCCGCCGCCGCGATGTTCGCGTTCTTCAGCAGGTCGAGCGCCACGAACTTGTCGTTGCTGGACGCCTCGGGGTCGTCGATGATCCGGCGCAGCTGGGCCAGGTGGGCCGGGCGCAGATAGTGCTGGATGTCGTGGATCGCCTCGGCGGCCAGCTTGCGCAGCGCCTCCGGCTCGACCTTGAGGAACGTACGGCCGTCGGCCTCGAAGGTGGAGACACCTTCGGCGGTCACCAGGCGGTAGGGCGTGTTGTCCTCTCCCAGGGGGAGCAGGTCGGAGTACGCGAACGCAGGGCTGGGAGGGCGGGAGACGGGGGACATGTGTACGGCCATTCCTCACTCGGCAGACAGCGGCTGACCTCCATTGGCACAGCGCCCTCAAGCGTATGCCGCCGCCACCGCGCCGATTCTGTGAGGTAGGGCTCAGTCGCGGCGGGGTGACGCGCGCGGGACGGACGCGCCGACTGTCGCGAACCCCTAGTCGCGATCTATCGCGTTTGGGTACGCTGGCCGCGTGGACGATTCCGTGGACCTGGAGAAGCACGCCGAGCCGCAGCCCCCGAAGCCGCCGGAGGCCGCGCTCCTGCGCGCCTCCGACGCCGACCGCGACCGGGCCGCCGACATCCTGCGCGAGGCGCTCGCGGAGGGCCGGCTGGACGCGGAGGAGCACGCCGAGCGCATCGACGGCGTCTACCGCGCGAAGACGGTCGGCGAACTGGAGCCGCTCGTACGGGACCTCCCGGCGGCCGCCGGCGGCGCGCACCGCTTCGGCGCGCCCGCCACCGCCTCATCCGCGCCCGCGTACGCGACCGCACACGCCCCGGACGAGCCCGCCGGACCCGTCGCCGCCGAGAACCTGGTCGCCGTCTTCTCCAGCTCGACCCGCAAGGGCCGCTGGCGCGTCGGCCGCCGCACCAACGCCTTCGCGCTCTTCGGCAGCGTCGAGATCGATCTCACCGAGGCCTACTTCGAACAGCGGCTTTCCGTCATCAACGCCACGTCGATCTTCGGCAACGTGGAGGTCCGCGTCCCCGAGAACCTGACCCTGCGCGGCAGCGGGACCGGCGTTTTCGGCAACTTCGAAGTGGACACGCTGGAGGCCGAGCACCCCGAGGCGCCCGTGGTCGTCGTCAACGGATACTCGGTATTCGGCAACATCGAGGCGAAGCCGAAGCGCGGCAAGCGGATCGCCGACCTCCACGGCCGCCTGCGCAAACACCTCGGCTCCTGAGGCGTCGCGTCCGCACACTTCCGGTCAACGGCGCGCGTTCGCACTTCCGGACATCGGAACTCAGTGCATAGGCACGCGTACAGCGGGTAGGGACTGTCGCATCGTCGCTCGCTCGCGAAGCCGTCGTCAGCCGTCGTCAGGAGTTGGCCGTGCTGCATCCGCCGCATCAGTCCCTGCAGGTCGCCGTCGCCGTCCCGCCGCAGCGCGGCCCCGCTCGGGAGGACCAGGCGGGCCCGTGGCACACGGAGGCGGTCTGCCGCCGGGACGAGGCGGGGCTGTTCTTCGCCCCCTCCAAGGAACCGACGGCCGCGCGCCTGTCGCGCGAGGAGGCCGCCAAGCGGGTCTGCGCCCGCTGCCCGGTCATGGTCGAGTGCCGTGAGCACGCCCTGCTGATGCCCGAACCGTACGGGGTGTGGGGCGGTCTGACGGCGGCCGAGCGGCGTGTGGTGCTGGCCCGGCGGCGCCGGCGCGAGGTCGAGCTGAAGAAGGCGGCGTCCGCCGCCTGACGCGCGCGTACGTACGCGAAGGGGCGCCCCCGTCCGCACAACGGGAGCGCCCCTTCACGTACGTACGCGACCCGAAGCCCCGGGCCGGACCGGGGCTTCGGCCCCCCTACGCCGCTACCTCTGCGTCACTTCGCCCGGTCGAAGTCGATCTGGCTGTAGGCGCGCAGCTTCGAGAGGCGGTGGGTGGAGTCGATCTGGCGGATCGTGCCGGACTTCGAGCGCATGACCAGCGACTGGGTGGTGGCCGTCTCGCCGCGGTAGCGCACGCCGCGCAGCAGCTCGCCGTCGGTGATGCCGGTGGCGACGAAGAAGACGTTGTCGCCGGAGACGAGGTCGTTGGTCGACAGGACCCGGTCGAGGTCGTGCCCGGCGTCCAGCGCCCGCCGGCGCTCGGCGTCGTCCTTGGGCCAGAGCTTGCCCTGGATGGTACCGCCGAGGCACTTGATGGCGCAGGCGGAGATGATGCCCTCGGGCGTGCCGCCGATGCCCATCAGCAGGTCCACGCCGGTGCCCTCGCGCACGGCCATGATCGACCCGGCCACGTCGCCGTCGGAGATGAACTTGATGCGGGCGCCCGTCTCGCGGATCTCCTTGACGATGCCCTCGTGGCGGGGCCGGTCGAGGATGACGACGGTGACGTCCTCGGGCGAGGAGTTCTTCGCCTTGGCGACGCGGCGGATGTTCACCGAGACGGGGGCGTTGATGTCGACGAAGTCGGCGGCCTCGGGGCCGGTGACCAGCTTGTCCATGTAGAAGACGGCCGACGGGTCGAACATGGTGCCGCGGTCGGCGGCGGCCAGGACGGCGATGGCGTTCGGCATGCCCTTGGCGTTCAGGGTGGTGCCGTCGATCGGGTCGACGGCGATGTCGACCTCGGGGCCGGTGCCGTCGCCGATGCGCTCGCCGTTGTAGAGCATCGGGGCCTCGTCCTTCTCGCCTTCCCCGATGACGACGACGCCGTTCATGGAGACGGTGGAGACGAGGGTGCGCATGGCGTTGACCGCGGCGCCGTCGGCGCCGATCTTGTCGCCGCGCCCGACCCAGCGGCCGGCGGCCATGGCGGCGGCCTCGGTGACCCGGACCAGTTCCAGGGCGAGGTTGCGGTCGGGAGCCTCGGGCGAGACCTCGAGTTGGGGCGGCAAGTTGTGCTCGGTCATCGGAGCGCACCTTTCTGTACGGCGACGGCCGGGAAAAAAGAGGGTGCCTGGACTCTATCGTCACGTCGACAAAATGAGCAGTGGGGGCCACGTATGAGCAGCGACATGACCTGAGACCATGGGTGCGTGGCAGGAACACGTGGCAAGCAGAGTGTGCGGAACATGCTGCAGTCGTTGGCGGTGATCGGTATCGCCGTGGCTGTGATCTACATGTTCGTCCCGCACGACGGGAAGAAGGACCCGGTCAAGGCGGTCGACTACCGGGTCGAGCTCCTGACGGTCCGGCGCGCCGCGCCGTATCCGGTGGCGGCGCCGGTCGGGCTGCCCGACCAGGACAAGTGGAAGGCGACCTCGGTCACCTACGACGGCCAGGCCGACAACGCCTGGCACCTGGGCTTCCTGGACCCGGACAAGGAGTACGTGGCGATCGAGCAGTCCTCGGCGCCCGACCACGACAAGTTCGTGAAGTCCGTCGCCAAGAAGGCGGCGAAGACCGAGCACACCCAGCGGATCGCGGGCGCGACCTGGCGCCGCTGGGAGGGCCCCAAGTACGACGCGCTCGTCCGCGAGGACAAGGGCTCCACGACCGTGGTGACCGGCACGGCGGGCTTCGCCCAGCTGGAGCGGATGGCGGCGGCGCTGGAGCTGAAGAAGGCCTAGGCGCGACGGCCCCCGGGCTCTGGTCCCCGGGCCCTGGGACCCCCAGTACGGCGAAAGGCCGCCGCACCCCGAGCGGGGGATGTGGCGGCCTTTCGCCGTACTGTCGCCGGGCCTCAGACGGTGGTGACGACCTCGTCGTACGCCAGGCGCGGGCTGCGCGGGTACGAGGCGCCCTCGCCCGGCTTGCCGATGTTGACGACCATCAGCGGGGTGTGGTCGCCGTCCAGGAACTCCTTCTGGAGCCCGGCGGGGTCGAAGCCGGTCATCGGGCCGGCGGCGAGCCCGGCGGCGCGGACGCCGAGGATGAAGTACGCGGCCTGGAGCGCGGCGTTCAGACCGGCGGCGTTCTCGCGGGCCGGGCGCTCGCTGTAGAACACGTCGGCGGCCTGCGGGAAGGCCGGGAACAGCTTCGGCAGCTCCTCGTGGAACTCGTTGTCGGCGGCGAGGATGGCGACCAGCGGGGCGGTCGCGGTCTTGGCCCGGTTGCCCTCGGACATGTGCGCCACCAGCCGCTCCCGCGCCTCGGCGGAACGCACCAGCACGATGCGCAGTGGCGTCTGGTTGAAGGCGGTGGGCCCGAACTTGACCAGGTCGTAGATCGCCTGCACCTGCTCCTCGCTCACCGGCTCCTCGGTGAACGTGTTGGCGGTACGGGCCTCACGGAAGAGGAGGTCCTGGGCGGCGGGGTCAAGGACGAGAGACATAACGAACCTTCCGGACTTACGGGGATTCCACTTGTGGGGATCAAGCGGTGGTGTCACCGTACGACGGAGATAGGTTAAGTTTCAACTAAGTGGGGGGTGGGGTGATGGGGCTCACAGGGAGGGGCGGTTTTCGGCCAGGTTGGTGGGGTGGGGTGGGGAGGGGAGGGCCGGGATGGGGTGGGTTTCCGTCTGCGGGCCGTGGGTGGCTGGCCGCGCAGTTCCCCGCGCCCCTTCAGGGCTCGGTGTTTGGCTGCGGGCCGTCCGTGGCTGGTCGCGCAGTTCCCCGCGCCCCTTGGGGGCCCGGTCTTCGTCTGCGGGTCGGTTGTGGGTTGCTCGCGCAGTTCCCCGCGCCCCTTGGGGGTTGCGGGTGCTGTGTCTGCGGATCCTCGGCGGGATGATCCAGCCCCTCCGACGTCTGAGGGACGGGCCGCAGGCCCGGCTTTCAGGGGCGCGGGGAACTGCGCGATCAGCCACCGACGACCCGCACGGTCAACGCCGAGCGGGATGCGGGGCCGCACTGCAGGCCCCGCTCGGAGGCACTGGCGTGCGGAGCCCCGGGAGCGAGGGGGGCGGGCCGCAGGCCCGGCTTTTAGGGGCGCGGGGAACTGCGCGACCAGCCCACGACGGCCCGCACGATCAACATCGAGCGGGGTTCGGGGGGCCGCAGGGCCCGCTTTGCAGGGGCGCGGGGAACTGCGCGATCAGCACACGACGGCCCGCAGGTCGGGGGCCAGCGGGGTGCAGGGGCCGCAGGCCCCGCTGGGGGTCGGGGGCGTAGCCCCCGGGAAACAACCAACCCACCCCGCCCCGCCCCACCCCCGGAGGGTTTGGGGAAGGGGCGGGGAGGGGCACCTCACCCCTCGGCCTCCAGCGCCGCATCCAACCGCGCCCGAGCCCCCTCCAACCACCGCCGGCACACCTTCGCCAGCACCTCCCCCCGCTCCCACAGCGCCAACGACTCCTCCAGGGTCGTCCCCCCGGCCTCCAACCGCCGTACGACGTCGATCAGCTCGTCCCGAGCCTGCTCGTACCCGAGCGACTCGGACGAGGCCGACGCCCCGGCCGGCCCTCCGGCCCCAGCCTCCACGGAGCCCGAGCCCGAGTGCGCACCCGCACCCGAGCCCGCACCCTCTCCGCCGCCCCCACCCGAACTAACCTTCGCTGCCATACCCGTCACCCTACGCATCCGTCCCGACGACAACCGTGAACTCCCCCTCGGCCACTCTGGCCCGCAACTCCTCGCCCCCGGCGACCTCCCCGGGGGCCCGCACCACCGCCCCGTCCGCCCGCTGGAGCACCGCGTACCCCCGCTCCAGCGTCGCCGCCGGCGACAGCGCGACCACGCGCGCGCGGGTGTGGGCGAGTTCGGAGTCGGCGCGGTCCAGCAGATGGCCCAGGACCCGGCGCGAACGGTTCACCAGCGCGTCCACCTCGTCCGCCCGGTCCTCCACCATCCGGTGCGGCCGGTCCATCCAGGGGCGGCCGAGCATCCCGGCGAGACCCCGCTCCTCCCGGTCGACGAGGCCGACGACATGGCGGCGCGCCCGGTCCCGCAGCATCCTGACCCGGTCCAGCTCCTCCCCGACGTCGGGGACGACCTTCTTCGCCGCGTCCGTCGGCGTCGACGCCCGCAGATCCGCGACCAGGTCGAGCAGCGGCGCGTCCGGCTCGTGCCCGATCGCCGAGACCACCGGCGTACGGCACGCGGCCACCGCCCGCACCAGCTGCTCGTCGGAGAACGGCAGCAGGTCCTCGACGCTGCCGCCGCCCCGCGCCACGATGATCACGTCGACCTCCGGGAGGCCGTCCAGCTCCCGCACCGCCTCGACGACCTGCGGCACCGCGTGCACCCCCTGCACCGCCACGTTGCGCACCTCGAAGCGCACCGCGGGCCAGCGCCGCCGCGCGTTCTCCAGCACGTCCCGCTCGGCGGCCGAGGCGCGGCCGACCACCAGCCCGACCAGCTGCGGCAGGAAGGGCAGCGGCTTCTTGCGGTCGAGCGCGAAAAGCCCCTCCGCCGCGAGCGACTTCTTCAACTGCTCCAGACGGGCGAGCAGCTCACCGATGCCGACGGGCCGTATCTCCGCGGCCCGCAGCGACAGCTGGCCCCGCGGCGCGTACCACTCCGGCTTCGCGTGGACCACGACCCGGGCGCCCTCGGCGACCACGTCCGCCACCGCGTCGAACACCTGCCGGTAGCAGGTGACCGACACCGAGATGTCGTGCGACGGGTCGCGCAGGGTCAGGAACACCACCCCCGCGCCCGGCCGCCGCGAGAGCTGGGTGATCTGTCCCTCGACCCACACCGCCCCCAGCCGGTCGATCCAGCCGCCGATGAGCCGCGACACCTCACCGACCGGCAGCGGCGCCTGAGCACTCGTATGCAGACCCATGCACGCAGGCTAACGGCCCCCACTGACACCCCACCCCGAACGCGCGGCCGGCGCCCGGCCGCCGCCGCGACCGGAAAGGTCCACCGGCCCGCGCCGCCGGGCACCCCGCAGCGCTAGCGCACCCGGCCGAAGCGTTCCGCCCCCTGCACCATCAACACCCCGATCCCCAGCACCAGCCATACCAGCCCGACCACCTGCGCCGTACGGGTCGCCTCCCACATCACCGCCACGATCACCGCGGCGCCGAGCAGCGGCAGCACCGCGTGCGTCAGCCAGTTCGGCGGGCCCCCGCGGCGCCGTACCGCGTACCAGGCGATCACCGAGGCGTGCAGCAGCAGGAACGCCGTCAGCGCGCCCATGTCGACCACCGACACCAGATGGTCCATGCCGTCGTCGCGCCGCGCCGCCCAGACCGCCGCCACCAGCGTCACCACCGCGGCCACCAGCAGCGCCGCGCGCGGCACGCCCGAGCCGGTACGCGCCAGGACCCCCGGCAGCCGCCGCTCGCGCGCCATCGCGAACACCAGCCGCCCCGCCGCCGCCTGCCCGGCCAGCGCCGCGAACGCCGCCCCGATCGCCTTGCTCACCGCGACCAGATCGTGCAGCCAGGTGCCCACGGATGCCTCGACGGTGTCGTAGAAGGCCGAGCCCTGCTGGACGGGATCGGCCGCCAGCGCGGCCGATCCCGACGGCTCCAGGAGCGCCGCCAGGTACGTCTGCGCCACGAACAGCACGCCCGCCAGCGCCAGACAGAACAGCACCGCGCGCGCGACCTTCTCCGAGCCCCCCGTCACCTCCTCCGCGAAGGAGGCGATCGCGTCGAAGCCCAGGTACGAGAGCACCGCCACCGAGACCGCGCCGAGCACCGCCGCGAGCGAGAACCCCGCGTCCCCGGCCAGCGGCGACAGCCAGTCGCGCCGCGCCCCGTCCCGTACGAGCACGACGGAGGCGGCCACCACGAACACCAGCAGGACCGCGATCTCCATCGCCAGCACCGCGAACCCGACCCGCGCCGCCGCCCGTACGCCCCAGAGGTTGAGCGCGGTGGTGATCACCACGGCCAGCGCGGTCCACACCCAGCGGGAGACCTCCGGGACCAGCGAGTGCATCGCGATCCCCGAGAAGAGGTACGCGACGGCCGGGATCAGCAGGTAGTCGAGCATCGCCATCCAGCCCGCCACGAACCCGGCCCCCTCGCCGAGACCCGCGCGCGCGTAGGCGAAGACCGAGCCCGCCTGCGGGGCGACGCGCACCATCTGGGCGTAGCTGGATGCGGTGAACGCCATGGCGACCGTCGACACGACGTAGACCAGGGCCACGGCCCCGTGCGACTTCGCGTCGAGCGTGCCGAAGATGCCGACGGGCGCCATGGGGGCGATGAACAGCAGCCCGTACACCACGAGGTCACGGAAGCCCAGGCTGCGCCGCAGCCCGCCGTCCCGCGGCGCCCGCGGCCCGCGCGCCCCGCCTTCCGCGCCTTCTTCGAGATGCGCACCCATGCGGCCAGTGTCGTCGGCCGGACGATCTTTGGCCCGCCGGGCAGGCCAGGGGTGTCGGACCCCGGCCGTACCATGGACCGCATGACTGCAACGCCTGCCCGCCGTGTCCTGCTCGCAGCACCCCGTGGCTACTGCGCGGGTGTGGACCGCGCCGTGATCGCCGTCGAGAAGGCCCTGGAGCAGTACGGGTCGCCGATCTACGTACGCCACGAGATCGTCCACAACAAGTACGTCGTGCAGACGCTGGAGAAGAAGGGCGCGATCTTCGTCGAGGAGACGGCGGAGGTCCCCGAGGGCTCGATCGTCATGTTCTCGGCGCACGGCGTGGCGCCGACGGTCCACGAGGAGGCGGCCGAGCGCAAGCTCGCCACCATCGACGCGACCTGCCCCCTGGTCACCAAGGTCCACAAGGAGGCCGTCCGTTTCGCCAAGGAGGACTACGACATCCTCCTGATCGGCCACGAGGGCCACGAGGAGGTCATCGGCACCTCCGGCGAGGCCCCCGACCACATCACGCTGGTCGACGGCCCCAAGGACGTGGCGAACGTCGAGGTCCGCGACGAGTCGAAGGTCGTCTGGCTCTCCCAGACCACCCTCTCGGTCGACGAGACCATGGAGACGGTCGACGCCCTCAAGCAGAAGTTCCCGCTGCTGGTCTCCCCGCCGAGCGACGACATCTGCTACGCCACGCAGAACCGCCAGATCGCGGTGAAGCAGATGGGCGAGGACGCGGACCTGGTCATCGTCGTCGGCTCCAAGAACTCCTCGAACTCGGTCCGCCTGGTCGAGGTCGCCCTCGGCGCGGGCGCGCGCGACGCCCACCTGGTGGACTTCGCCGACGAGATCGACGAGGCGTGGCTGGAGGGCGTGAGCACGGTCGGCCTCACCTCCGGCGCGTCCGTCCCCGAGGTCCTGGTCGACGGCGTCCTGGAGTGGCTCGCCCAGCGCGGCTTCGAGGACGTGGAGATCGTCAAGGCGGCGGAGGAGTCGATCACGTTCTCGCTGCCGAAGGAGCTGCGCCGCGACCTGCGCGCCGAGGCCGCGGAGTTGTCCGGGAGCTAGGTGTCCGGGAATCAGCCCTGGTCAGGCGGTTGTGTGGGTGACTGTCAGTGCCCGCCCGTAACGTGGGGTCCATGAACGTGTTCGGAGTGGACATCGGCGGGTCCGGGATCAAGGGTGCTCCCGTGGACCTGGAGCGCGGCGACCTGACCCAGGAGCGGTTCAAGGTCCTCACCCCGCACCCCGCGACGCCGGAGGCGGTGGCGGAGGGCGTCGCGGAGGTGGTCGCCCAGTTCGGCTGGTCGGGCCCGGTCGGCGTCACCTTCCCGGGTGTCGTCACGGGCAACACGATCCGCACGGCGGCCAACGTCGACAAGACCTGGATAGGCGTGGACGGCGCCCGCCTGCTCACCGACCGCCTGGGCGGCCATCCGGTGACGGTGATGAACGACGCGGACGCGGCGGGCGTGGCCGAGATGAGCTTCGGCGCCGGCCGGGGCCGCAAGGGCACGGTGATCCTGCTGACGTTCGGTACGGGCATCGGCAGCGCCCTCTTCCTCGACGGCCGCCTCGTGCCCAACACCGAGCTGGGCCACCTTGAGCTGCACGGCCACGACGCGGAGAAGCGCGCGTCGACCAAGGTCAAGGAGGACGAGGACCTGAGCTGGTCCCACTGGGCCCACCGCGTCCAGAAGTACCTGGCCCACGTGGAGATGCTGTTCTCGCCGGAGCTCTTCATCATCGGCGGCGGGGTGAGCCGCAAGGCGGAGAAGTTCCTGCCGCTGATCGAGGGGATCCGGGCGGAGATCGTCCCGGCGGAGTTGCAGAACAACGCGGGGATCGTGGGGGCGGCGATGACGGCGGGGCGGGGGTAGCCAGGGGGGGCGCGCCCGTGAGGGTGGCCGGCGGGGGCGCCGTGGGGCTGCGGTGCGGCCGTATGGCCCGCGGCCCTGTCCCCCTACGGCCCTGTCCGCCTACGGCCCTGTCCTCCTGCCGCCCTGTCCTCCTGCGGCCCTGTCCCAGCGTCCGGCGGCTTGCAGCGCCCGCAGTACCTCAGCACGCCCCGGCGGACGGTTCCACGGCGTCGCGGATGACGGCGGCAGCGGGCGGCGGGCAGCGGGAGGTGGCCCCTACCGCCGGGGCCCGGGACCGGGACCGGGACCGGGACCGGGCCCGGGGCCGGCGGGCCGTGGGGTCCGCCGCCCCATCAGCCGCAGCTTCCGTACGCTCGCGATCACACCCGCCACCAGCGTCCCCCCGTACAGCCAGCCGGCGTGCAGGGCGAGGGCGGTGACCACGGCCATGGCCTGGCCGCCGACACCGCCGGAGCCGCCCGCGATGGGCACGATGCCGAAGGCGAAGGCGATCGGGACGCTGATGGGGGCGCTGACCAGGTCGGCCGGGCGCACCCAGAGCGCGGTGACGGCGCTCACCGGCAGGAACAGCAGCCCGTACACGGCGGGCGAGCCGTCGAAGAGCAGCCAGTCCAGACAGCCGAGCAGGAACATCACGGCGGCGGAGAAGAGCCCGCCGCCGAGGCTGGTGAGGCGCGGCTGGGGGAGCCGGCGCAGGGCGAGGACGAACGGCGGGGCGGGCCGGGCCGCCACCCGGTACACGGCCGCCGCCTCCCCGGCGGGGACGGGCGGTCCGAGCGGGGCGGCCCGGCCGGGGGTACGGCCGGGCGCGCCCGCGGCCGGGCCACCGGCGGTGCGTGCTCGCTGTCCGGGCTGCGGGGTGCGCGTCCTGTATTGCTCCACCGCACCAACGTAGGTCGCAACAGGGGAGGAACGACCCGTGGGACACGCCCTTTGGGTGAGCTTGGCGTTGCGTTCGACGCGAAACCGACCCTCGGGGCGGTGGACGGGGGCCGGGGGCGGACCCGACGAGGGCCGTCGCCGACGCCACGGCGCGCCCGTAAACTGGTGAGTCGGCCCCCATCCGCGGGGGCGTCGGCCCCCGGCCCGGGGGCGGACGGACCATCACCCTCGTACCGGGAAGTCGCCAACGTGTCGCTCACGATCGGAATCGTCGGTCTGCCGAATGTCGGCAAGTCGACCCTGTTCAACGCCCTGACCAAGAACGACGTACTGGCGGCCAACTACCCGTTCGCCACCATCGAGCCGAACGTCGGCGTCGTGGGCGTCCCGGACGCCCGCCTCCACAAGCTCGCCGAGGTCTTCAGCTCGCAGCGCGTGCTCCCCGCGACGGTCGACTTCGTCGACATCGCCGGCATCGTGCGCGGCGCCAGCGAGGGCGAGGGCCTGGGCAACAAGTTCCTGGCCAACATCCGCGAGTCGGACGCGATCTGCCAGGTCATCCGCGCCTTCAAGGACGAGAACGTCGTCCACGTCGACGGCAAGGTGTCCCCGAAGGACGACATCGAGACGATCAACACCGAGCTGATCCTCGCCGACCTCCAGACCATCGAGAAGGTCCTGCCGCGCCTCCAGAAGGAGTCCCGGATCAAGAAGGACGTCGCTCCCAAGGTGGCGGCGGTCGAGGCGGCGAAGGAGATCCTGGAGAAGGGCGACACGCTGTTCTCGGCCGGGATCGTCCAGGGCTCGGAGAAGGCGGAGCTCCTCCACGACCTTCACCTCCTCACGGCGAAGCCGTTCCTCTACGTCTTCAACGTCGACGAGGACGAGCTGACCGACGACGCCTTCAAGGCCGACCAGCGCGCCCTGGTGGCCCCCGCCGAGGCGATCTTCCTCAACGCCAAGCTGGAGCAGGACCTCGCGGAGCTCGACGAGGCGGACGCGCTGGAGCTGCTCCAGTCCGTCGGCGCCGAGGAGCCGGGCCTGGCCACGCTGGCCCGCGTCGGCTTCGACACCCTCGGCCTCCAGACGTACCTGACGGCCGGCCCCAAGGAAGCCCGCGCCTGGACCATCAAGAAGGGCGCCACGGCCCCCGAGGCGGCCGGTGTCATCCACACCGACTTCCAGAAGGGCTTCATCAAGGCGGAGGTCATCTCCTTCGAGGACCTGGTGGAAATGGGCTCGGTCGCCGAGGCCCGCGCCAAGGGCAAGGCCCGCATGGAGGGCAAGGAGTACGTGATGCAGGACGGGGATGTGGTGGAGTTCCGCTTCAACGTTTAGGCGCAATTCCACCACATCGCTGATTTCAAACGTGCAGGTCAGAAGGGGCCCGAGTCTTCGTGATCGGGCCCCTGGTCGTTTCCCGTGCTGGGATGGTGCTGGGAGATGACCTGTCGTCACCTCTGGCCACCGCTGCTCATATCGCCGTGGCGGGGTGGCGCGGGGGTCTGGGTGGATTGTTCGAGGCCCTGCAGGACTCCAAGCCCGAGCCGCTCAGGTACCTATTGATCGGGTCGTAGTCGAGATGGACGGACAACAAGCACCGTCCCGCTAATCCGGTCACGGACGACGAGGTCATCGGTCTCGCGGCGTGGCGCCCCCACGACCGAGGTGGCCGCTGATCGTCGCCCGTAGTCATCGCTTATGGCATTTCGCACGCTAACCCGTGCTGCGTCGCTCGGACCCAACGCACTCAGGATTTGGCTGGAAGGGTGGCGAACCGGATCGGCTCTTCGAGGGTGCAGCGGGCACCCGGCTCGTCCATGGTGCGTGCGGCCAGCGTGGCCTCGGCGAGCCTGGCGGGCAGAGCCTCGGCGAACTTCAGGCCGCGCACAGCGCGCCCGTCGATCTCGGGCACGCTCAGGCCGTCCTCCGCCTGTGCCATGGCGCTTGCCCATTCGTCGCGGGTGAGGTCGTCCCGCAACCGGATCCAGTGGGCGTGGGAGCGCTGGTGGGGAGCCACGGCGGGCAGCAGGGTGGCGGCGAGCGTGGCGTTGGCGCGATGACCGGCCCAGGTCCACCAGCGGACGTCCCCGTCGGTGCGGCGGGTGATGACGGTGCCCCCGGGGTGCACCGCTTCCAGGTGCGTCTCCCTGGCCTCGGCGAGGCGTGCCGAGGCCCGCCCGGTGAGGCGTACGGGCGGGTCTTGGCCGAGGAGTACGTCGCGCGCAGCGCGGGTCAGCTCGAAGGAGAGGACCCGCTCGGCGCCGAAGCCGTTCCACCGGGCTCGCCCGCCATAGTCGGCCGGGGCGACGAAGCAGCGGCGCCGACTGAAGTCAATGTGGGTGACCTGCCAGCTGCGTCCGGCGAGCAGGAGCCTGCGGGGGCCCTTGACTTCCTCGGTGAGCAGGTCGGGGTCAGTGCGGCCGATCTCGTTGCGGCCGTTGAGGACGGTGAATTCGGGCGGGGCGGTGAAGACGGCCGTCAGGTTCATGAAATGGCGTTGCCCGTATCGGCGTTCCGCCTGCGGGCCGATGAACAGAAGACCCGATTCCTGGTCGAGGTAGCCCTGTTCGACCAGGTGCCGGACGACAGGTGCGGCTCCGGGGCCGAAGGGGCCCATTCCGCCCCACCACTCCTGCCACAGGTTCTCGCCGACCTGGTGTTCCTGGAGGCACAGCGCCAGCAGTTGCTGGGCGACGAGATGGCGGGGCTCAGGGGGCGGGGTGACGGGTTCCACCCAGTCGCGAGACCACTGCAGTAGCAGGGCCGCCGAGGCGAGGAGCCCTTCCTCGTCCAGCGCGAGGAAGAGGCAGTTGCGGCTGCTGCCGGGGCGCCGCCCGGTGCGGCCCAGTCGTTGGAGGAAGGCGGCGACGGTGCGGGGCGCGTCGAGCTGGATGACTCGGTCCAGGTCTCCGACGTCGATGCCGAGTTCTAGCGTGCTCGTCGAGACGATCACACAGTCCCGCGCCTCGGCGAACGCCGATTCGGCCCGTCTGCGTTCGTCCACGGAGAGCGAGGCATGCGAGAGGAACGTCGTGACCCCGCGCAGACGCAGCTGCTCGCCCAGCTCCTCGACGGTGCGCCGGCTCTCGCAGAAGACAAGGCGCTTTTCACCGTGGTGGAGAGCGGCGATGACGATGGCGGCATTGGCGACGGAGCCGACGTAGTCGAGTTCGATCTCTCCGGCCGGTTGCACGGTCCCCGCTGGGGGAGGCTGAGGCCGCGTGTCGGGGGCGATGACACTGCCGGGACGCTGCCCGTGTCCGGAACCCTGGAGCCAGCCCAGCAGCTCGGCGGGGTTTCCGATGGTCGCGGAGAGGCCGACGCGCTGGAGAGGACGGCCCGAGATGCGCGCCAGGCGTTCGAGTACGGCCAGCAGGTGCCAGCCGCGGTCGTCCCCGGCGAAGGCGTGGACCTCGTCGATGATGACCGAGCGCAGGCCGCCGAAGAAGGAGTGATGGTCGATGTGTGTGCTGACCAGCATCGACTCCAGGGACTCGGGCGTCGTCAGCAGGATGTCGGGGCGCTCGACGAGCAGCCGGCGGCGGCGCGAGGTGGTGACGTCACCGTGCCAGAGGCCCGTGTTGCGGCCCAGCCAGCCCGCGTACCTCTCCACACGCGGATGCAGGTTGTTCAGGAGGGCCTTGAGCGGACACACGTACAGCACGCTGGTGCCCTTCCAGCCGCGCCGGTTCATCCGGCTCAGCAGGGGGAAGACGGCCGCTTCGGTCTTGCCGCCCGCGGTGGGGGCGAGAAGTACGGCGTCCTCGCCGGCGAGAAGCGGGGCGACCGCCTCGCTCTGGAGGGGACGCAGGGTGTGCCAGCCGAGGGTGTTGACGATGTGGTGTCCAAGGACGGGGTCGAGCAGGTCCACGGCGTCGGGCGCGCGCCACTCGCCGCCCTCGTCGGACATTCGGTGGCTCACGGCAGGTCCAGGGGGATGTCCGCCGCACTGCTCGCCGCGTTGTGCTCGGTGACGCTGAGCTCGGCCGTGTGCAGGGTGAGGGAGTAGTGCCTGCGCGGGTCGAAGTGTTCGAACTCGTCGATGCGGTCCAGGACGTCGGCGACCAGCTTGCGCAGGTACAGGCGCGGTGCGATGCCGACCTTGCCGCCGAGCGCGCCGGTGACGGCGCGGGCCAGTTCGTCGAGGTAAGAGTCGTCCGCGCGCGCGGCCAGCCGATCGGGGTGGCGCGCGTCGGGCGCGTAGATGTCGCGCACCTTGCGCCCCAGTTCGCCGAGAGAGGCGAGGTCGAAGCCCGGCAGCCGCAACTGCACCGCCCGCGGGGAGTCGAAGCGGGGATCGGTGGTGAAGTCGGTTGCGAGGCGCTGGGCGAGAGGCGCCAGGCGCTGTACACCCTGCTGCCCGTCATAGAAGGCGGGGGTGCCGGTGATGACGAGGAACAGACCGGGAAAGCGCCCGGTGTCGATCTCGTCGAGGAGCTGGCGCAGCGCGTTCAGGGACTTTTCCCGGACGTCGCCGCGCACCCGTTGCAGCGTCTCCACTTCGTCGAGGACGAGCATGAGCCCGGGGTGCCCACAGTCCCGCAACACGGTGAGCAGGCCCTGCAGGAAGCCGAGGGCGGCGAAGTGGTCGAGGTCGCCGCGGATTCCGGCGGCACGCTTCGCGGCGGCGGCCACCGACTTCTGGCCGCCGAGCCAGGCGATCAGGGCTTCGGCGAGGGCGCCGTCGCCGGCCGCCACGGCCCGCCGGTAGCCGCGCAGCGCTGCCGAGAAGGCGGGGGTGGTGCGGGCGACGGCGGCCAGCCGCTGTTCCAGGAGTACGTCGACGGCGGCTGCCAGCGCCTCCTCGTCGTCGTCCGCCACGTCACCCCCGGCCAGGGCCTCCTCCTCCAGGGCATAGAACCAGGAGTCGACGATCGCACGCAGGGCGGACGGCTGGTGGGTGGCGGTGGCGAGCCGTTCGGTGAGTCTGCGATAGACGGTCTCCAGCCGGTGCAGTGGGGTCTCGGTCTCCGAGATCTGGACCTCGCTGACGGCGAGCCCGCGCCGTTTGGCCCGTTCGGCGAGCCACCGGGCGAAGAACGTCTTGCCGGAGCCGTACTCGCCGCGCAGGGCGTGGAAGGCAGCCCCGCCACGGGCGACGGTGGTCAGATCGTCGTCGAGTGCTCTCTCGAAGCGCTCCAGACCGACGGCGAACAGGCCGAGCCCTGCCTGCGGGACGGTGCCGCGACGCAGCGCGTCGACGACATCGCGGCGCCGCGCGGCGCTGATGTCGTCGAGGGCGGGGCGGGTCATGCGCTGCCCTCCGGGGACGGGAACTGCTGGCTTAGCAGGGCACGGTCGAGCTGCACGGTACGACCCGATTCGATCAGTTGGAGCACGGGGTAGCCGTCGATGTTGAGCAGCCGCTCCAGCATCGTGGCGAAGCGTGCCGGATTGCGCTGTGACTTGCCGGTGGCGGCCTGGGCGGCTGCGGCGACCGCTCCGGGCGACAGCTTCCCGCCCGCCGCGTCCAGGGCGTCGAGCGCGGCCTCGACGGCCTTGTCGGTGGGCGCGGCGCGCACGAACTCGCGCTGCGTCCGGTACGGGGCGCTGCGCACGGTCCGCTGCCCGAGGGTGAGCCGACCGGACACCGGGAAGGGGCGGGCGGGCCGAGCCTTCGGTTCGGTGGAGTCGACGGGCGGCTCCGACGCGCTCCGGGGCGCGTTCTCGGCCTCGGCTGCGGTGTCGGACTCCCTCCACCACGGGGGCTCGGCCGACTCGGGCGGCAGCAGCATCCAGCCGGACGGCACGGCCCCTTCCGACGGCACCAGAGTGATCACGGGAACGGTGACCTCGGCGAGTGAGGCACCGCCGTGGTAACCGGCCTGCCGCGCGGTGTAGCGCAAGTCATCACGCCAGGCGGCGGTGATACGCCGGCCGTCGGTCAGGACGCGCGGACCGGACAGGGCGACTTCCCCCTCACCGGGGTCCCCGGTGCGCCAGCGGGCGCCGCGCACTTCGGTGACTTCGGCGGGCTGGTGTCCGCGTTCGGTGCGGTCGATGATGTGGCCGTGGTCGGAGACGAGCACGACGGGACGCCCGTAGTCACGGGCGGCGTTGAGGAGGTCGGGCAGTTTCCCGATGTCGGTCAGGCCCCACCGGCCGCTGGTCCCCTCCCGTCCGTCGGCCAGCGTGTCGTCGATGGTGTTGACCACGACGGCGACGATGTCGTCGGAGGCGAGGACCTGAAGGAGTTCGGGGGCGAGCCGGTGACCGGGCGGGCCCTCGTAACCTCCTTTGTGGAAGAGGTGCGCGCTGCGGTGCCGCCTGCGCCAGAAGGCGGCGAAGCCGATGCGCTCAGCGCTCTGGCCGCCCTCGGAGGGACGGCCGCTCAGCAGTGACGCCCGGCTGACGCGGGTGACCGACGGCAGCATGGACACCGCCGCCTGCCGGAGCGGCAGGGCGCCCTTCGCAGCGGCGGGCACGATCTCGGTCCAGGCCCTTCCATCCAGTTCCCCCGCGATCCGGACGGCGACGTCCGCACTCATCCCGTCCAGGACGAGAACCAGAGGGCGGCCGCCGCCTTGGGCGAGCGGGGCCGCCGTCCTGGCAAGGACGTCCTCGATGAGCAGCGCACCGCCGTTCGCCTGCTGGCAGGCGGTCTCGGACCAGGAAGCGAGGAGGCCGGCGAAACGGGCGTCGAGAGCGGTACGGCGTTCCCGCGCCGCTCCTATCAACCGCCGGTACGCCTCGCCCACGGCAGCGTCGCGGGACGCGTCTCCCTCCACGAGGACACCGACAGCCAGGTCGGCCCAACCCGAGGAGGCGAGGTGTTCCCGCACGGCCTGCCCGACGGTCACCGGAGACGCGGGAGCGGTGGCCAGCCAGCGCATCAGACGGACGGCGGTACGGGCGGTTTCGGTGGACTCTGCGTACAGCGCGGCGAGCTGGTGTGCCTCCAAGTCGCGCAGGGCGGACTCGGCGAGTGCGGTCGCGCCCTCACTCGGGCTGCCGAGGCGGGCGGCCACGGTCCGCAGCCGCCCCAGGTAGCCCGACGGGAGCAGCCGGTCGCCGCGGACCAGATCGGTGAGGCGGGCGTCGGCGGCGAGCCGGTCGGCGCGCTCAAGGACGGCCACCACCCGGGAGCGGGCGGCCCCGGCCGGTGCGGCGGTGCCTTCCGCCTTGGCGATCCAGCGGGTAAGGACGCCGGTGGCGGCGCCGGCGAAGGGCCGCAGCGTGTCGAAGGAGGCGAGGGCCGGGCCGAACAGGGTGCCCAGGGCGAAGCCCGCGGCCTCCGCCGAGCGTGAGCCCAGGGCGGCCGAGGCGAGCACGCCCAGCGGCAGCGCGTCACTGCCCCGGCCCTCGGCAGCGAGCGTGAGCAGAGTGGGGGCGGCGGGCCCGACGGTCCGAGCCAGCCAGGCCTCCAGTCCGCGCTGCTCCTCCTTCGGCAGGGCGGCGTAGAGCGAAGGCCCAGCCGGGGTACGGGTCCAGGCGAACAACGCGTCGGCGTCCAGGTCCAGGGTGTCGGACGCGGGGTTGCCGAGCCCGAGGCGTGCACCGAGCAGGGCGCGTACGGCCCGGTCGCGGGTGAGAACGGTACCGACCCGGGGCCAGCCGTCGAGGGGCTCGGCCTGGAGCAGCGCGTCGAGCAGCCAGTGCTCGCCCAGCATCCGCGGATCCAGGTCGGCCGCCCCGAAGAGCTGGGCGACGATCTCGGCGCGGTCGACGGGCAGCGGATGCCTGCGTACGGCGTGGGCGCGCAGGTCCAGCCCGAGCTGGTCGGGCGGGACGGTTCCGGTGACGACCAGGACACTGTCGTCGTCCCCCGTGCCGCCCGCCAGGTGGCGGTGCCAGGCATCGGTGACGCCGAGCGGGGAGTGCTGGTCGGTGACGACGACGCGGCGGCGCTCGCCGCCGACCGCGACGGTGAACTCGGTGTCCTTCTCGTCCGGGTCCCAGACCGCGTCGACCAGGACGAGGCGCCGGTCGGGCGCGTGCTGCAGCTCGGTCTGGAGCAACACCTCGACGGCGCGCCGGCCGGCGACGGGCCGGGTGGCCGTCACCGGCTCTCACCGTCCGGCTCGGCACGCCAGGAGATCTCCACCGGCGTGTCCGGGTGCAGGGCGCGGAACGCCTCGATTTCCTCGCGTACGGCGGCGAGGTCGGCGTGCAGCGCTGCGGGGCCGGGGGCGATGGTCCGGCGGGCGGCCCGCGGCGGACCGGACTTCTCCGTGCCGGTCCCGGTCTCTTCGGGGTCCCAGGACAGCGGCTGCTGCTCGCCCTTGACTGCCCCTCCGGGATCCGAGGAGACCGGTGGGGCGCCGTGCTCGGACAGAGTGATCCGCCCGGCGTCCGTCACCGGGCCCGGCCCGGTGGGCACGTCGGCGAGGGCGGGCCGCTCCAACCGCAGGGCGGCGTCCAGCAGGGCGTGCCCCGTTTCGCGGGCCTCGCCGAGCACGGGGATCAGGGAACGCTCGCGCTCGGGGGCGCGCGCGGCCTCGCCGATCCGGTCCATGAGCCGCTGCGCACGGTCGCCGATGCTGTCGTCGCGGCCGGTCAGCCCGTGCACGCTGGCCAGCAGCCGCCAGTTGGTCCCGTCCAGGGCCGCCAGCACGTCGGCGGCGCTATCCATCGCGTGGGATAGCTCACGGGCAGGCGTCTCGTACGAGACGGAGGCCAGCTCGCACACCAGGCCGGTGGCGTCATCGGTGTGGCGCACGAGGCGGGCCAGGAGGGCGGCGGCCTCGCGCAGGACCGCGCTGCGCGCAGCCGTGCCCTCCCCGTCGAGTCCGAGCAGCGTGGCATGCCGCTTGAGCACGGTCCGCACGTCGCCGACGCTCTTCTCGTACGCGGTCGTCTTGGCCAGGACATCGGCGGCGAGCCGGTTGACATTACGGGCGAACAGACCCGGCTTGGCGGTGACGCCGAACAGCCGCCCGGCGCGGTCCCGGGCCGTGGCGTACTCCTCCTCGGTGGGCAGCTGCTGCGCGCGCAGCTTCCAGCCCAGGCTGATCTCGGACAGCTGCGGTGGCGTGGTCTCGGTGCCCGAGTACAGCACCCAGGAGCGGTCGTCGAGCAGGGCGTAGGCGGCGATGAGCAGGCTGGAGACGTGCTTGTCCAGGCCGCGCAGGCCGAGATCGTCCCTGATCCAGTTGCGGATGTCCTCCACGGCTAGTTCGCCGTGCTCGCCGTGCGCGGAGGCGGCCTGGTTGATCCGCGCGCGCAACTGGTCGCCGCGCACGACGAGCGGGCCGTCGTGGACGGTGCCCAGCTCCAGCGCCTCGACGATGCGCTTGACCGTACGCAACTCCTTCGGCTCGACCTCGGCCCGGCCACCCTCGTCCATGGCCCGGGTGAGCCATTTCAGGGCCGTGCCGAGCTCGGCCGGGGTGACGGCCCGGGGTGTGGTGCCCGGCCCCGGTCCGAAGTCGGGGTGCTTGTCGTAGAGGGCCGAGAACAGCCCGTCGGCGAGCTGCGCCACCGCCTGGTCGAACGGCTTGCTGCCCTCCGGCTGCGGGCGCGGGAACTCGGGTTGGAGGGACAGCACGTGCCGCCCGTCGGGCACCTCGGCGCCCCGCGTACCGTCCTTGGCCTCGGCGAGCCCGTACACCTCGCGCAGCGAGTCGACCAGGGTGCGGGTGAGGTTGTCGCGGGCGTGCTCCAGGCTGCGGCGAGCCTTGAGGCGGTCGTCCGGCGGGAAGTTGCGGGTGTAGTCGGACAGCCGATCGCGGTCCAGCAGGAAGTTGATCCGCATCAGGCGGCCGAGCTGGGCCTTGCGCTGCTCGGAGAAGTGGTCGCACAGCCAGACCAGCACGGGGGCGCCGGGGTGCGACTTGCGTAGCTCGGCGACGCGCCGGTAGGCGTCGTCGGGGGAGCGGCCCGGTTCCTCGTCGAAGGGGCAGTCGAGGATGATCCGCATGTTGCCCGCGGTGGCCGGGTCGAAAGCCTCGTCCGTGACACTGCGCGGGTCACGGACCGTACCGAATACGAACTCCACCGTGCGCTCGGAGCCGCGCCACACGATCTTCTTCTCGTCGAAGAGCTGACCCTGTCGACCGGTGAGGCCCAGCTCCTCCCACAGCCGCTCGCGCAGCCAGGTGCGCCGCACACCGCTCTTGTCCTCACCGACGACGGCGTCGAGGATCGGCTCGATGTCCAGGTCGGACAGGTGGAGCGAGAAGACCGGGTCGTCCTTGCCCTCGGAGCGCAGTTCGCTCGGGAACTCGCCCTGCAGGGCCTGCATCCGCTCGACGACCTTGTCCCGTACGGGCACGGCCCGCGAGCGCACCGAGCCGTGGTTCAGGGCGGCGAGCCGCCCGGCGGTCAGGCGGCGCAGCGCGGGCACGTCGGGTGCGATGGCGGCGAGCAGCAGCGTCTTGACGAAGCGCTCGTCGGCGAGGAAGTCGGGGTGGTCGACCCGGCCGTACCTGTTTAGCAGGAAGCGGCGGGCCTTGGCGTGGAAGCGGCGGGCGGTCTCCGACTCCAGCTGGAGCTTGGCGGTGAACGCGGTGCTGGTGGGGTCGACGAGGACGTCCCACAGGTCGCCGAGCGGGATCAGCCGGCCGAACTCGGCGTCGGCGTTCCGCTCCAGCAGCTGCTGGACCAGCTTGAGTCCGGTGCGTTCACGTTGGAGCGCCCCGGACAGGGCCACGAGGACGTTCAGCAGGGCCGGGGAGAGGGGGTAGACGGCTCGGAAGTCCTCCCAGTCGGCGCCGGTGGCGCCCTCCCCGTCGAGGAGTACGTCCTTGACGAGCTGACCCGCTTTGTCGACCCCGGCAAACGCGGCGTCCAGCACCCGCTCCTGCCCGGGGAGCGGCTTGAGAACCCGCTCCCTGATGATCTCGGGAAGGTTCCGGTCCTCCAGGTCGATGACGGTGACGCGCTCCTTGAGGTACTCCAGAGCCTGTTGGAGGTTTTCCACGTCCGAACCGAGGATGTCGGACCCCATGAGCTGGGACAGGTCGCGCTGGCGGGAGATGAACGAGACGATCGGCACCGGCCGGTCGGGATTGCTGGACTCGATCAGCTTGACCAGCTTCTGGATCTGGTCGTTGATGAAGGTCCGGTCGGACATCCGGGCCTGCAGCCACAGCACCAGCTCGTCCAGGAACAGCACCACGCCGTCGTAGCCGAGCAGCCGGGCGTGCTTGCTCATCTCGCTGAGCCCGTCGTCCAGCGATACGTACGCGGCCGCGTCACCGCTGACCGTCTCCGCGTAGTGCTTGTTCGGCCCGTTGAACAGGGCTGTCAGCAGCTGGTCGCGCTGCGGGTCGCCGGCGGGTGCGCTGAAGGCGGCGTCGAGCGACGCAGCGGTCCAGCCGACGGCGGGGACGGCACCGATGGGCGTCAGCTCGCCGTCCTCGTCGTCCTGGTCGTCCGCCACGGCGGCCTGCGGAGCGACGGGCGCGGGAAGCAGCCCGATGAACGCCTCGTCGCCGATCTTCGCGCGCAGCTCCCGGGCGTCCGCGAGCAGCGAGTCGGCCCGGAACACCAGCGGCGTGGGCGCCTCGGGCCGCTCGCGGCGCACGGCCTTCACATAGCCGTCGAACAGCGCCGACTCCAGGCTGGCGGCGCCCACGAGGTGGTAGGGCACCATCAGGAACTTCTTGCCGGGCAGCCAGTCGGCGTGCTCGGCGACCACCTCGCGCAGCCGCTCCTTGTCCTCGGTGGAAGGGTCCCCGTTGAGTACGGCGTGCAGGACGGTCAGGAAGTGGCTCTTACCGGCACCGAAGGAACCGTGCAGGTACGCGGCGTGTGAGGCGTTCTTGCGCAGGGCACTGCCGACCAGCTTCAGGGCCTTGCGGAATTCCCCCTGGAGCTGCGCCGTGACCACGTAGTCGTCGATCGACCCGGCCGCCGCGCCGGTGAACCCCTCGGACAGGGCGACCTTGAAATCGCCGGAGTGGAGATCCTCCTTGATGTCGAGGACATCCCTCAGCACGACCCCGTTGCCTTTGGCCATCAGCCGCTTCCGCTCCCCACAGCCTCGTCACGCCCGGCCGCCGCGGCCGGGCTCCCGGCGGGCCCGGGCCCGCGCACACCTCGTCCGTCTATCCTGCCAGGGCGGCGGGTGCCAGTGGGACGGCTGGGAAGATCAGTGTCAGGACGAGGCCCCCGGACCGCTTGCGCGCAGCACCGCCCAGACGGTCTGGCCCGGAGTGCCTGTGCGGGGTGTCACACCCCAGGTCTCGGCGAGCGCGCCCACGATCAGCAGTCCGCGTCGGCCCTCCTCGGTGTCCACCGCGACCGGTCCGGTGGTGGGCCGGCGCTCGCCCCGCGGGTGTCGCTGACCTCGACCCGCAGCCGCCCCTCGGCCAGGACCAGCCGCAGCAGGGCGTCACGGCCGGGCACGAGGCTGTGCGCGACGGCGTTCGCGGCCAGCTCGGGGACGACGAGGCTCGCGCTCTCGTTGGTCTCGCAGCCGTACGGGTGTCCCCAGGAGTCGAGGCAGTGCGCGGTGAGGCGGCGGGCGAGCCCGGCCCCGCGCGGGGTGGACGTGAAGCGCAGCTCGAAGGTGGCGGGCGCAGGAGCCGTCGGGGTGTCGGCGGGGAGTGTCATGCGTCGACGGTGACGCGGGCAGGACGGGCGCGGCCAGGGGCGGCGGCGGTACGGGAGGGGACTGTTGGGGTGGGCGGGGTGGGTGTCGGGGGAGTACGGATCACTCGTACGGGAGAGCGCGGGGCGACGGCGCCGCTCTCCTGGGGGGGTGTTCCTAGGCGGGGAGATCGCCTGCGGGCGGGCGCGGCCGAGGGCCAGGCTTCGAGGGGGCGGTGGACATGGATCCGGCGAACGGGATCGACACGGTGGGCGTCGCCGACGGCGTGGACCCGGGGAACGGATTCCTGCGCTGCTTCGGCCGCCAGATGAAGCTGCTGCGCGAGGCGGCGGGCCTCACCCAGACGGAGCTGGGCGTGCAGGTGGGGTTCGGGGAGGCGCAGATCGCGTCGGTGGAGCAGGGCCGGCGGATCCCCAAGCCGGAACTGGTCGATGCGGTGGACCGGGTAGTGGGCGGGCGCGGGGTGCTGTCGGCGATGAGGGGGGTGGCGAAGGCGCGGTATCCGGGGTTCTTCCGCCAGTGCGCCCAGCTTGAGACCGAGGCCGTCGAGCTGCACGTCTACGACACCCACATCGTCAATGGGCTGTTGCAAACGGAGGAGTACGCACGAGCGGTCTTTACCATGCGACGGCCCCTACTGGACGAGGAGAGGATCGAGCAGCGAGTGTGGCCGCACGACTGGCCCGCCAGGAGATCTTCTCCCGCAAGTCGCGACCGTTGATGAGCTTCGTCGTCGAGGAAGCCGTTCTGCACCGTCCAGTAGGCGGCACTGATGTGCTGCGAGGACAGCTGGAGCAGGTTCTGCTCATCGGCCACAACCGCAACGTGGAGGTTCAGGTCATGCCCACCGCCCGAGCCGACCACGCGGAGCTCAGTGGGCCGTTCACACTGGCGAGCCCGTGGGACAGCACTGCATCGACTACGCGGAAGTAGCCAGCATCAGCGGGTTGCTCACCGAGCGGAACGCGGCCGCGAACTGGAGGCGCCGTATGGAATCATCCGAGCGCAAGCGCTGACGCCAAGCGAGTCGCTGGCATACATCGAGAAGTTGCTGGGAGAGGTATGAACCTCCGTACGGATGACCTGAGGCAGCCCCTCGTCTGGAAGAAGAGCAGCTACAGCAGCGGTGAGGGCGGCCAGTGTGTCGAGGTCGCCCGGACGGCCGGAGCCGTCCATGTTCGGGACTCCAAGCGGGCCACGGGCCCGGTCCTCACGGTCGCTCCTACGGAGTGGAGCGCGTTCCTACGGATAGCAGTGGAGCGCGGCTGACCTCAGGCGTACGCGTACGAGGGGGCGGGAATCCAGGATTCCCCCCCTCGTACACCTTCGGAGCCGGCCGGGACTACTTGCCCGCCCTGCCCCGCTTCTTCTCGGGGCGCCAGGCGGCGAGGTCGTCCGGGGAGAGCTGGCGGGCGTACATGCCGGCGACGAGGGCGCTGTTGAACTCCTCGGCCGGGTTGCCCTCCCACTCGTCGTCGTACTCGTCGTGCCACTGCTTCACCCACGGCATGACCTCCGCGAGTCCGGCGAGGAGCGGGACGAAGCGGGGGTCTTCCTTCCGCCAGCCGTCCACGTTCAGACGGTCGTTCAGGAGGTTGACGAGGGCCTCGGCTTGATGGCGGTGGTCCCAGCCGGCCCAGCCGATGAGGAGGGAGGGGTCGTTGTCAGGCGAGGCACCCGGGTAGGAAACGAACCGCTCCTTGGGGACGTCCAGCTTGCCCCGGTTCGACCAGTAGCTGTGCTTGAGGAAGTCGGCGGACGTGTACTTGGGCGGGACCTTGATGTCGCGCCGCTCGCCCTCCTCGTCCTCCTTGCGCTGCTCCTCCCAGACCTTCTCCCACTGCGCGCGCTTGCGCAGACCGGACTCCTTGTAGCGGAGCGCGGCGAGATGGGGGACGTGCTCGGGCTCGACGACGGCGGCCAGAACCGTGGACAGCGGGACGTCCCGCTTGTCGAGGTGCCGGTCGGCGTAGAGCGCGGCCACGTCCTGTACGTCCTTGTCGTGGCGCAGGGCGTCGGCGAGCTGGAAGATCGTGAGCGGGCGGGGGGAGGCGATCCCGTCGCGCTCATCGAACCACAGCTCCTCACGCTCCATGGCGTCCAGCAGCCAGGACCGCAGGGCGGCGGCCTCGCGGTCCTTCCAGGGCTTGGTGGTCCAACGCCGCTTGTGCTCGGGCCGCTCGATCAGGCGGATGTCCTTGTTGTCGGCGATGAGGTCGAGCCGTGCCTGAACGATCCGGCGGTAGGACTCGGGCCAGTCGGCGGGGACCTCGGTAACCGGAGTAGAACCGTGGCGCTCGAACCAGGCGGTGTCGGCACCGCTGCGGGCGAGCGCGATCTCGAACGCGCGCTGACCGAGTTGGAGGCGGGGTACGTCGAAGTCGGTGAGGTCGGCCGGATCACTAGGCAGGGTGATGCGCGCGACCTCGGCGGGCGTGAGCAGCCCGTACAACCCGTACACGGTCCAGTCCAGCTCCTCTTGGAGCAGGATCATCCGTGCCCGAATCCGCTCCTGCTCGCCCTCGGCGGCTTCGAGGGCTTCGCGGGCGGGGGGTGTGGTGGTGGAGGAGGCGGTGAGGGTGGCGGCTTCGTGGGCGGCCAGTTCTTGGATAAGCGTGTCGAGTTGGCAGGCGAGGGTGAGTGGCAGCTCGGAGGGGAGGGGAAACTGCTGGAGCTTGGTGCCGGTGAACTCGTAGAAGCGTTCCCACTCCTGTGACTTGAAGCCTTCGTTGACTCCCTGGCTTCCTTTGTCGTGACTGACTTGCTTCAACCAAAAGCAAGCGACCGACGAGTTCAGCACTCCCAGCAGCTCCAGGTGCCGCTTCTCGCTGGCGCCCTCCGGCAGCTTGATCACCGGGGCGGAACGGTTGAACACCTTCCCGCCCCGGTCCAGCACGAAGTGGTTGTGCGTGGCTACGAACGCGAACGCGATCGACAGAGGCGTCCGGTAGCGCTCCGCCACCCATCGGTACCAGGTCCACCACGGCTCGTCGGACTCGGCGCGCGTCTTGCCGCCGAAGCCGATGGTCGACCCGAGTTGTGTCCGCATCGTCCAGAGGTGTTTGCCCCAACTCGTCTCGGGGCGGTACGCCGCGGGCTTGTTGTCAGAGCCGTATGGCACCAAGGCAGGCTCATCCGCGTCGATGTCCCAGTCCCGCACCACATCGCCCGTCACCAATGGGCGGCGAAGCGCGCTGGTGTCCGGCCTCTGGCGGAACCACGAGGGGGATAGGAAGAAGACCTCGTCCTGCCCCGGAAAGCTCGCGAACCCGATCTTCCCGTCGAGCAGGTTGCCCAGCACGCGCGGCGCCTTCTCTACCTTGCTCATAAGCCCGGACGCCCCACCTCCAGAGAGGCTCCAAGGAAACTTGGCCAAATCTGCCCGAGGCAGGTCCTCTACGCTCACCCACTCCTCAGGCCCTACCCCCGGCCTCCGCCACTGCGAGATGATGGCCTGCCAGACCTTGCCCTGAACCTCAGCCCCCTTCGGCGGCTGGCCAGGCTCCCCCCGAACCCCCAGCACCGCCCGAATCGGCAGCGTCTGCCGCGGTCCCTGGTTCCGCCCCACCAGGATCACCGTCGGCGTACCGTGCCCCGGAATGAACGCCCCGGATGTGTCCAGCACATGGGTCAGTTCAACGCCCGGGAAGTCGCGCCGGCGGCGGGTCTGCGGGTCCTTGTACGGCCCCCCGTGGAAGAACGACTCGATCAGCGTCGCGCCGAACTCCCGCTTCATGAAGGAGTTCGCCGTGATCTGTCCCGTGAAGCCGCCGTTCCGGTGGTCACCGCCCGCCCGGACCGCCAGTTCGAAGATCCGCTGCGCGAACGGCACCGACAGCGCGTACTTCCCGGAGCACGCCCAGTAGATCTTGCGGTAGTTCTCGTTCTCGGCCTTGTCCTTGACTGTGATGTAGGGCGGGTTCGCCACGACCACGTGATACGAGCCGCGCCCCAGCAGGTCCGCCTCCTTCACGTACTGCGCCACGTCCTCCGTGCGGTACGTAAATGTCTCGCCCCGCTCGATGTCATCGAACGTGCGGTCGGTCTCGCGGCCGGCTTCCCGCCCATGCAGCAGGGAGTCGCCGACGGCGATGCGGATGGGCATCGACGGAGCCGCCGACAGGCGGTCGACCCGGCACTCCTTCAGCATGGCGACCAGGAGACGGAAGCGGGCGATGGAGACGGCGAAGGGGTTCTTGTCGACGCCGTGGACGGATTCCAGGGCGCGGCGCACCAGCGTCCAGTTCTCCGTGCCCGGCTCGGCCTCGCGCCAGGCGGCGAGCACGCGGCGGAAGAGGCCGAGGAGGAAGTGGCCGGAGCCGCAGGCGGGGTCGATGCAGCGCAGGCCGCGGACGACGGTGGTGACGTCGCCGTTCTCGTCGATCTCCTCGGACGTCTCGCCCCGCCAACCGTCGGGGACGTGCTTCCACACCGGGTCCAGGCCGAACTCCTCCAGGGCCGGGTCCAAAGTGAGGTCGAGGATGAACTCCTCGACGAACTCAGGGGTCTGGAGCAGCGCGTACGTCTTGCGGGCGTGCTCGGACAGGTGCTGGTAGAGGTCGCCGAGAAAACGGGTGTCGAGGGCCGGGTCGCTGAAGTCGTGGCGGATGCGGCCGTCGGGGCCGCGCTCGCGCCAGAATGAGAGCAGACGGGCGGCGGCGTCGTAGGACGGGTCCAGTTCCCACAGCGGGTTGTGGGCCGGGTCGAAGAGGCCCTCCGCGATCACGTGCTCGCGGCCGAGCGCGCGGAAGGACTCCTTGAGCCAGTCGCGGTCGTTCAGCTCGGGGCTCACCCGGAAGAACGCGTCGTGGTTGTCCTGCGCCTCGGCGAGCCGTTCGCCGGGGCCGGACAGGCAGGCGTCGGGGACCAGGCCATTGTCCTCGCAGAAGCGGACGAAGACACAAGCGAGGATCCAGGCGGCGGCGATCTGCACCACCCGCTCCTCCAGCCACGACTCGTACATGACGGAGGTGCGGTCGGACGTCAGGGCCCGCTCGTACTCGGCCTTCAGGGCCTCGGCCTGCTCGCTGTCGCCATGGGCACGCTCGCGCAGGTCTTCCTCCAGGAGCGCCACCTGCTTCTGGAGGTCCTTGAGCAACGTGGCGTGATCCAGCGGCGCTGCGGCCGGCGAATCCGTCGCCTCGGCGGTCGTAGGGGCTTCCTGGGAGGGCACCGGGGTGTTCCTTCGCTTCGTGGTCGCGGCGCGTGCTCTCGCGCCGGTCCGTCCATCCTGCCAGCCCGGACGGCACGGCGGACCCACCGGGACCTACCGTCCGGCGAGCGGAATCCCCCCGAGCCGCCCCAGGCCGAAAGCCAGGCGGTAGATGTCGGGCAGGTCGAGGAGGGAGAAGTCGTCGACGCTCTGGTCACGGCGGCGCAGGACGCCGAGCTCGATCAGCTCCTGGACCAGGCGATGCAGGTCGTCGGGGTGGCGGGGGCCCGTGCGGACCAGCTCCGGGCGCTCGGGCTGCTCGTAGCGGGCCGTGTCTTCCCGAAGAAGCCTTGGGAGATCACGGTCCTGCCAGATGCCGATGATCTTCCCCTGGGCGAGGGGGACCTGGCAGCCGGCGAGCGGCTTTATCGCCAGCTCGACCCACGGGGTGTCCTCGCAGATCTGGTCGACGCGGACCGCGGACGCCTCACGGACGCCGCTCCGAATGGCGTCGTGGTGCAGGGCGCGGTCGTGTGAGGCGCTCGTCGTCCCGGCGGCCACCTCGAGGGCCTTGAGGAAGCTGCGCGGACTGATCCGGCCGTTGCTGTCCATCAGGTGGTTGGGCAGCCAGCTGTAGGGGCGGCCCTGACGGACGTTCGTGCCCATGAACGGGTCGGCGATACGCTCGAAGAGCTGCTGCTGGACCTTCTCGTCGTTGCGCAGGTCGGGCGCGGGAGCGTACCGCACCGGTGTGCCGGGGGCGGAGGGCTGCCAGCCGCCGGTGAAGCGGCGGAACCGCTCGGCCGCCTCGTCGTCCTCGTTGCCCAGGTGGTGGAAGAGGAGCCCGTACAGGTCGGCGCGGGTCCACTCCAGGCGGGCCGCGTTCCCGGACAGCTTCGACGCGTCGGGGAAGAGCTGCTTCGCCGCGTCGAACATGTCGGGGCGCAGGAACACCTTCAGGCGGATGTTGCGCGTGCCGAACCGCATCCGCATCGCCAGACGGAGCAGCTCGGCGATCAGCCGGTTGCGGGTGTCCCAGCCGCTGTGCAGGTGCTCCAGGCCGTCGAAGACCAGCAGGTGCACCGTGTCCTCGGCGGCGGCCTCCGCGTCCGCCTGCGCGAGGGTGGCCTCGGCCGGTCCGGCGTTGGCGCGCAGCCAGGCGACGCGCTCGGCCCAGTTCGCCGTAGCCCTCAGTTCGGGCTGTCCCAGGGCGGTGAGCAGGACGGCCTGCCAGATCTCCTCCGGGAGGGCTCCGCCGGCGAGCAGCGAGGGCAGGGCGAGAGGGCCGGGGTAGTGCGGCACGATGTCCATGCCGTAGCCGGACGTCACGCGCAGGCGGTTCAACCGGTTGATGCGGTACTCGCGGGCCGCCGCTTCACGCAGCTCGGGGTCGAGCAGGGAACGCGCCCAGAACGTCTTGCCGACGCCTCGGTCACCCTGCACGACTGTGCTGTCGACGTACAGCGCGGTGCGGTGCGCGTCCGGCATGTACAGGGTGTGCGGCTCGGGGGGCCGGGTGTCCGCGTCCACGGTGCCCTCCAGCGCGCGCGACAGCAGGTCGCGGTACTCGCCGGGGGTCAGCGAATCGGTCATGGGCGGTCGTCCTCGGACTCGGTGGACTCGGCGGATCCGGCATCGGGATCCGCGGCCGGGCCCGCCAGGATCAGCGGGACGGCCGTGTTCAGGAAGTCACGGTACGCGGCCTCGACGAAGGCGCGCTCCTGCCAGTCCGGGGCGTTGGGCACGTTCATGCCGACTAGGCCCGGCTCGAACAGGATGGGGATCGGGGAGTGGGGCGCGGTGTCGTCATCCAGTTCCCAGGAGCCCTTCGTGGCACCGGAGACCTCGTCCCGCGCGAGCGAGTTGTAGAGGATGCCGAACTCCGCGTGGGCGTTGCGGCGGAAGGAAGCGAGGTGGGTGTCCTTCGAGTAGTGCACCGAGTCCGGGACCATCGAGGCCACCATCCGCAGCTTGTGCCGGATCGCCGGGGCCTGGCCGGACGCCGCCCACGCCTCGAAGAGATCTCGGTATCCCGACCACGTCTGATCGTTGTCCGCGCCGAACAGCAGCGCGTAGTCACACAGGTGCGAGATGGTGACAGCCGCCACGTCGTGGATGCCGGCGCGACTGTCGAGCAGCACCACGTCGGGCAGGCATCCGCTGTCGCTCGCTTCCACCGCCTCCTCGCATGCACGGACCGTGGCGGCCAGGCGGTCGGCGAAACGGGCGCCCTCCGTGTCGGCGTACACACGGTTGAGTTTGTCCACGTACCCGTTCGAGACGCCTTCGGTGCCTGCGCCGCGCGCCGGAGCGATCCACAGCTCGCCCTTGTTGCGTGGGGTGTACCCGGAGCGGGTCACGATCTCCAGGCCGTCCGCGTTGCCGAGCGCGGACTCCACCAGGTGATCCACGACACCGTGTGTGCAGAGCGTGCCACCTGCCAGCAGGAGCGGGCCCACGCCGGGCGACTCCAGGTCGAGGTCGACGACCAGCACGATCTTGCCCTGGTCGGCGAGCCGACGGGCGAGAACGGCGGTCGCCGTCGTGCGGCCCACGCCGCCCTTGAACCCGTACAGGGCGGTACGGCGGGTGCGTGCTGCCACGCTGCTCGCGGCGGCGGAGGGAGTGGTGACATGGGACCACTCCTCGCCGACGACCGTGTTGTCCAGGAGCCGGACCGCGCCCGTCGTGGCGGTGGCCGCATCGACCTCCATGGAGCGAGGCGAGGCCGTCAACGTTCTCGGCAGCCGCACGACCGAGGTCAGGACGAGCGGACGTTCTCCGCAGTAGCGGCCTAGTCGTCCGGTGAACGACTCACGCCAGCGCGCGGCCTGCGCGCTGCTCGCTCCGTCTCCTCTTTCCTTGTCGTCCACCACCAACGAGAACCGGCCCAGGACGTCCCGTACGAGCAGGACGTCGAAGCCCTCCGCGGCGACTTCGCGGGCGACGGCGAAGGCGGCCGGGCGCGCCTCGTCGAAGCGGACGGGTACGGCGTAGAGGGTCATGGCAACTTTCCGGTGAATTGAACGTGCAGGAGCAACTCTTGGGCGAGCGTCGCCGCCTCCTGGCGGCGGGAGAAGAGCACCGCGTCGAGGTGGGTCCCGTCGGCGTAGCGCTCGTCGACACGCCACTCCTCAAAATCCTCGGAGACCCTCGTCAGAGCTTCGGTGAGCGCGGGGCCGGGGCGTCCGTCGAGCAGCAACGGGAGAGCCTGACGCATCTCGTTGATGTGCCCCAGTGGCTTTCGCTTCTTGTTCTGGTTCTGGGCCTGGGGGTCGTCCCACCAAAGCCGACCGCTCTCCGAGCCCCCGCTGTCCCGCATGGACACTCCACCCGCCCCGCCGAACCGCAGCAGCAAAGCCTTCATCAAGCACTCCACCGCGAGCCCGAACAGATGGTCCGCGTTCGGCAGCCGCCCGTCGCCGTGGAGGAAGGAGGCATCTTCGTAGTGCCGTTCCCCCGCGCAGGCGTAATTTGTCTTCGCCTTCTTGCTTCCGTCGTCCCCCACGACGCAGATCATAGGGTCTTCGACTGATCCGAGGTCAGCGTTCAGGTCAGCTCCAGAAGCCCCTCCAGCTCCTTCATGAACAGCCCCTCCAGAACCACCCACTCGCTCACCCGGTCCACCACGTCCACCGTGCGGCCGTCCAGCGCCGGGGTGGCCTGCGGGTCGTCCATGGGAACCAGCAGCCACAGACCGTGCGGCACGGCTGTCGGGCGGCGCGCCGCCTCCTGGAGGGATACCAGCAACTCGCGGCCGCCCACCTCCCAGTACCGGGCTACGAGCGAGGCCCGGTGGGCGAGGAGCACCGTGCGGGGCCCCGCCTGCTCGGCGAGTGTCGTGCAGCGGGCGGCGACGCGCTCGGCGGCGAGCCGGGTGTAGGACGCCAATGCGGTCCCGACCCGGCCCGTGGTGGTGTACTTGGCGTCCGCCTTGAGCAGTGCTCCCCACCGCACCTGCTGCTCGTCGGCCAGAGCACGCAGGGCGCCCAGGAACAGCTCGTCCACATCGACCGGCAGCACGCCGAACCGGGCGGCGAGGCGCTGCGCCGTGCCGGGCAGCTGGACGCCCCGGACGGTCAGAGCGAGGAACCCGCCCCGGCGTGCCGCCTCCTGGAGCCGCACCTCCATCACCCGGCGTGGGTCGCGGCCCTCCGCCAGCTGGCCCTGCGCAGCGTCGTACAGGGCGCCGGTGCTCGTCAGCACCGAGCCGGTGAACGCCGGTCGGCTCTGCTCGGAATCCCGCGCGGGCGGGAAGAAGCGCCGCCTTTCCCGGTCGTACTCCAGTGGGAATTGCGCGTCGGACAGTGCCTCCTCCCACTCCACATACGTGACGTTGGCGAGCGCGGCAAGGCCGGGGAAACGGGACCTCACCCGGCTCAGCAGGTCGTCGATACCGATGCCGATACCGGGGCGTACCCCGGCCGCCGCCTGCGAGATCCTCAGCGCCCGGTCGAGCCCCAGGTCCAACGGGAACAGCTCGAAGCGCGGCGTGACGCCGACTCCGCCCGCTATCGCGGCGGCCAGGGTCAGCAGTCGGGTGTCGGCCAGCGGGGCCATGCCCTCCGGGGCGGGCACCGCACGCAGCTCCCGCAGGACGGCGCCGCCGCCGGGCAGCGGGTCGCGGCCCGCCAGGTCCTCGGCAGCCCGGCCGAGGAGGGTCGCGTACTCGGCGAGCTCCACCGGAGTCGGATCGTCGCTGCCCGGCAGGTCCACCAGGGCCAGCAGCACCGTGCTGCCGCGCCGCAGCACGGCGAACCGTGAGGCGCCGTCCCCGTCCCCCGCGGCGGCGGCATCGTCGCGGCGGGACTCGATCTCGGCGGCCGCCCGCACCACGGCCAGGGCCTGAGCCTGGAGGACGGCCCGGTCCTCCGTACCGTCCTCGTCGTGCCGCGTGTGCCGTACCCGCAGCTCGGTGGAGAGCTCCTGCGCCGTCATCACCCTGCCCTGCTCGGACAGTATGGTCACCAGCTCGTCGCGGATCTTCTCCAGCCATGGGAACGCCGCCCACTGCTCGATCGCGGCGCTCACGTTTCCGGAGACGGTCGGCTGGCTGACGCCGAGGGCCTTGGCAATCGCCGACTGTGCTGGCCACGGCGGTAGTTCACCAGCCTGCTCGACGCCCGGCAGGCCAAGCGTGGCGAGGATGATGTCACGTCGGGGACGGGTGCGGGTGCCGCCCGGGATCAGCCGGGCCGCGAGCGTCTCCACGGACTCCACAGACTCGACGGGCGCATCGGTCGGCACCCGTACGGGCTTCTTCGGCGCGGCGCGCCTGCGGAGATCCTGGGTCCACTGGCGGTGGCGTCTGTTGAGCTCCTTGCGGATCACGTTGCCCGCACCCCGCGCCCGGGAGATCGTGTGCGGCGGGACGTCCAGGAGCTGGCCCACCGTCTCGGCACCGAGGCCGGCGGCCACCGACACCGCCCGCGGCGACAGCCCCGCGGCGTACAGAGGGGTCGCCAGGTCCGCGGCGGCGGCGGCCTGCTCGCGCGCGTCCTCGACGTCCGCCGCCTGAGTGTCGACTGTCGCCGGTGTGGTGGGCGGGCGGGTCGAGTCGGCGCGGCGGAAGACCTGACGCCATGCCTCCTGCATCTGACGGAGACTGTCGAAGCGCTGTTCGACATCACGGTGCAGGGCCTGTCCGAAGAAGTCGGTCAGGCCCTCCGCCAGCGCGGGCTCGAACAGCTCGCGGGCCACGTACAGCTCCGCCTTGGGGACGGTCAGCGGATCGCCCTGGCCGTCACCCCACACCGGCCGCTCGCCCGAGGCCATCTCGTGCAGCGTGACCGCTGCCGCGTACCACTCCGCGTGATCGTCGTAGCGGGCGCGGCGACTGCCGCCCAGGAACGGGTCGAGGTAGCCCCGAGTGCCCGCTTGGAGGTCCTGATCGGGGGCATCGGCCAAGGAGAAGTCGAACAGCATCAGCTGCCAGGAGCCGTCACTGCGCTTGAACAGGCCCAGGTTGTCCGGCTTGATGTCGCGGTGGCGCACCCCACGGGCGGCCAGGCTGTCCAGGGCCTCGAAAAGATCGTTGCCGAACCGCTCCAGCTGCGCGTAACCCAGTCGGCCCTCGCCGCGCAGCCGGGACCCGAGACTGACCGGCTCCCGGTCGTCCGCCGACCGGAACCCACCCGCGTACTCGATCTCCAGGGCGGCATGTCCGCCCAGCTCACGAGGGGCGGCGAGCAGCTTCACGATGCGGTTGCCGCCCACCTCGCGCAGGGCCTTCGCCTCCGCGTGGAGCCGTGCGTCCTTCTCCCGGTCGAGCGCCACCTTGAACACGCGCAGGGACGCCGGGTCCGGCACGCCGTCCTCGACACGGCGCACCAGAAGGGCGCGGGCAGTCGCGCCGGTCCCCAGGACCCGTACGACCTCCCACTCGGCGTCGACGCGGCAGCCGACCTTGGCCGTGAGTGGGTCCGCGACCTCGACGGCCCCGCGCCGGACCGCGGCATCGTCCGCCTCCGCGGCGTCGAGCCGCCGCAGGAACTCCTCGGCGGACGACAACCTGTTCTGCACGTCGGAGGCGGTGGCCCGGAAGACCAGGTCGTCCAGCGCCGCGGAGACGCTGTCGGACACCGCGTACGGATGGAGGCCGCCGTCCGCAGCGAGCCGGTCCACCAGGGCGCCCCGGGCGTCGGCGGGCGGCTTGCCAGTCAGCAGCAGGTAGGAGAGCGCCCCGATGCCGAAGACATCGAGGTCCACCGGGTCGGCGAACTCCCTGGCGGTCTCCGGGGCGAGGTACACCTGGGCGATGTCGGCGACCAGCCCGGTATCCAGCGGTGTCTGCCCGAGGCTGAGGTGCGAGGTGGTGTCGAAGTCCCTGGCGGCGGTCTGCCAGTCGGCGATCCGCAGCACCGGTTCCGTGCCGTCCTCACGCGCGGACACGTACACCGAGCGTGCCGACAGTGCCCGGTGGTACAGCGATCGGTTGTGGGCGTAACGGACGGCCTCGGCAAGCTGGCGCACCAGGTCGAGGCGCACGGCGGGCGAGAGCCGGTCGCCGTACGCGTCCAGATAGGCGTCGAGCCGCAGGTCCGACTCCCGGTGCCGGAAGAGGATTGCCGGGCCGCCCTGGTGTTCGCGGATCTGGACGGCCTGGACGATGCCGCGGTGGTTGATGCCCTGGAGCACCTGGTACTCGCGGAGGGCCGCCCGGTCCACCCGACCGCGCTGCTCCGCTGAGGCGGCTTGGCCGGACAGGTAGATCCGGACCCTGCCGCTCTCCTTGACCAGGCTGTCGTCGCGTACGGCGAGCCGGTCCTCCCAGCCGGGGCCCGCGTCCAGCGCGCGTGAGGCGAGCCGCCAGTCGTCTCCGAAGCGCAGGTGGCTGGTGGAGTGGCTGATCCCGATACGCTTCATCAGCATTTCGAGCCGCTGGCTGTCCTGTGGGGTGACGCGCCAGCTTTCCCGCTCCGGCGGCAGCCGTAGCAGACCGTCCCAGACGCCGGGCAGGCCGCTCGTGCCGTCGTTGCGTCCGTAGACCGACGCGCGCTGGAACTCGTCCAGCTCGCTGACCAGGTCGGGGTCGTGCAGGAAGATCGCCGGCTTGATGAAGGGGATCTTCGCCTCGGGGATTCCTGTCGCCCGGGCGGCACGCTCCAGCTGGGCTTTCAGCTCCTTCGCCTTGAGATCGGTGAGATGCAGGGGGTTGCGCAGCGTCCGCACCCGGTCGCCGTGGAACTGCCAGGTGTCCCCGTGGCTCACCACCCGGCCCGGGTGCCCCTTGAGCTCCAGCAGGTATACGCCGCCGGGCACGGCGATCAGCAGATCGCACTCGTTGACCCGGCCCGTGACACCGGTAAACCTGAATGTCGCCCATGCCCGGTATGGCTCTGCGTTCGGCATCAGCTGCCGCACGTGCTCAAGGCCCTCCTGCTCCCACCGGTAACCGGACCGGCGCGGCTGGAACCAGTGCTCGCGACGCGCCGGCGGGCCGGGTTTGGCGGCGGTCGGCGTCACGTGTAGTCCTCCGGTCATGGGGGGGCGGCGTAATAGGGCAAGCCTAGCGATGCCAAGCACGGAGCCAGCGGCCCCTTCTGGCGGTGTGCGCTGGCTCGATCATCAACTGCGGACTCGGGAGGCACGGCGGATTTCTGGTACGGGGCGCTGTTCCGCCGCTGGGCGGCGATGATGCGGCGGGTCTTCGATTCCTGGGGTATCCAGCCTCCCGCTGGCGGTCCGCGGCGTCACGTAGTTCATTGACGCTCAGGAGGAGGCTTGCCAGCCAACGGCAATCCGACGGTGCGAGCAACGCGGAGCTGATTTCGAGCCGATTGGTGCTGGGGGCGCCTCCCGTGCTGGGATCGTGCTGAGATGGGCCCGCCCGCAGCCATATTTCCTCAGGTGGGAGCTCTGTGCCATACATTCCGGTTCAACGTGTAGCCGGAGCTGACGGAAGGGGCCGGGCTTGGGCGAGTCCGGCCCCTTCCGCGTTGCGCGTCACCTGTTCCGCGGTCCGTTTCCGCGCCGCCCGTTCAGCCCCGTCGTGGCGGTGCCAGTCCTTCCGGGTCCAGGTTGATCTCGAACGGGACGGCGCGCCCGAGGGTCCCCCGGAAGATGTCGGCGGGTGCGTAGCGGCCGGTCGGTCGTCTATTTGGGCACGGACAAGGAGATGGGCATCCCCACGGCTCGGTACCGCTACTGACCGCGTCCGAGCGAATGACGCAACGCTAAGCCCTGAAGTGTAAAGGTGCAGCTCAGAAGGGGTTGGACTCGGGCGACTTCTCTGCCCCGGCGCGTGATCACCACTGGCACAGGTGCGCCGAGCGTCTCGTGCCTGGACAACGCCTGGGAAGCGCGGCCCGCCGTGGGTCACACGGATGTCAGACTCGAGACCCCGCCCGCCAGCTCCCGCAGTTTCTGGCGTGTCTCGGCGTCGGTCGAGTACACCACCGTTCCGATCATTCCCCGGGTCAGCAGGACCTTGTACGTGTTGCGGATCAGTCGGTCCACGTCCGCGTCCGGGGTCGACTTCTTGAAGACGGGGTCCTTGGACGCCGTGCGGTCGGTGATCCAGCGATCGCCGCGCCACACCAGGTCGGGGCCGATGATGACGCCGCTCCAGTCGTACTCGAAGCCCTGGGCCGTGTACACGCAGCCCACCTGTCCGAAACCCGCGGGATCGGTCGCCCACAGCGCGGCCGGCGGCGCGCCGTCGACGGCCCGGTCGCCGAAGACATTCCAGGGCCGCGCCCAGTCCCCGACCACGACGTCGGTCGGCAGTGCCTGCCCGGGCAGCACCTTCTTCGTCCACTTCCAGCAGTAGCCGGCGGACATGCGCGCGCTGTACTTCCGCGCGCGTCGCTCGTCGAGGAAGGCCTCCATCTCCTGCGGACTGTCCGCCACCAGGAGCCGCATCTTTCCGTCCGGTTCCCAGATCACGGGGCCGCCCGGTTCGAGCCCGAGCAGCCGCACCACCCACCGAAGATAGGCGTCGCTGCCGCCGCACCGGAACTGGCTGTCCAGGGGTACCACCTGGCACCGAATCCCCTTCTTCGCGGCGGCCGCCTCGATCTCCGCGACCGTACCCATCTCGCCGGGCCGCACGACCTGGTGTTCGTCCAACAGGAACACCGGGACGCGCGCCGCGTCGATGAGTTCCTCGATCTGCGGTCTGCCGGTGCGGTTCGACGCCGAGGTGTAGCGGTTGGCCGAGGTCTCGCGTATACGGTGGGCCTCATCGCAGATCAGGACGTCCAGAGCGTTGCGCTCGGCGGTCATGAAGCTGTTGAAGTACTTGAAGAGCTCCTTCACCTCGCGCTTCCGGGCGCCCGCGACCTTGCGCATGGTGGTCGTGAACGAGCTGGAGCCCGTCGCGTGGAGCGCGCTGACGCCCTGCCGGTAGAGCTCGCCGAGGAGCGACAGCGCGATGACGCTCTTGCCGGTCCCGGGGCCGCCGGTCACGATCACGACTTCCTTGTGGTCGGCCCGCTTGGCACGGCGAACGGCGTTGAGGACCTCCCGGTAGGCGATCTGCTGCTCGTCCAGCAGCACGAACTGCTCCCGCTCGCGCACCTCCTGGGCGGCCACCGCCATCAACTGCTTGGACGGGCCGATCTTCCCGCTCATCAGCTCGTCGGCGGCCCCCGCGCCGGACCCGGCCCCCAGCCTCGTCCGCAGGTAGTCGATGAACTCCCCGCGGCGCGCACCGATGAAGAGCCGGCCGTGCTGGTCCTGCTCGGCTTCGAAGAGCCCGCCGACGCCGAACTCGGTGGCGTTGTGCAGATACGCTGCGCCGCTGACGCGTTCCGGGTGTGCGGCCAGCACTCTGTTGAAGGAGATGAGGTACTCGCAGTAACCGCGCACCTGGTTGACGGGGTTCAACACCGCCCGGGCGTACGCGTCGACGCGGCACAGCGACGGGTCGTCGTCGTCCGGCTCGGCGCTGCTCCACTGCTTCAGCTCCACCACGACGTACGACGGCACACCGGTCTTGGGGTGCACCCCGGCGAGCACGGCGTCGGCCCGCTTGCTGTTCAGCGGCAGCCCGTACTCCAGCAGCATCTCGACCTGTCCGAGTCCCGCGTCGTTGAGCGCGTTCGCCAGGACGGGAATGCTCCGCTCCCACGAGCGGACCTCGGACGGACCCGGCTTGTGGCCGTGCACGTGCACGAACTGCTCCGTCAGACGGAAGAAGAGAGCACCGGAGAGGCACTCGGCGGCGACCGCGGCGGCGGAGTCGCGGAACAGCAAGGAATGCCCCCAGGCAGCACGAAGGAACTCGTGCGGGTGGGGGCATGTCCTCGGTGACTCCGCCGGGCGGAGCGGAAGCCCGGCGGGCCGCAGCTACGATGGGATCAAGGTTACCCGTGACGTCTGCCGTAGGCGGGTGGCAGTTGCGATCCCTCGGCGGTGAGCTGCGCCTGGGCGCCGTCATAGTGCTGCATGCCGATCGTGCCCGCGATGAGCCTGCGCAGTTCGTTGTGGGTCGCCGGGTCCGTCGCGTAGACCACGGTGCCGACGACGCCGCGGGTGAGGAGCACGTGGTAGGCGTTGCGGACACACCGTTCGACGGTCGCGTCGTCGACTTGGCCGCGGAAGGCGGGGTCGTGCGACGCCGTCCGGTCCACGGTGAACCTGCCGTCGCGGAAGAGCAGGTCGGGGCCGATGATGACGCCGTTCCAGTCGTACTCGAAGGTCTGCGCCGTGTAGACGCAGCCGATCTGCCCGATGCCACGTCGGTCGGTCGACCACAGGTCGGACCGGGGTGCGTCCGGAACCCGGTGTTCCGGCTTCACGTTCCACGGTCGGCGCCAGTCCCCGATGTGCACGTCGTCGACGAGCCGTTCCCCGTCCGGATTGCTCCACGGCCAGCAGAAGCCGGCGGTGATACGCGCGGTGGCTCCCGCGAGGCCACGCTCCTGGATGAACTGCTCCAGTTGCTCGGGGGAGTCGGCGACCGTGAGCGTCATCCGTCCGTCCGGTCTCCAGGGCGCCGGATCGGTACTGTCCAGGCCCAGCAACCGCCGGACCCAGTGCTGGTATCGCTTGCTGCCGCCCGCCCGGAAGGTCCCCTCCAGATCCGTCACCTCGACCAGGCAGCCGTCGTCCTCGGCGAGCTTCCTGAGGTAGTCGGCGGTGCCCACCTCGTCGGGACGGATCGACTGATGGTCGTCGAGTAGGAAGATCGGCACCTTGGCCGCCCGGATCACCTCCGTCGCCTGCGGGCGGTTGTCGTCGCGCAGTTCCTTCGGCGTCCAGCGGTGGGTCGAACTGCGCCGCATGCGGTGCGCCTCGTCACAGATGAGGACGTCGATGCTGTCCGGCGGTGTCTCGCTGAAGCTGTTGAAGTACCGGTACAGCCGGTTGGCCGCGCGGCGCTTGTCCGCCAGCCGCCCGGAGCGTGCCGTACCGAGCATGATCTCTCGCAACGTCTCCGTGTACGCGTGGGAGCCGCTGGCCAGAACGGCCTCGCGGCCCTTGAGTCCGAGCGCTCGCTGCAACTCCAGGGCCACGGCGCTCTTCCCGCTGCCGGGTCCGCCCCGCAGGATGTAGACGCGTTTGGCGCCCTGGTCCGGAGCGGTTCCGTGATCGGTGTCGGGTTCGTAGAACAGGTCCGCGCCCGAGTCGGTGAACCGTGCTGTCTTCTCCAGGTGCCGGGTGATCCGGTCGACCGCGACGTACTGCTCGTCGAGGAGGGTGAGGCCGCCGCCGACGACGGACCGCTGACGGGCCACGTCGGTGACCTTGAGCAGGGGGTCGCGGCGCGCCCGCTGGAGTGCCTCGGCGGCCCGTTTCCCGGACGCGGTCGTGAACCTCGAGGTGAGGACTCTGCGGAACCGGTCCATGTCGTCGAGGGTGTAGAGGAACCCGTGGTCGGTCTCCGGCAGATTGAACAGCGCCTCCACACCGGCGTCACGTGCGTTGTGGAGCAGCACCACGCCCATCAACTGGTCCGGGTCCTGCCGCAGATGGGGCAGATAGCGCATCATGTACTCGCAGTAGCGCTGGACCTGCCGTACCGGATGCAGTTTGTTCTTCCGGTCGCCGAAGCCGAGGTCGACGGCGATCGGGCAGCGGGGGTCCACCGTGGCGTGCCGCACCTGCTTCAGCTCGACCGCGAGGTAGGAGTCCGTCCCGGTGCCGGGATACTCGCCGCACAGCACCAGGTCCACCGCGGAGTTGGTGTGCGGCAGGTCCACCTCGACCTGTACCTCAACGGCCTCTAGACCGCGGTCCAGCAGAGCCTCGACCACCACCGGGACGCTGTTGTTCCAGGCGGCCACATCGCCCTTACCGGGCTCTCCGCCCTTGATCCGGACGTGCTCGTCGATCAGCAGCTCGGCGAGCGGGAGGAGTGTCGATCCGGCCCGGGCCACGATGAGTCGACCGAGTTCGGCCGCGGACAGTTGCAGGAGCACGAAGGTTCCCCAGGCACGAGATGACTCGTGCGGGTGGGGGCATGTCCTTCGTGACTCCCCCGGGGGAGAGCGGAAGCCCGTCGGGCCGCAATGACAGTCCGTAGGTTAACGCGCGCCGCGGCGGGGTGAGGCGGGCCCCCGGAGGCCCGCCCGCCGCCAGGGCTCAGCCGAGGCGGTGCACCACGGCCTGCGCCAGCGCCCACATCAGGTTCGAACCGAAGCTCGCCGTGATGCCCACCAGGACGTCACGGACCCAGTTGCGGCGCTTGGGCGTGTACTCGACTGCAGCCATACGAATGCGTCCCCTTCGGTTGTGACCGGTGACGGTTGCCGGATGACTCCCGCCGGGAGCGCACCATGGGTTCGTGTCACCGAACCGAAAGGCCTACGACTTCGCAGGTCGCGTCGCGTACATCCTCCGGGAGGACACGCGGTGCGGAACAACGCTAGCTCACGAGTGGGCTCTGTGACCAAGGAGTTGAGACGTGTGGCGTCGCATCGTTCGGACGTGGGGACGACGGGATGCACCGCCGTGATCGAATTCCCCCGTGACCACGACCGCCACCCCCGTCCCCCTCCCCCCAAACCCCCTCCGCATAGCCACCGCCCAGACCCCCGTCGCCCCCGGTGACATCGTCGCCAACGCGGCCGCCGTCGCCCGGGTTGTCCGGGCGGCCGGGGACGGTGGGGCCAGGGTTGTGGTGTTCGCGGAGAAGTTTCTCAGTGGGTATGAGCCGGAGCTCATTCGCAGCGACCCACGGCGGTGTGCCGTCAGTTGGCCCGAGGACTCGCGGCTCGGTGTGGTCGTCGACGCCTGTCGGGACAGTGGGGTCGTCGCCGTCGTGGGGGCCGCCGTGTACGACGGCGGGGAGCTGTACGTCTCCGCCCTCGTCGTCGACGGGTCCGGAGTCCTCGCGCGGTATGACAAGCAGCACCTTTTCAAGGCCGAGCGTGCTCTTTACCGGCCCGGCTCCGCCGGTCTCGCCCTCGACGTCGACGGGTGGCGGCTCGGGCTCGGGGTCTGTTACGACTCCGGGTTCCCCGAGCACGCGCGCGCGGCGGCGCTGGACGGCTGCCACGCGTACGTGGTGGGCGCGCTGTTCGGGGCGGGGAACGGGTACCACGAGTCGCGGGTGTGGTTTCCCGCGCGGGCTCTCGACAACACCGTGTACGCGGTGCTCGCCAATCACGTCGGGCGGACGGGGGAGTGGGACACCTGTGGGAGCAGCGCGGTGTGGGGGCCCGACGGGCGGCTCGTCGCCGAGGCCGGGCCCCACGCCGAGGAGATCGTCTGGGCCGATCTGGACCCGGAGACCCTACGCGCCACCCGCGACGCCGAGCCGATGCTCCGGGATCTGCGGCAGGACGGTGGGGTGCCTCCCCGGCGGGTCGTACGTGTGGCGGCCGCCCCGGGCGCGGCAAACCCGTAACCCCTGCCCCACCCTCCCTACCCCACCACCCCCACCCCCGTCTTCAACCCCGCCCCGCACAACGGCACCACCGCGTCCCCGGCCCCCAGGACCTCCGGGCTCGCGCTGACCGCCGCCCAGCACGCCACCCCGGTCGACTCCACGTACAGGCCGCGGGCTGCCAGGTCGCGTTGGGCCGTGGCGATCTGGGTTTCCGTCACCGTCAGGAACGTGCCGCCCGAGGCGCGTACCGCTCGTAGGATCTGGCGGCCCCGGGGCGGGCGGGGGATCGCGATTCCCTCCGCCAGGGTGTTGGCCGCCGCCGTCGGAGTCGGCTCGTCCGCGCCCGCTCGGAACGCCGTCGCCAGCGGTGACACCGCCTCCGCCTGGACCGCGATCAGGGCGGGGCGTTCGGGGATCAGGCCGTGCGCGTACAGCTCCGCCGCGGCCAGGGCGGCGCCCAGCAGCAGTGTGCCGTTGCCGACCGGCACCACCAGCGAGGCGGGGAGGCGGCCGCCGAGGTCCTCCCACAGCTCGTAGACGTACGTCTTGGTGCCGTGCAGGAAGTACGGGTTGAAGACGTGGGAGGCGTAGAACGTGCCGGGGGTGTCGGCCGCCTCCCGGGCAGCGCGCGCCGTGGCCTCGCGGTCACCGGGGACGCGCTCGACCCGGGCCCCGTGCGCCGCGATCTGCTCGACCTTCTTCGGGGAGGTGGCCTCCGGCACGTACACCGTGGTCGGCAGTCCGGCCCGGGCCAGGTACGCGGCGAAGGACGTCCCCGCGTTGCCGCTGCTGTCGGCGATCACGCGCTCGGGGGCGAGGCGCCGGGCCAGCTCGGCGAGGACGACCGCGCCCCGGTCCTTGAAGGACAGCGTCGGCATCAGGAAGTCCAGTTTCGCCGAGACCGTGCCGGTCAGGGGCGTCAGCGGGGTCCGTCCCTCGCCCAGGGTGACCGGCGGCGGGCCGTCGAGCGGGAGGGCCTCCGCGTACCGCCAGAGTGAGTTCACCCGGCCGGCCAGGGCCTCGCGGGGCACTGCCCCGGTGGTGAAATCCAGGTCCCACGGGCCCGCGCACACCGGGCAGCACCAGGGGGCGGCGGCCTCGACCGGCGCCCGGGTGCCGTCCTGCGGGCAGCGGTACGCCACCGTCGCGTCCGCCCTCCCGTCCGCTGCGGAAGGGGCGGAAGTGGCGGAAGGGGCGGGATACCGGCTGTTCGTGTGTGTCATACAGCGACCCTAGAGCGTCGGAGGTGACGGCCCGTCAGGTCGTTGTGGCCGGTGCCGCGCGCTGCGGCGGAGGCCGGGGGTCCGCCGCGCGGCCACCCCTCCCGTCCCCCACGTACGATTCGCGCAGCAGTTCGCCTGACCTCGACGAGGAGCCCCACCCGTGGACATACCGCCGCCGCCCGCGCCCGAGCCGCCTGCGCAGCCGGGCCAGGGCCACGGCCCCGGCTGGCCGCCGCCCCACCCCGGGCCGCAGCAGCCCTGGTACCCGTATCCGCAGCCGTTCCCGGAACCCGTCGCCACCAGCGGTCTGGCCATCGCCTCGCTGGTCACCGGCATCCTCTGCTGTGTGCCGCCGCTCGGGCTCGTCCTGGGCGTGCTCGCCCTGGGGCGGATCCGGAAGAAGGGGCAGCGCGGCAAGGGCATGGCGATCACCGGTGTGGTGCTGTCCTCGGTCAGTACCCTGCTGGCCGTCGTCCTCGTGGCGACCGGCGCGCTGAGCGCCTTCTGGGACGGGGTGCGCGACGGCATCGACGACGCCAGAAGCACCCGCAGCACCATGGACCTGCGCAAGGGCGACTGCTTCAACGTCCCCGGCGGCGAGCTGGAGGCCGAGATCGTCGACGTGGCGGTCGTGTCCTGCGCCGAGCCGCACGACGGAGAGGTCTCCGGCTCCTTCAAGGTGGAGGGCACCTCCTTCCCGGGTGACAAGGAGGTCACCGCGCTCGCCGACCGCAGATGCTGGTACGTCGAGCAGGAGTACGCGCTGGACAGCTGGGCGCTGCCGGTGGAGGCCGAGTCGTACTACTACACGCCGAGCAGCCGCAGCTGGCGGCTCGGGGACCGCACCGTCACCTGCTCCTTCGCCACCACCAGCGGCAAGCTCAAGGGCTCGGTGCGCAACGACGTCCGCCGGCTCGACGCCGACCAGGTGACCTATCTGCGCTCCTCCAACGCCTATGACCGGGTGCTGGCCGCCGGCCCCGACCAGGACCGGGTCGAGGACGATCTGCCCGCCTTCAAGGAGTGGGCCGGGCGGGTCTCGCAGGTGCTGGTGCAGGAGAGCGTCCGGCTGCGCGGGCGCAGCTGGCCGGCCACCGCGAACGCGCAGGTCAGCGCTCGTGCCAAGGAGATGGAGGCGGCGGGCGCGGAGTGGGCGAAGGCGGCCCGGGCCGCCGACGCCGACGCCTTCTCCACGCACTCCGTCGCCGCGGACGGCGCCCTGCGCCAGGCCACCGAAATCGCCGCCCGCCGAGCCCTGCGTCTGGCGACCACCCCGCCCGACACCGGCTCCGGCGGCAGCGACGGCGGCGGCAGGGGCGGCGCCGACGGCGGTACGGACGGTACCGACAGCGGCGGTACGGAGGACGGGCCGGGAACCGGGCGCGGGACCGGAAACGGAAGTGGCGGTTCCAAGGCGGTCTGAGAGGGGTAGCCCTACTCGCGGTATCCGCTGGGCACGGGCAAGATCATCACTTCGGGTGAATGTCTGGCCATGGCTTGCCGCGCACAACCCACGGTTGCCACGCTGTTGCAGTCTGTCAACCTGATGGGAGTGGCCAGTGACTTTCGGTGAGCAGCCGGCTTATCTGCGCGTAGCCAGCGATCTCCGGCAGAAGATCGTCAGCGGGTCGCTGCCGCCGCATACCCGCCTCCCCTCACAGGCGCGTATCCGCGAGGAGTACGGCGTCTCCGACACGGTCGCCCTGGAGGCCCGCAAGGTCCTGATGGCCGAGGGCCTGGTCGAGGGCCGCTCGGGGTCGGGTACGTACGTGAAGGAGCGCCCCGTCCCGCGCCGGGTGGCCCGCTCCGGGTTCCGCCCGGCGAAGGGGGCCAGCCCGTTCCGCCAGGAGCAGGCCGAGGACGGCACCCGGGGCACCTGGGAGTCGAACAGCGAGCAGGAGGACGCGTCCCCCGAGATCGCCGAGCGGCTCGGCATCCTCCCCGGCGACCGGGTGATGCGCACCCGGTACGTGTACCGGGACGCGGGCGAGCAGATGATGCTCTCCACGTCCTGGGAGCCGCTCGCGGTGACCGGCCGCACCCCGGTGATGCTGCCCGAGGAGGGCCCGCTCGGCGGATGCGGGGTGGTGGAGCGGATGGCCGCGATCGACGTGGTGGTGGACAACGTCGTGGAGGAGGTCGGCGCGCGCCCGGGGCTGGCGGAGGAGCTCATGGCGCTCGGCGGGGTCCCGGGCCATGTGGTGATCGTCATCGAGCGGACGTACTACGCGTCGGGCCGCGCGGTGGAGACGGCCGACGTCGTGGTCCCCGCCGACCGCTACCGGATCGCCTACCACCTGCCGGTGAAGTGACCACCCTGGCAGCGGCCCCGCCCACCCCTCTCGCCCGCGCACTCGCCTGCCGGTGAAATGGCCGCCCTGGTAGCGGCCCCCCATCCCCTCTACCCCTGCCGGTGAATGGCCGCCTTCCCGGCGGCCCCACCCCCTCCCACCTGCCCGTGAAGTGGCCCCCTCCCGCCCACCGGTGAGGCGGGTGGCCGCCTCCCGGGCGTGAACCTGCGGTGTCCCCCGAGGGCTGATCCGGCGTCAACTTCCCTCACGGGGGCGCACTCCGAGGAGTGCGCCCCCGTCGCTCTGTCCCGCTGTGGCCGGATCCGTATCTCTTCGTGAGAACACGGATCCGCTGAGTGAAGGTCAGGCGTAGGCTCGGGCATATGCGGAATGCGGTTTCCTGGGGATCTTCACCGACCTGCACGCCGACAGCGGGAGGGGCGCGATGAACGACGGTGGCGTGGTGCTTTCCTGGCAGGTCATACGGCAGGACGACAACGGCAACCGCTACCGCGTCGGACGGTACGCCACCCGGGCCGAGGCCCAGAAGATCGTCGACAGCCTCGACGACCTGGGACACCGCCGGCTCTACTGGGTCGAGCGGATCGCCCAGCCGGCGCAGTAGCGGGACGCCCCGCGGGGGCGGACGGGGAGGCGGGCCGGGCGACGGCCCGCAGGACCGGACTCCGCCCGGCGCGGGTTACGCTCCGGCGCATGGACGTTCGTGTGGTGGTGGCCGGAGCCCTTCTCGACCGCGGCAGGCTGCTCGCCGCGCGCCGAAGTGCCCCGCCCGAGCTGGCCGGCCGCTGGGAGCTGCCCGGCGGCAAGGTGGAGCCGGGCGAGCGCCCCGAGGACGCCCTGGTGCGCGAGCTGCGCGAGGAACTGGGCGTGGAGGCCGAGCCGCTGGAGCGCATCGCGGGGGAGTGGCCGCTGAAGCCCGGGCTCGTCCTGCGGGTGTGGACCGCCCGGCTGGTGTCCGGCGAGCCCCTGCCGCTGGAGGACCACGACGAGCTGCGCTGGCTCGGCCCCGACGAGACCGACCAGGTCGACTGGCTGCCCCAGGACCGCCCGGCGGTGGCGGAGGCGGCGCGCCTGCTCGCGGGGGGCGTCCGGGCGGCGCACGAGGGCGCGCCGGGTCGCTGAACGCCCCTCCCTCCCCCCGGGTCCCTACGCCGTTCGTGCCACCATGCGCCCCACCAGGGGATAGCTGGACCTAAATATCGGGTATGTGGCTATTAATCCTTCCAAACCCCCCGAAGAGTCGGATGCGGGTGAGAGCGGCGTGATCGACACATCCGGCGGCTGCGCCGAATGGACTTTTCCGGCGGAGGCCAACGCCGTGCGCACCGCGCGACACGCCGTCCGGGACACCCTGCGCGGCTGGGAGCTGGACGCGGCCGTCAGCGATGTGGCGGTGCTGCTGGTCAGCGAACTCGTGACCAATTCCCTGCGGTACGCCTCGGGCCCCATCGGCGTACGGATGGTCCGGCTGGAGCCCGGCGCCCTGCTGGTGGAGGTCTCCGACCCGCTGCCCGAGGAGCCCGTCGAGCGGGACGCCGGACCCGACGACGAAGGGGGCCGGGGCCTTCAGTTGGTGGCCTGTTCCGCACGGCGCTGGGGGACCCGGCGCGGCAGGACGGGCAAGACCGTGTGGTTCGAGCTGGCCCTGCCGGGTTAGAAGGAGGGAGGGACGAACGATCACCCCTGCCCGGAAGACGGCGCCCGAGTGCGGCCGGAAAAGAACGAGACCGGGATGTGATCGTGAACGCCGTGTCGGTGGCGGCCGTAGTACTGAATACTGCGGTCAAGGCCGGTCCGGTGCGGTGAGCTGGAGGGGACGGTCGCGTGAGCGAGATACCTGGGACGGCGGGCGGCGTCGTGTGGCAGAGCAGCCCGCCTGGCTCGATCTATGACTACATCAGGGTCGCCTCGTTCTCGATCGGGCCCGACGGGCTGGTCGAGCAGTGGAGCCGACGGGCCGAGGAACAGTTCGGGCTGTCCGCCCGCGAGGTCGTCGGACTCGACCCGGTCGACGCCTTCATGCCCCCCGAGCTGCGCACCACGGGCCACCGCCGGGTCGCCGAGATCCTGGACGGGCGCGAGTGGACCGGCCTGGTCCCCTTCCGTACGCCCGAGGGCCAGGGGCGGCACGGGCTCGCCGAGCTGTATGTGATGCCCAGTGAGACGGCGGCCGGGAAGCGCGGCGCGCTCTGCATCGTCGTCGACGTCCGGGCGCTGCGCGGGATAGAGACCGACCTCGCCGCCTCGCAGGCCATTTTCGGTCAATCTCCCTTCGGCTTCCTGCTGTTCGACACGGACCTCACCGTCCTGCGGGCCAACAGGCGCTTCGCCACCGTCTTCGGCGGCGAACCGGACGAGCACCGCGGCCGGACCGTCCACGACTACCTGGGCCGCGCCGAGGCCGACCGGATGGCCGCCGCCCTGCGGCGCGTCCTCGACACCGGGGAGGCCGTCACCGACCTCCAGCTCGTCGGCACCGCGCCCGGCGACCCGGCCCGCCGGCACTGGTCGATCAACCTCTACCGGGTGCACAGCGGGACCGGCCGCCCCATCGGCGTCGCCAGCCTCGGCATCGACGTGACCCGCCGCCACAACGCCGCCCGCGAGGCCGCCGACGCCCGCCGCAACCTCGCCCTCCTCAACGAGGCGGGCAACCGCATCGGCAACTCCCTCGACCTGGAGACCACCGCCCGCGAACTCCTCGACGTCGCCGTCCCCGGCTTCTGCGACCTGGCCTCCGTCGACCTCTACCAGGCGCTGCTCGCCGGGGACGACGCCATCCAGAACCGGGTCGACGGCAAGGCCGAGCTGCGCCGGGTCGCCTTCGCCAGCGCCGTCTCCGACGCGCCGCCCACCCTCACCGGCGGCACCGCCCCGGCCGCGACCGTCTCCGTCGGGGACGTCCACCGCTACCCCTTCCACTCGCCCTGCGCCGACGCCCTGCGCACCGGGCGGCTGCGCGCCGTACCGGGCGGCGAGGGCAGCCTGGTGCACACCACGCTCGCCGTGCCGATGGTCGCCCACGACACCGTCGTCGGCCTGGTCCAGTTCTCCCGCGCCAAGGGCAGCGAGCCCTTCGGCGAACGCGACCGCGCCCTCGCCACCGAACTCGCCTCCCGCGCCGCCGTCTGCATCGACAACGCCCGCCTGTACCGGAGGGAGCACGAACGCGCGCTGATACTCCAGCGCTCCCTCCTCCCGCCCGGCGACCCCGAGGCCGCCGGGCTCGACATCGCCTGCCGCTATCTGCCGGGCAACGCCGCCACCGAGGTCGGCGGCGACTGGTTCGACGTCATCGAGCTCCCCGGACACCGCACCGCCCTGGTCGTCGGCGACGTGATGGGCCGCGGTCTGCGGGCCGCCGTCGCCATGGGCGAACTGCGCACCGCCGTACGGACCCTGGCCATGCTCGACCTGGAGCCCGCCGAAGTGCTCTCGCACCTCGACGAGATCGCCCGGGGCCTGGGCGACCCCGGCGGCCCCGACCGCGCGGGCGCGGGCAACCGGCGCGGGCGCCCCGGCTCCCGCTCCGCCCACAAGTCCCGCGAGGCCGACCTCTCCGAGGTCTACCTGGCGACCTGTGTGTACGCCGTCTACGACCCGGTGACGCGCCGCTGCTCCATCGCCAACGCGGGCCATCTGCCGCCGGTCCTGGTCGAGCCCGGCGAGCCCGCGCTGTTCCTGGACATGCCGCCCGGGCTGCCGCTGGGCGTGGGCGGCGAGCCGTTCGAGGAGATCGAGGTCGACCTTCCCGAGGGGACCCTGCTCGCGCTCTACACCGACGGTCTCGTGGAGTCCCGCGACCACCCCCTGGACGAGGGCCTGCGGGCCTTCCGCAAGGCCATCAGCGACCCGGTCGCGGGCCTGGAGGACGTCTGCGACCAGGTCCTCAACACCCTCGACACCCGCCACGGCGAGGACGACATCGCCCTGCTCATGGCCCGGATCCAGGGCCTGCCCACGGACGCCGTCGGCGACTGGCGGCTGCCGCGCTCGCCGCGCTCGGTGGGCCGCGCCCGCGAGCTCGCCCGCACCCAGCTGCTCGCCTGGGACCTCGACGACCTCGTCGACACCACCGAACTGCTGGTCAGCGAACTCGTCACCAACGCCCTGCGGTACGGCGAGGGCGAGGTGCGGCTGCGGCTGCTGCGCGACCGTACGCTCGTCTGCGAGGTGTGGGACGCGGGTCTCGTCCAGCCGAGACGGCGGCGGGCCCGGGACACCGACGAGGGCGGCCGGGGGCTCCAGCTCGTCGGGCTGCTGAGCGCGGCGTGGGGCTCGCGCCGCACCCCGCGCGGCAAGACGGTCTGGTTCGAACTCGCCCTCCCCGACGGCGAGTCCACCCCGGTCGCGGAACTCACGGAGGAGCAGTTGCTCAGCATGTACTGAGCAGGGGGCGCGGGGCGGTCCGGGGAAAGGCCCGGCTCCGGGGAAGCCGTTCGGCCGGGGGCGGTGCCCGCCCCCTACGTCGTCGCCTTCAGTGCCGCCAGCCGCGCCTCCACCTCCGCTGTCTCGCCCGGTGCGTCCAACTGCTCGAACTGGGCGTCCAGCGTCGAGGCGGCGAACCGGCCCGCGTCCCCCGTTCGCGCCTCCTCGCGCCGCAGCTTGTCCTCGAAGCGGCGTATCTCGTACGCCGGGTCGAACAGGTCGACGCTGCCCAGACCGTCCGGCATCCGGCCCGGCCCGCCCGCCGGGGCGGCCCCGTCCGCCACCTCGCGCTCCTCCGCCCGCAGGACGTCCAGCTGGGACTTCATCCGGGACAGGCCCGACCTGAGCCGGTCCACCACCTCCGTCTGCGTGGCGATCACCGGTTCCGCCGCCCGCGCCTCGTTCTCCGCCCGCACCTGCCTGCCCAGCGCGACCTTGGCGAGGTGATCGAAGCGGTCGGCCTCCTGGGCCGAACCGTTCGCGCGCAGCCCGTCGGCCCTCCTGCTGGCGGTGACCGCCTGGCCGCCCCACTCCCGGGCGACGGCCAGATCCTCGCCCCGGTCGCCCTCCAGCAGCCGCAGCTCGCGCAGCGCCGAGGCGAGGGCCTCCTCCGCCTCCGCGATGGTGCCGGTGTACTCCCGGACCAGCTCGTCCAGCATCTTCCGCGGGTCCTCGGCCTGGTCGAGGAGCGCGTTGACGTGGGCCTGCGCCAGCCGGCCGACCCGGCCCAGTACCGACTGCCTGTCGCTCATGGCTCTTCTCCTTGCCCAGAAGCGTTCCCTTGCCCCGAAGCGTTCCCGTGGTCCGAAGGGTTGCCGTGCGCCCCGTGGTCGTTCCCGCCGAACGTCCTCGGTGCGTCCTCCTCGACGCGTACGTCCGTGTCCGCGAGGGCGCGTGCCCGCCGCGCCAGGGCGTCCGCCCGCAGCACCTCGGCGAGGGCGCCGTCCGCGTCCGGTACGGCCGCCCCGGCGGCCCGGGCGAGGTGGCGGCGGGCCTCCGACAGGCGGGTGCGGGCGGCGCAGCCGACCGCGTCCCGGTGGGCGGTGACGCGGTCCTCGGCCGCGGCGACGGCCGCCCGGGCCGCGAACGTCGCCCGGTCCAGGAGCGCGCGGGCGTGCTCCACGCCGCCCTCGCGCTCCCGTACACCCAGAGCCGTCAGGGCCTCGCCCAGAGCGGCCTCCGCCAGGACGACCCGGCGCAGTGCGTCGAGCGGGTCGTAAGGGCCGGCCGCCCGCGCGCGTCCCACACCGATGAGCACCGCCTCGGCCCGGGCGATCCGTGCGGGCAGGCCGTGGGGATCGGCGGCCCCGGACCGCTCGGCGGGGGCGCTCACCTGCCGGGCCGCCGTCACCGCCGCCCGCGCGCCGGCGAGCCCCGCGGGCAACCGTTCCTCGGCCTCCGCGAGTTCACCGGCGCGCCGGTCGACCCCGTCCACCAGCGCGGTCACCAGGGCGACGGCGCTCTCGGCGGCGCGCACCCGCGCCGCCGCCTCACCCGGGTCCTGCGCGTCGAGCGCCTGGCGGGCGGCGTTGAGGGAGGCCGTGGCCGCCACCAGGTGCTCCTTGGCCTCCTCGACGTGGCTTTCGACGGGCGCGGTCGCCCCCGGCGCGTACCTCTGGCGCAGCGCGGTCAGGGCCGAGTCCGCGGCGGCCGTGCGGCCGGTGAGCGTACGGAAGGCCGTCTCGGCGCCTTCGAGCGCCGGTGAGGGGTCCCGCTCCAGCGCGCGCAGCGCGTCGAGGGTCTCCGCCTCGGCGTCCAGGCGGCGGCCGGCCGCCGCGCACCGCGCGACGATCTCCCGCAGCATCCGGCGCCGCGCCGCGCCGCCCTCCTCGGGCCGCTCCGGCTCGTCGGGCGGGGCGGGCCCCTCCGGGAGGGCGAGCCCCCGCGGGGGCGGGTCGTCGTCGAGCTGCTGGCGCAGCCGGAACGCGGTGGCCAGTTCGGACCGGGCGTACGTGAGGGCCCCGGCGAAGGGCCGGGTCGCCGCGTCCCCCAACTGCGCGAGCGCGAAACCCAGTTCCTCGTCACTCGATCGTATGGCGTCATCGGTGGCGACCAGGGTCCGGTCCGCCTCGGCCTCCAGGACGGCGAGGTCCGGCGGGGCCGTGTCCGGCTCCCACTCCCGGGCGCCCGCGCCATGGGTGCTCGCCGGTGTCGTCCGGGTCGCGGCCCGCCGCCTGCGGCGCGCGTACGCGTAGGCGGCGACCAGGCCCGCCGCGGCGAGGACGGCGACGGGCAGTACGTAGTCACCGGCCACGGTGGAGCCGTCGCGCCGGCCCGGCCCGGCCAGGGCGGTGTCCAGCCCCTCGGCGGCGCCCACCGCCGTCCCGGCCCAGTCGCCGCGCCGCAGCGCCGGCTCCACCGACTCGCGGGCGACCTCGCCGAGCACCTGGTCGCTGAGCCGGAAGTCCTGGTCGACGGAGTACGCGTACTGGCGGGTGCCGGTCGCGACGGCCAGCAGGACGTCGTCGCGGCCGAGGGAGTTCTGCTGCGCGGTGGTGTCGGCCCAGTCCTGGGAGGTACGGCCGGAGAAGTCGCCCACGTACACCGCGAAGAGCTGGACCCCGCGGTCCTCGTGGAGGCGGTCGAGCGCGGCCGCCACCCCGGGCTCGCGGGCGCCCAGCGCCCGCGCCCGGTCGGTGATCCACCCGCTCGCGGAGAGCGTCACCGGGTCCTCCGCCCGCGCGGTGCCCGCGCCGGGCAGCGCGGCCCAGCACGTGGCGAGCAGCACGGCCACCAGGGCCCGGACGGCCCGGACGGCTGTGCGGGGTCCGGTGCGACTGACACGCGGCGTCACATTTGTGAGCGTATGGCGGTATCTGCCGCTCCGCGACCGGGAGGGGGCACCCGGGACCCGCCGGTCCGCCCCCCGCTCGTTGGGCAGCACGCCACCGGGAGGTCATACTTCCACGGCACACTGACAGTCAGGGGTACTCGTGCGGACAGCAATATCGGCCGGAGTCGACGGTCTGCGCCGGTGGTCGCGGCGCCCGGCACGGACGTGGGTGCGGCGTGCCGCGCTGGCGGCCGTGCTCCTGGTGATGGCGCCCATGGTGGTCGGCGCGGTCGCGCTGCGCAGCAGCTACGCGGGCGACCCGGGCGAGGGCACCAAGTCGCGCGGGCGCGACGCCATCTGGCTCGGCCACGCCTGGGTCGACGGCCGCAAGGGCGAGGCCGACCTGGACGCCTTCGCCGCGCGTGTACGGGAGACGGGCATACACGACCTGTACGTCCACGCCGGGCCGCTGGAGCACGACGGGACGCTGCCCGCGGGCCGCTACCCAAAGGCGCGCTGGCTGGTCGACGGCGTGCACCGCAGGCTGCCCGGGGTGCGGGTGCAGGCGTGGCTCGGCGACAAGCTCGCCACCGAGGGCCCCACGGGCCTGCGCCTGGAGCGGGCGGCGACCCGTACCGCGATGGTGGACTCGGCGCGCCACGCCCTGGCGGACGGCGGCTTCGACGGCGTCCACTTCGACCTGGAGCCGATGCCCTCGGGCAACCGCCCCTTCCTGCGCCTGCTGGAGGCGGTACGGCCCGTCACGCGCGCGCACCACGCGACGCTCTCGGTCGCCGCGCACCAGATCGACCCCGTGCCCCGCCTGCACGCCGCCGCCGGCAAGATCGCCGGGCACCCCAAGTGGTGGTCGCAGGCGTACTTCGGGCAGGTGGCCAAGCGCGTGGACCAGATCGCGGTGATGTCGTACGACACGTCGATGCCGCTGGAGAGCCTGTACGGCGGCTATGTCGCCCAGCAGGCCTCGCTGGCGCTGGAGGTCACGCCCAAGGACACCGACCTGCTGATGGGGCTGCCGTTCTTCCAGACGGAGACCATGGGCCACCACGCCTCGGCCGAGACGGTGCAGGCGGCGGTGCGCGGGGTGCGGCTGGGCCTGGGCCGCACCGACCGGCACCGCGAGCACTTCGGGGTGGCGCTCTACGTCGACTTCACCGCGCGTGACCGCGACTGGGCCGCCTACGACAAGGGCTGGAACTGAGGGAGCGCGGTACGGCGGCGGGGCCCGGCATCCTTACCGATGCCGGGCCCCGCCCTCTTCCTTACAGAAGGCTCCTGCCTAACTCCCCGGCCGACGGCCGATCTTGCTGCCGAGCCAGACCAGCGGGTCGTACTTGCGGTCCACCACCCGCTCCTTCAGCGGGATCAACGCGTTGTCGGTGATCTTGATGTGCTCGGGGCAGACCTCGGTGCAGCACTTGGTGATGTTGCAGTAGCCCAGGCCGTGCTCGTCCTGGGCGGCGCGCTTGCGGTCCAGGCCCGTCTCCTCGGCCGCGTCCAGCGGGTGCATGTCCAGCTCCGCCACCCGCATCAGGAAGCGCGGCCCGGCGAAGGCCCCCTTGTTCTCCTCGTGGTCGCGCACCACATGGCAGGTGTCCTGGCACAGGAAGCACTCGATGCACTTGCGGAACTCCTGCGAGCGCTCCACGTCGATCTGCCGCATCCGGTACTCACCCGCCGCGACGCCCTTCGGAGGGACGAAGGCGGGAACCTCCCGCGCCTTCTCGTAGTTGAAGGAGACGTCGGTCACCAGGTCGCGGACGATCGGGAATGCCCGCAGCGGGGTGACCGTGATCGTCTCCTCGCGCGCGAAGACCGACATCCGGGTCATGCACAGCAGCCGGGGCCGCCCGTTGATCTCCGCGGAGCAGGAACCGCACTTGCCTGCCTTGCAGTTCCAGCGCACGGCCAGGTCGGGGGCCTGGGTGGCCTGGAGGCGGTGGATGATGTCGAGGACGACCTCGCCCTCGTTCACCTCCACCGTGAAGTCCTTCAGGGCGCCCCCGCCGGTGTCGCCCCGCCAGACCCGGAAGCTCGCGTCATACGTGGTCACTCGTGGAGCTCCTCTTCGGCGAGGTACTTGACCAGCTCCTCCTTCTCGAAGAGGGCGAGCAGGTCGGCACGGATGGGTTCGGTCTCTTCGCGTGTCAGTCGGATCTGCCCCCGGGCCGGGTCGGCCGCTCCCGGATCCCCGGCGGGGTCGGCCAGCCGGCACAGCAGGTTCGCCCGCCGCCAGCTCCGGTCCATCGCGGGCCAGTCCTCGCGGGTGTGGCCGCCCCGGCTCTCGGTGCGCTCCAGCGCCGCGCGCGCCACGCACTCGCTGACCAGCAGCATGTTCCGCAGGTCCAGGGCGAGGTGCCAGCCGGGGTTGAACTGGCGGTGCCCCTCCACCCCGGCCCGCCGGGCGCGGACGCGCAGCTCGGCCAGCTTCTCCAGGGCCTGCCGCATCTCCGCGTCCCGGCGGATGATGCCCACCAGGTCGTTCATCGCCTGCTGGAGCTCCTGGTGCAGGGTGTACGGGTTCTCCGGCGCGGCGTCCGCGGCCCCGGCCGGTTCGGCGCTGAAGGGCCGCAGTGCCTCGGCCGCCGCCAGGTCCACCTGGGCCTCGTCGACGGCCGGGCGGGCACCGGCGAGCGCCGAGGCGTACCCGGCGGCGTGCAGCCCGGCGCGGCGGCCGAAGACCAGCAGGTCGGAGAGGGAGTTCCCGCCCAGGCGGTTGGAGCCGTGCATCCCTCCGGCCACCTCGCCCGCCGCGAAGAGTCCGGGCACCCCGCGCGCGGCGGCGGTGTCGGAGTCGACGGCGATGCCGCCCATCACGTAGTGGCAGGTCGGGCCGACCTCCATCGGCTCGGCCGTGATGTCCACGTCCGCCAGCTCCTTGAACTGGTGGTGCATGGAGGGGAGCCGGCGCCGGATGACCTCGGCGGGCATCCGGGTGGAGACGTCCAGGAAGACACCGCCGTGCGGGGAGCCGCGGCCGGCCTTGACCTCGGAGTTGATGGCGCGGGCGACCTCGTCGCGCGGGAGCAGTTCGGGCGGGCGCCGGTTGTGGTCGGGGTCCTCGTACCAGCGGTCGCCCTCCTCCTCGGACTCCGCGTACTTCTCCTTGAAGACGTCCGGCACGTAGTCGAACATGAAGCGTCTGCCGTCGGAGTTGCGCAGCACCCCGCCGTCGCCGCGCACCGATTCGGTGACCAGGATCCCCTTGACCGAGGGCGGCCAGACCATGCCGGTGGGGTGGAACTGCACGAACTCCATGTTCAGCAGCGGCGCCCCGGCCAGCAGCGCGAGCGCGTGGCCGTCGCCGGTGTACTCCCAGGAGTTCGACGTCACCTTGAAGGACTTGCCGATGCCGCCGGTCGCCAGGACCACGGCCGGGGCCTGGAGGACGAAGAACCGGCCGGACTCGCGCTCGTAGCAGAAGGCGCCCGCCACCCGGTCGTCCTCCGTCGGGCTGTGTTCTTTCAAGATCCGGGTGACCGTGCACTCCTGGAAGACCTTGAGGCGGGCCTCGTGGTCGCCGAACTCGCGCTCGTCCTCCTGCTGGAGCGAGACGATCTTCTGCTGGAGGGTGCGGATGAGCTCCAGGCCGGTGCGGTCGCCGACGTGGGCCAGCCGCGGGTACTCGTGGCCGCCGAAGTTGCGCTGGGAGATCCGGCCGTCCGGCGTACGGTCGAACAGCGCGCCCCAGGTCTCCAGCTCCCACACCCGGTCGGGCGCCTCGCGCGCGTGGAGCTCGGCCATCCGCCACTGGTTGAGGAACTTGCCGCCGCGCATCGTGTCGCGGAAGTGGACCTGCCAGTTGTCGCCGGAGTTCACGTTGCCCATGGAGGCGGCGATGCCGCCCTCGGCCATCACGGTGTGGGCCTTGCCGAAGAGGGACTTGCAGATCACGGCGGTACGGGCGCCCTGCTCGCGGGCCTCGATCGCGGCCCGCAGGCCCGCCCCGCCCGCGCCCACCACGACCACGTCCCACTGCTGGCGTTCCGCTTGCGTCATCAGAAGAACCTCGGATCGTCGAAGGCCCCGGTGGCGAGGAAGTACACGTACAGGTCGGCCAGCGAGACGCTGATCAGCGAGGCCCAGGCGAGCAGCATGTGATGGCGGTTCAGCTTCCCGGCCCAGCTCCACATCCGGTAGCGCACCGGGTGCTTGGAGAAGTGCCGCAGCCGGCCGCCGACGATGTGCCGGCAGGAGTGGCAGGAGAGGGTGTACGCCCAGATCAGCACGATGTTGGCGGTGAAGACCAGGGTGCCGAGACCCATGTGGCCCCACCGGTAGTGCTCGTCGCGGTAGGCGAGCACCGTGTCGTACGTGAGGAAGGCCGCGACCGGCAGCGCGAAGTAGAACGTGTACCGGTGGATGTTCTGGATGATCAGCGGGAAGCGGGTCTCGCCCGTGTACCTCTTGTGCGGCTCGGCCACCGCGCAGGCGGGTGGCGAGGCCCAGAAGCCCCGGTAGTAGGCCTTGCGGTAGTAGTAGCAGGTGCCGCGGAAGGCGAGCGGGAAGATCAGGATCAGCAGGGCGGGGGAGAGGCCCCACCAGCTGCCGAAGAGGTCGGCGTTCGGGCCGCCCCGCATCGGGACGCAGTTGTCGGCGACGCACGGCGAGTAGAACGGCGAGACGTAGGGAGCGGCGTAGTAGTCGTCGTTCACGAAGGCCCGCCAGGTCGAGTAGACGACGAAGGCGAGCAGTCCGGCGGCGGTCACGGCGGGCGCCAGCCACCAGCGGTCGGTGCGCAGGTGGCGGGGCGCGATGGCGGCGCGCGAGGCGCCGGACACGCCGGTGAGCGGTTGGGGTTCGGTGCCTGTGGCCAACAGTGGCTCCCGTTCCGTTCAGTCAGGGGGCGCGCCGGTCGCGGGCGCCCAGACCTTCGTCGTCCGAGTCCGTCCACAGCGAGGTGTCGTACGGCGTGTCCGGGATGGTGAGCAGGTCGGGGCGCGCCTCGGTGGCGGGGGCCGCGGTCTGGCGCAGCAGCGCGACGCTCTCGCGCAGATGGTCGGTGTCGGTCCGTATCCGGCGGATGTCCAGCCCGTCGTCGCCGATCTGTTTCTCCAGCCGCCCCACCGACCTGACCAGGTCGTCGAGACAGCGCTGAACGGCCGTCAGCTCCTCGTGCAGGGACATGGCGTGCCTACCTTCCGCAGTGGCGGGCGGCGGTGACCGGTCATGCGGGAGGGCGACCTCCCGTTCCCCCGAAAGGTCATGCGCCTGAGAGTGTCGCGCGTCACTTCCGTGGTTGTGAAGGTGTGTGCACCGGGTTCCCGGGGCGCACACCGAGTCGCACGCGCCCCTCGTTGCGCCGCATGGGTGGGATCCGGCCGCCGCCGCGCCGTGTCGCGGTACGGACGGGGGCGGCGTCCTCTTCAGTGGGTGGGCAATACGTGTGATCATCGCGAAATGCCACCAAGCACACAAAATTGACGAAGAGGTACAGACATGCCCCACGTCGGCGTCCAGCGCGGGAGGGCATCTTCCCGGGCGACCCGCACCGTCGCCGCGATCCGCACCGTCGCGTCGCTCCGGTCCGTCGCGCTGCTCACCTCCGGTGTGCTGGCGCTCCCCGCCCTGGCCGGCTGCTCCTCGGGCGACGACGCGGCCGACGCGCTCGTCGCGCCCCAGGACATCGGCGCGGCGCCCCGGCCGCAGGTCGCCGACGGGGGAACCCTGCGCTGGGCCGTCGACGCGATGCCGCAGACGCTCAACGCCTTCCAGGCCGACGCGGACGCCGCGACCACCCGCGTCACCGGCGCGGTGCTGCCGTCCCTCTTCATCCTGGACCAGCGCGGACGCCCGCAGCGCAACCCGGACTACCTGGAGAGCGCGGAGGTCGTCCAGCGCGAGCCCAAGCAGGTCGTGCTCTACAAGCTCAACCAGAAGGCGGTGTGGAGCGACGGCCGCGAGGTCGGCGCCCCCGACTTCGTCGCCCAGTGGCGGGCGCTGAGCGGGCGCGACACCGCGTTCTGGACCGCGCGCAACGCCGGGTACGAGCGGATCGAGAAGATCGAGAAGGGCGCCAACGACCTGGAGGTCAAGGTCACCTTCGCCAAGCCGTACGCGGACTGGCGCGCCCTGTTCAGCCCGCTCTACCCCAAGGACGTCACCGGCACGGCGAACGCCTTCAACGACGGTGCCCGCACCAAGCTGAAGGCCACCGCAGGACCGTTTCTCCTCAAGGCCTACGAGCACGACAAGGGCACCCTGACCCTCGCCCGCAACCCGCGCTGGTGGGGCCGGCCCAGCAAGCTCGACGAGCTGGTCCTGCGGGCCGTGCCGCGCGACAAGCGGGTCGCCGCCCTCGCCGACGGCAACCTGGACGTGGCCGAGATCGACCGGTCCGCCGCCGACCGCATCACCCAGGCCGAGCGCGACAAGGGCGCCGGCCGCGGCGCCGAGGGTCCCGGACTCGCCCACGGCGTCGACTCCGCTCTCACCCCCGCCTCCGCCCTGCGCTCCTGGGCGGTCGCGCACGGCTCCGACGAGGAGCGGGCCGAGGCCGAGGCGCGGGCGCGCAAGCAGACCCGCGAGGCCATCGCCCGGTACGCGGACGAGCAGACGGGCCTGGCGCGGCTCGCCATCCGCAAGTCCCTGGAGCCCGCCTACACCCAGCTCGCCCTCAACGGCAGCACCGGTCCGCTCGCCGACGAGCGGGTGCGGCGCGCGGTGGCCCGGGCGCTGGACCGCCAGGAGCTGGCGGAGATCGTGCTCAAGCCGCTCGGGCTGCCCGCCCGGCCGCCCGGCAGCCATCTGGCGCTGGCGGGCCAGCCGGCGTACGCCGACAACAGCGGCGCGCTCGGCGGGCAGGACACCCACGAGGCGCAGGCCCTGCTCGCGGACGCGGGCTGGACCCCGGGCGGCGCCCGGCAGAAGTCCGGCACCGGCACGACCAAGGCGGGCAGCAAGGCGTCCGGCGCGGGCGCGGACGGCGACGCCAAGCGGGAGAGCGCCGGGGACGACGGCACCTACATCGTCGGCGACGACAAGGCCAAGAGGGTCCGGTCGAGCCCGAACCTGTACTCCCTGGGCGGCGCGAAGGTCGGCGAGGGCCCCTACTACGCGGACGAGGAGAAGCCCGCCGGCTCCTCGCACGGCCGGGAGGACTCCGGTGGGAGCGACGACCGGCCGGGCGACAACCGGCCCGGCGGCTCCGGCCCCGGCGCCGACACGCATGTGCTCGCCCCGGCCCGCGCCGCCGCGCTCCAGGAGGTCGCCCTGATGCGGCAGGCCGACGCGCTGGACGACGCCGGCTCCGGCCACCGGGGCGCCGCCCAGGACGAGGCGGCCGGCCGGAGCGAGCACGGCACGGGCAGGGACGCCCACCGCACCGAGGCCCAGCACAAGGGGGGCGCGCCCGGCGCGTACGCCCCCAAGGGCACCGCGGCCCCGGGAGCGGCCGGGCCGCTCGGCAAGGACGGCAAGCCGCTCAGCCTGCGGTTCGTCCTGCCGTCGGGTCCGGGCTCCGAGGCGCTGCGGGCGGTGGGCGACCGGATCGCCCAGATGCTCCGGGCCGTCGGGATCAGCACCGAGGTCTCCAAGGTGGCCGACGACAGCTACTTCAAGGACCACATCGCCTCGGGCGACTTCGACCTCGCCCTGTACTCCTGGCCCGGCACCGCCTACCCGGCCACCGACGACCGGCCGGTCTTCGCCAAGCCCGAGCCCGCCTCGGACGGCTCGCTCGTCGTCGAGCAGAACTACACCCGGGTCGGCACCGACCACATCGACCAGCTCTTCGACCAGGCGGCCGGGGAGCTCGACGAGGACGAGGCCCGCGAACTGGTCCGCAAGGCGGACGCCCGCATCTGGGCCGCGGCCGGTTCCATCCCCCTCTACCAGCGCCCCCAGCTGGTCGCGGTGAAGCCCAACGTGGCCAACGCGGGCGCCTTCGGGTTCGCCACCCCGCTCTTCCAGGACATCGGTTTCAAGAAGTCGGACAATGCCCCGAAGAAGCCTGAGAAGTAACGGAACGGACCCCCACCCGCCTTAAGAAACAGCAGGTCACAACCTCAGAACTGGCTCAAGTCCCTTGCCCGTCGGTCCGCCGGCGGGCAAGGTCGTACCTGCCCTTGACCCGGCCATGGGGCGGCCTCGACCAGGGCTGCCCCGCTGCTCCCCGCACCCCGATAAACGATCACAGGTTCGGCCCGGGAGGCCTCCGGCGCGCCAGCCCCGTACCATAGGACTAGCCGTGGCGTGTTCGCGCCCGGCGGGCGGACGAGGCTTCGACCGTCAGACGCCTGATTCCCGATCGAGAGAAGCGCCAGCCAGCATGCCCACGCGCCACGACATCCGCAATGTCGCCATCGTCGCCCACGTCGACCACGGCAAGACGACCATCGTCGACGCCATGCTCAAGCAGGCCGGCTCCTTCGCCGCGCACGCCGCCGAGTCCCTCGACGACCGCATGATGGATTCGAACGACCTGGAGCGTGAGAAGGGCATCACGATCCTCGCCAAGAACACGGCGGTGAAGTACCACCCCAAGGACGGCGGGGCCCCCATCACGATCAACATCATCGACACCCCCGGCCACGCCGACTTCGGTGGTGAGGTCGAGCGCGGTCTGTCGATGGTGGACGCGGTCGTGCTGCTGGTGGACGCCTCCGAGGGCCCCCTCCCGCAGACGCGCTTCGTGCTGCGCAAGGCGCTCCAGCAGCGGCTGCCCGTCATCCTCTGCATCAACAAGACGGACCGCCCCGACTCCCGGATCGACGAGGTCGTCAACGAGACGTACGACCTGTTCCTGGACCTGGACGCGGACGAGGACCAGATCGAGTTCCCGATCGTCTACGCCTGCGGCCGCGACGGCATCGCCTCGCTGACCAAGCCGGAGGACGGTACGGTCCCGGCCGACTCCACCAGCCTGGAGCCGTTCTTCTCCACCATCCTGGAGCACGTCCCGGCCCCGACGTACGAGGAGGACGCGCCGCTCCAGGCCCACGTCACCAACCTCGACGCCGACAACTTCCTCGGCCGTATCGCGCTGCTCCGCGTCGAGCAGGGCGAGCTGCGCAAGGGCCAGACCGTGGCCTGGATCAAGCGCGACGGCTCGATCTCCAACGTCCGCATCACCGAGCTGATGATGACCGAGGCGCTCACCCGCAAGCCCGCCGAGGTGGCGGGCCCGGGCGACATCTGCGCGGTCGCCGGTATCCCGGACATCATGATCGGTGAGACCCTCGCCGACCCCGAGAACCCGGTCGCGCTCCCGCTGATCACGGTGGACGAGCCCGCGATCTCCATGGTCATCGGCACCAACACCTCGCCGCTGGTCGGCCGCGGCGGCACCGGCAAGGGCGCCTCCGCCAAGGCGGCCGTCAAGGACCGCAAGGTCACCGCGCGCCAGGTGAAGGACCGTTTGGACCGCGAGCTGATCGGTAACGTCTCGCTGCGCGTGCTCGACACCGAGCGCCCCGACGCCTGGGAGGTGCAGGGCCGCGGTGAGCTGGCGCTGGCCATCCTGGTCGAGCAGATGCGCCGTGAGGGCTTCGAGCTGACCATCGGCAAGCCGCAGGTCGTCACCAAGCTCGTCGACGGCAAGGTGCACGAGCCGGTCGAGCGCCTCACGGTGGACGTGCCCGAGGAGCACATGGGCGCCGTCACGCAGCTCATGGGCGTCCGCAAGGGCCGGATGGACAACATGTCCAACCACGGCTCGGGCTGGGTCCGCATGGAGTTCGTCGTCCCGTCCCGCGGCCTGATCGGCTTCCGTACCGAGTTCCTCACCGGTACGCGCGGCACCGGCATCGCGCACTCCATCCACGAGGGCCACGAGCCGTGGTTCGGCCCCCTGACGACCCGTAACAACGGTTCGCTGGTCGCCGACCGCGCGGGCGCCGTCACCGCCTTCGCGATGACCAACCTCCAGGAGCGCGGTGTGCTCTTCACCGACCCGGGCACCGAGGTGTACGAGGGCATGATCGTCGGCGAGAACTCGCGCGCCGACGACATGGACGTCAACATCACCAAGGAGAAGAAGCTCACCAACATGCGCTCCTCCTCCGCCGACTCCTTCGAGGCGATCGTCCCGCCGCGCAAGCTCTCCCTGGAGCAGTCCCTGGAGTTCTGCCGCGACGACGAGTGCGTCGAGGTGACCCCGGAGGCCGTCCGTATCCGGAAGGTCGTCCTGGACCAGAAGGAGCGCGGCCGCACGGCCTCGCGCGCCAAGCACGGCTGAGCCCCGCCCTGCAGGGCCGGCGGCCCGGCTCCCCGCGATCTTCGCGGGGAGCCGGGCCGCTGCCGTACGGTGGGGTCCGCGGCGGCCGCGCACCCTGCCCTCCGCGCCTCGCGCGGTCAAGTCGTTTTCCCCTACATGCTGTTCGGATATCGAGCGTCGCTCTCCGGAAGATGTGTTAACGGTCCGTTTCGGGCGTGTCTGTCTGTGCTCTGTTTGTCCGGATTTCGGACTGTTGGCCTGACCTGATGTTGTCAAAACGAGACCCTTTAAGTGTGGTTTACAGCCCGGCCGTACTTAATAGTTGGCTCCACTGAGCTCGGGTCAATGGGTCACGCACTGTGGGGAGTGCCGACTCACGAGCACACTCGGGGCGTTTGATCGATCGCCGTCAGGGGTGTCGGCGATCTTTTTATGCCCCTCTTGTTGTGACAAGTGGACTCATGAGGAGGAACCCATGCGTGGTGCCAAGAGCGCCAAGTGGGTCGCGGGTGCGGCGATCGTTGCCCTGGCTGCGACCGCCTGTGGTGGCGGCGACGGTGACAGCAAGGGCAAGGGGGGTTCGGACGGCGTCATCTCCATGGAGATCGGCGAGCCGCAGAACCTGCTCGTGCCCTCGAACACCTACGAGACCGAGGGTGGCGAGGTCGTCAAGGCCGTCTTCACCGGTCTCACCAAGCTGAACGAGAAGAACGAGGTCGTCAACGACCTCGCGCAGTCGATCGAGACCAAGGACTCCAAGGTCTGGACGATCAAGCTGAAGCCCGGCTACACCTTCCACAACGGTGAGGCCGTCACGGCGAAGTCCTTCGTCGACGCCTGGAACTACGGCGCCAACCAGGACAACGCGCAGCAGACCAACCCGCTCTTCTCGCACATCGCCGGCTTCAAGGACCTGAACCCCGGCAAGGGCAAGAAGGTCGCCACCAAGGAGATGTCGGGCCTCAAGGCCGTCGACGACAACACCCTCCAGGTGACCCTGGAGACGCCGTTCTCCGCCTTCACCTCGCAGCTCTCCTTCTCGGCGTTCATGCCGCTCCCGAAGGTGTTCTTCGACAACCCGAAGGCCTTCGGCGAGGCGCCGATCGGCAACGGCCCGTACAAGATGTCGGGCAAGTTCCAGCACAACGACAAGATCTCCGTCGTCAAGTACGACAAGTACCCGGAGGCCTCGAAGTACGAGGTCAAGGGGATCAACTTCAAGATCTACTCGAACTCCGACACGTCCTACAAGGACCTGGTCGCGGGCAACCTGGACATCGACGACTCGATCCCGACGTCCGGCCTGGCCACGTACAAGAAGGACCTCGGCGAGCGCGCGATCGACGAGTCGGACTCCGGCGTCGGCTACATCGGCTTCCCGCTGAAGTACAACGAGGCCTTCAAGAACAAGGACCTCCGCAAGGCGATCTCGATGGCGATCGACCGGAAGGCGATCGCCGACAAGATCTTCCTCGGCTCCCGCATGCCGGCCGACGACTTCATCAGCCCGATCATCACCGGCTACCGCCAGGGCGCCTGTGGTGACGCGTGCAAGCTGGACGCGGCGAAGGCCAAGGAGCTCTACAAGACGAGCGGCGGCCTGCCGAACAACACGCTGGAGATCGGCTACAACGCCGACGGCGACCACAAGGGCTGGATCGAGGCGGTCGCCAACCAGATCCAGCAGAACCTCGGCATCAAGGTCACCGCGAAGCCGTTCGAGCAGTTCCAGACCATCCTGAACGACCTGGACGCCAAGAAGTACAGCGGCGGGTTCCGTATGGGCTGGAACATGGACTACCCGAACGCGGAGAACTACCTGCGGCCGATCTTCTCCAAGGACGCCATCGAGAACGGCTCGAACTACGCGGGCTACACGAACGAGAACTTCGAGAAGCTTCTCGTCCAGGGCGACCAGGGCAAGACCCCGGAGGAGGCTGTCAAGGGGTACCAGGCGGCCGACGACATCCTGCTCGACGAGATGCCGTACATCCCGGTGTACTTCTACAAGCTCAACGCTGGCTACAGCTCGAAGATCAAGAGCATGAAGATCGCCGGTGGCGACGTCCTCTGGGACACCGTCAAGCTCAGCTGAGCGATCCAGCCCGTGAACCAACGGGCTGAGGGTGGGCAGGGGGAGTCCATTGGAGGTCTCTCCCTGCCCACCCTGTCTGCCGTCCAGCCGTCCGCACTGCCACCCCTCACCGGCACCGGGCGAGTCAGCACCCCTCTGGAGAACCGATGGGCCGATTCGTCGTGCGCCGTATCCTGCAGGCGATCCCTGTACTGATAGGCGTTACGTTCCTCATCTTCTACCTGGTCTTCGCACTCAAGGGCGACCCGATCCAGGCCCTGGCGGGCGAGAAGCGCGCCGACCCCAACATCGCGGCCATGCTGCGCGAGCAGTACCACCTGAACGACCCGAAGATCGTGCAGTACTGGCACTACATCAGTGGTGTCTTCACCGGTGACCTCGGTACGACGTACACCGGACGCTCGATCTCGGAGATCGTCAGCGAGCGCTTCCCGATCACCCTCAAGCTGGCGCTCACGGCGTTCGGCATCGAGGCGGTCATCGGCATCGTCGCGGGTATCTTCGCGGCGCTGAAGAAGGGCAAGTTCCTCGACAACCTGGTCCTCATCAGCACGCTGCTGCTGATCTCGATCCCGGTGTTCGTCCTCGGCAACGTTCTCCAGCTGGAGTTCGGCGTCAAGTGGAAGATCACGCCGGTCGCCGGAGTCGACGACGGCTGGCCCACCAGCTACGTCCTGCCCGCCTTCGTGCTGGCCTCGACCTCCATGGCGTACATCGCGCGACTCACCCGCGCGAGCATGATGGAGTCGATCCGCGCGGACTACGTGCGCACCGCGATCGCCAAGGGCCTGCCCCGGCGCCGGGTGATCGGCATCCACACGCTGCGCAACTCGCTCATCCCGGTCGTCACCTTCCTGGGCATGGACCTGGGTGCGCTGATGGGCGGCGCGATCATCACGGAGCGGGTCTTCAACCTGCCCGGTATCGGCGGACAGCTGGCCCAGTCCGTCTATCTGCGCGAGCGTCCCGTGGTGGTCGGCATCGTCACCCTGCTCGTCCTGATCTACCTGGTGGCCAATCTCGTCGTAGACCTTCTCTACGCCGTGCTCGACCCGAGGATTCGCTATGAGTGAGAAGACCATGGAGAAGGCCGCCCAGGCCGACGCGACGGTGAGCGACAAGGCGGCCGAGGCCGAGGAGAAGGCGGCGGCCCGCCAGGCGAGCCTGCTGCGCGACGGCTGGATGGACCTGCGCAAGCGGCCCATGTTCCTCATCTCCGGCTTCGTCATCGTGATCCTGCTGGCGCTGGCGATCGCCCCCGGGCTCTTCACCTCGCGCAGCCCCTTCAGCGACGGCTTCTGCCAGCTGCAGAACTCGATGGAGCCGCCCAGCTCCGGTCACCTCTTCGGCTATGACCTCCAGGGCTGCGACATCTACACGCGTACGGTCTTCGGCACCCGGAACTCGATCATCGTCGGTGTGGCCACCACGCTGATGACGACGTTCTTCGGCGCGCTGCTCGGCATGATCGCGGGTCTGCGCGGCGGCTGGATCGACGCGATCCTCTCGCGGGTCACCGAGGTCTTCTTCGCGCTGCCGCTCATCGTCGGCGCGCTGCTGATCATGTCGATCATCGGCGGCGGCGACCCCTGGTCGGTGTCGTTCATCCTCGCGGTGCTCGGCTGGCCGCAGGTGTACCGGATCATGCGCGGCGAGGTCATCGCCAACAAGCACAACGACTACGTGATGGCGGCGAAGGCGCTGGGCGCGGACACCAAGCGGATCGCGTTCCGGCACATCCTGCCGAACACGCTCGCGCCGGTCATCGTCGTCACGACGATGAACCTAGGTGTCTACATCTCGGCGGAGTCGGCGCTCTCCTACCTCGGCATCGGCATCCAGCACCCCAACATCTCCTGGGGTCTGATGATCAGTGACGTGCAGGACCGGTTCCTGACCTCCCCGCACGCCCTGCTCTTCCCCGCCGCCGTGCTCAGCATCACCGTGCTGGCGTTCATCATGCTCGGCGACGTGGTCCGCGACGCCTTCGACCCGAAGATGCGCTAGGGAGGGCGTACTCCATGACCATCATTGAGAAAACGGCGGGTGTACCCGCCCCGCGTTCCGAGGGCGACTCCGCGCCGCTCCTCGAAGTGCGCGACCTGCACGTCGAGTTCCACACCCGGGACGGCATCGCCAAGGCCGTCAACGGTGTCAACTACACCGTCGCGGCCGGCGAGACCCTCGCCGTCCTCGGCGAGTCCGGCTCCGGCAAGTCCGTGACCGCGCAGGCGATCATGGGCATCCTGGACATGCCCCCGGGCCGCATCCCGCAGGGCGAGATCCTGTTCCGCGGCAAGGACATGCTGAAGATGTCCGGCGAGGAGCGGCGGAAGATCCGCGGCCAGAAGATCGCGATGATCTTCCAGGACGCGCTCTCCTCCCTCAACCCGGTGCTCACCGTCGGCTACCAGCTTGGCGAGATGTTCCGGGTCCACCAGGGCGCCTCCCGCAAGGTGGCCAAGGCCAAGGCCATCGAGCTGATGGACAAGGTCAAGATCCCCGCCGCCAAGGCGCGGGTCAACGACTACCCCCACCAGTTCTCCGGCGGTATGCGCCAGCGCATCATGATCGCGATGGCGCTCGCCCTGGAGCCCGACCTGATCATCGCGGACGAGCCGACCACCGCGCTCGACGTGACGGTCCAGGCGCAGGTCATGGACCTGCTCGCGGAGCTCCAGCGCGAATACCACATGGGTCTGATCCTGATCACCCACGACCTCGGCGTGGTCGCCGACGTCGCGGACAAGATCGCCGTGATGTACGCGGGCCGGATCGTGGAGACCGCACCGGTGCACGAGCTCTACAAGCGCCCGGCGCACCCGTACACCCGGGGTCTGCTCGACTCGATCCCGCGCCTGGACCAGAAGGGCCAGGAGCTCTACGCGATCAAGGGCCTGCCGCCCAACCTGCTCAAGGTCCCCTCGGGCTGCGCCTTCAACCCGCGCTGCCCCAAGGCCCAGGACATCTGCCGTACGGACGCCCCGCCACTGCACCAGGTCACCGAGGCCGACGGCACGGTCCTGACCGGCCGCGGCAGCGCCTGCCACTTCTGGAAGGAGACGATCCATGGCTGAGCCGGCCAAGAAGGACGAGGCCGTGGACGCGACTCCCAGCGTCACCGACGTCGTGAAGAAGGACGCCTCGACGACGACCGAGGTCGAGGCGCTCCTCGACGCCAAGGTCGACCGCGGCGAGCCGATCCTCCAGGTGCGCAACCTGGTCAAGCACTTCCCGCTGACCCAGGGCATCCTCTTCAAGAAGCAGATCGGCGCGGTCAAGGCCGTGGACGGGGTCTCCTTCGACCTCTACCAGGGCGAGACGCTCGGCATCGTCGGCGAGTCCGGCTGTGGCAAGTCCACCGTCGCCAAGCTGCTGATGACGCTGGAGCGGGCGACCGCCGGCGAGGTCTTCTACAAGGGCCAGGACATCACCAAGCTGTCCGGGCGCGCGCTGAAGGCCGTCCGCCGCAACATCCAGATGGTGTTCCAGGACCCGTACACGTCCCTGAACCCGCGGATGACGGTCGGCGACATCATCGGGGAGCCCTTCGAGATCCACCCCGAGGTGGCTCCCAAGGGCGACCGGCGCCGCCGGGTCCAGGAGCTCCTGGACGTCGTGGGCCTCAACCCCGAGTACATCAACCGCTACCCGCACCAGTTCTCGGGCGGTCAGCGCCAGCGCATCGGCATCGCCCGCGGCCTCGCGCTCAACCCCGAGATCATCATCTGCGACGAGCCGGTCTCCGCGCTCGACGTGTCGGTCCAGGCACAGGTCATCAACCTGATGGCGAAGCTGCAGGACGAGTTCAACCTCTCCTACCTCTTCATCGCGCACGACCTGTCGATCGTCCGGCACATCTCGGACCGCGTCGGTGTCATGTACCTCGGCAAGCTCGCCGAGATCGGCTCCGACGAGGAGATCTACGAGCACCCGACGCACCCGTACACCCAGGCGCTGCTCTCCGCGGTGCCGGTGCCGGACCCGGACGCCCGTGAGCACCGCGAGCGGATCATCCTCACCGGTGACGTGCCGTCGCCGGCCAACCCGCCGTCGGGCTGCCGCTTCCGCACCCGCTGCTGGAAGGCCGAGGAGCGCTGCGCCACCGAGGTGCCGCTGCTCGCCGTGCCCGAGCGCTTCCTGGGTCAGGACACCCCGGCCGCGCACGAGTCGGCGTGCCACTTCGCCGAGGAGAAGGACGTGGTGGGCGCGGCCTGACCGCACCACCCCCGCGCCACACGGAAGGGGCGCCCGGAACCACACGGTCCCGGGCGCCCCTTCGGCGTGGGCCCCGCGCCCCCGTCGTTCCCCCACCCGTTGATTCCTCCGCCCATTCGGGTGCGGCAGACATGCGTCTCGTCCTCTTCTGGGGTGATATTTGGGCCTAAGTCATACTTGGGACTCTAGGAGGACTCCATGCGCGGAGCCACGCACGCCAAGTGGGCCGCCTGTGCGGCGGTCGTCGCTCTCGCGGCGACGGGCTGCGGGGGCGGGGACAGCGGTGGCGGCGGCGCCTCCGGCATCGTGAGCTCGTCCTGGGGCGATCCGCAGAACCCCCTGGAGCCCGCCAACACCAACGAGGTGCAGGGCGGCAAGGTCCTCGACATGCTCTTCCGGGGCCTCAAGCGGTACGACCCGAAGACCGGCGAGGCCAAGGACATGCTCGCCGAGAAGATCGAGACCACCGACTCGACCACCTTCAACGTCACCGTCAAGGACGGCTGGACGTTCTCCAACGGCGAGAAGGTCACCGCGAAGTCCTTCGTGGACGCCTGGAACTACGGCGCCAATCTGAAGAACAACCAGAAGAACGCGTACTTCTTCGGATACATCGAGGGCTACGACAAGACCCACCCCGACAAGGGCGACCCCAGCGCCGAGAGCCTGTCCGGGCTGAAGGTCACCGGTGAGCGCACCTTCACCGTCAGGCTCAACCAGAAGTTCTCCACCTGGCCCGACACCCTCGGCTACGCCGCCTTCGCCCCGCTGCCCAGGGCCTTCTTCGACAACCACGCCGCGTGGCTGTCCAAGCCGGTCGGCAACGGCCCCTACACGGTGAACTCCTACACCAAGGGCTCGAAGCTGGAGATGCGCAAGTGGGACGGCTACCCGGGGACGGACAAGGCGCAGAACGGCGGTGTCGACCTCAAGGTCTACACCGACAACAACACCGCCTACACCGACCTGACCGCCGGCAACCTCGACCTCGTCGACGACGTGCCCGCCTCCCAGCTCAAGAACGTCAAGGCGGACCTCGGGGACCGGTACATCAACACCCCGGCCGGCATCATCCAGACGCTCGCCTTCCCCTACTACGACGACGCCTGGAACACCCCGGGCGCGGCCAAGGTCCGCAAGGGCCTGTCGATGGCGATCAACCGCGCCCAGATCACCGACACCATCTTCCAGAAGACCCGCACCCCGGCCACCGACTGGACCTCGCCCGTGCTCGGCGCGGACGGCGGCTACAAGGCGGGCCTCTGCGGTGACGCGTGCACGTACGACCCGGCCGCCGCCAAGAAGCTCATCGAGGAGGGCGGCGGGATCCCCGGCGGCCAAGTGAAGATCTCGTACAACGCGGACACCGGCTCGCACAAGGAGTGGATCGACGCCATCTGCAACAGCGTCAACAACGCACTCGGCAACGACCGGGCCTGCGTGGGCAACCCGGTCGGCACCTTCGCCGACTTCCGCAACCAGATCACCCAGAGCAAGATGTCGGGGCCGTTCCGGGCCGGCTGGCAGATGGACTACCCGCTGATCCAGAACTTCCTCCAGCCGCTGTACTACACCAACGCCTCCTCCAACGACGGCAAGTGGACCAACGCCGAGTTCGACAAGCTGGTGAACCAGGCGAACGCCGAGACGGACAAGGCCAAGGCGATCGACCTCTTCCAGAAGGCCGAGGGCGTGCTCCGCGACGAGATGGGCGCCATCCCGCTCTGGTACCAGAACGGCAGCGCCGGTTACTCCTCCCGCATCTCCCACGTCGCCCTGAACCCCTTCAGCGTCCCCGTCTACAACGAGATCAAGGTCAGCTGACGCCGGCGGCGGTACGGCCCGGCGCGCGCCCCGCGCCGGGCCCGGCCCCTTCCCCGACTCTCGGAGCGGTTCATGGGACGGTATGTGATCCGGCGTCTGCTGCAGATGATCCCGGTCTTCTTCGGCGCCACACTGCTGATCTTCCTCATGGTCAACGTGATGGGCGACCCCATCGCGGGGCTCTGCGGCGACAAGGCGTGCGACCCGTCGACCGCGACCCGGCTCAAGCGGGAGTTCGGCCTCGACAAGCCGGTCTGGCAGCAATACACGACGTACATGGGGAACGTGTTCACCGGTGACTTCGGGACCGCGTTCAACGGCCAGAAGGTCACCGAGCTGATGTCGACCGCCTTCCCCGTCACCATCCGGCTCACGATCATCGCGATCCTCTTCGAGATCGTCATCGGCATCACCCTCGGCGTCATCACCGGTCTGCGGCGCGGCCGGCCGGTCGACACCGCGGTGCTGATCCTGACCCTGGTGGTCATCGCGATCCCCACCTTCGTCACCGGTCTGGTGCTCCAGCTGCTGCTCGGCGTCGAATGGGGGTGGATCAAGCCCTCGGTCTCCCCGGAGGCCCCCTTCGACGAGCTGCTGCTGCCGGGCCTCGTCCTCGCCTCGGTCTCGCTCGCGTACGTCACCCGGCTCACCCGGACCTCGATCGCGGAGAACTCGCGCGCCGACTACGTCCGCACCGCCGTCGCCAAGGGCCTGCCCCGGCGCCGGGTGATCACCCGGCATCTGCTGCGCAACTCGCTGATCCCGGTGGTCACCTTCATCGGTACGGACGTGGGCGCCCTGATGGGCGGGGCGATCGTGACCGAGCGGATCTTCAACATCCACGGCGTCGGCTACCAGCTCTACCAGGGCATCCTGCGCCAGAGCACCCAGACCGTCGTCGGGTTCGTGACCGTTCTGGTGCTGGTGTTCCTGGTGGCGAATCTCGTCGTCGACCTCCTCTACGCCGTACTCGACCCGAGGATCCGCTATGCCTGAGCCCGACTTCGACGAACGTTCGGTCGCCGCGACCGGTGCGGGCGGTGTCGACGAGGGAGCCATCGCCCCCACCGGCACCAGCGGCGCGATGGACCTCGCGATCAGCGAGGGCGCGACCCTGGAGAAGCGGGCCTCCGGCGGTCCGGAGGGCACCGGCCCGACGGGCAGGCCCCGCAGTCTGTGGGGCGACGCCTGGCGGGACCTGCGGCGCAACCCCGTCTTCCTCATCTCCGGCCTGATCATCCTCTTCCTGGCCGTCATCTCGCTGTGGCCGTCCCTGATCGCCTCCGGCAACCCCCTCACCTGCGACCTCTCCAAGGCCCAGCTGGGCTCCCGGCCCGGCCACCCCTTCGGCTACGACGGCCAGGGCTGCGACGTCTACACCCGGACCGTCTACGGCGCCCGCACCTCGGTCACCGTCGGCGTCTGCACCACCCTCGGGGTCGCGCTCTTCGGCTCGGTCCTGGGCGGGCTCGCCGGGTTCTTCGGCGGCGGCTGGGACGCGCTGCTCTCCCGGATCACCGACATCTTCTTCGGCATCCCCGTGGTGCTCGGCGGTCTGGTCTTCCTCTCCGTGGTCACCTCGACGACCGTCTGGCCGGTGATCGGCTTCATGATCCTGCTGGGCTGGCCGCAGATCGCCCGTATCGCGCGCGGCTCGGTGATCACCGCCAAACAGAACGACTACGTCCAGGCGGCCCGCGCGCTCGGCGCCTCGAACTCCCGGATGCTGCTGCGGCACATCGCGCCCAACGCGGTGGCCCCGGTGATCGTCGTGGCGACCATCGCGCTCGGTACGTACATCTCCCTGGAGGCCACGCTCTCCTACCTCGGCGTCGGGCTGAAGCCACCGTCCGTCTCCTGGGGCATCGACATCTCGGCCGCCTCCCAGTACATCCGCAACGCCCCGCACATGCTGCTGTGGCCGGCCGGGGCGCTGGCGATCACGGTGCTGGCGTTCATCATGCTCGGCGACGCGGTGCGCGACGCCCTCGACCCCAAGCTGCGCTGAGGAGTTGGACACCATGCTGCTCGAAGTGCGCGACCTGCGGGTCGAGTTCAGGACGCGGGACGGCGTCGCCAGGGCCGTCAACGGGGTGACGTACTCGGTCGCGGCCGGCGAGACGCTGGCCGTGCTCGGCGAGTCCGGCTCGGGCAAGTCGGTGACCGCGCAGGCGGTGATGGGCATCCTGGACATGCCGCCGGGCCGGATCACCGGCGGCGAGATCGTCTTCCAGGGCCGGGACCTGCTCACCCTCAAGGAGGACCAGCGGCGCGGGATCCGCGGGTCCGGGATGGCGATGATCTTCCAGGACGCGCTGTCCTCGCTCAATCCGGTGCTGAGCGTGGGGGCGCAGCTCGCCGAGATGTTCACCGTGCACCGGGGGATGTCCCGGACGGACGCCAGGGCCAGGGCCGTCGAGCTGATGGACCGGGTGCGCATCCCGGCCGCCAAGGAGCGGGTCAACCAGTACCCGCACCAGTTCTCCGGCGGTATGCGCCAGCGCATCATGATCGCCATGGCGATGGCGCTGGAGCCCGCGCTGATCATCGCGGACGAGCCGACCACCGCGCTCGACGTGACCGTCCAGGCCCAGGTCATGGACCTGCTCGCGGAGCTCCAGCGCGAGATGAACATGGGGCTGATCCTCATCACCCACGACCTCGGGGTGGTCGCGGACGTCGCGGACCGCATCGCGGTGATGTACGCGGGCCGGATCGTCGAGGAGGCCCCGGTCCACGAGATCTACAAGGCACCGGCGCACCCGTACACCAAGGGCCTGCTCCGGTCGATCCCGCGCCTGGACCAGAAGGGGCGCGAGCTGTACGCGATCCGGGGCCTGCCGCCGAACCTGATGCACATCCCGCCCGGCTGCGCCTTCCATCCGCGCTGCCCGATGGCGCGGGACGTGTGCCGCACCGACGTCCCCCCGCTGGCGGTCGTCTCCGAGAGCCGCAGGAGCGCGTGCCACTTCTGGAAGGAGTGCCTGGATGACTGAGGCGATTCTGGAAGTACGCGACCTGGTCAAGCACTACCCGCTGACCCGGGGCATCCTCTTCAAGAAGCAGATCGGCGCGGTGCGGGCGGTCGACGGGGTCTCCTTCGACCTCGCGGCCGGCGAGACGCTGGGCATCGTCGGGGAGTCGGGGTGCGGCAAGTCGACGGTCGCCAGGATGCTGGTGAACCTGGAGCGGCCGACGGCGGGGCAGATCAAGTACAAGGGCACGGACATCACGAAGATGTCCGGCAAGGCGCTGCGGGCGGTCCGCCGCAACATCCAGATGGTGTTCCAGGACCCGTACACGTCCCTGAACCCCCGGATGACGGTCGGGGACATCATCGGGGAGCCGTACGAGATCCACCCCGAGGTGGCGCCCAAGGGCGACCGGCGCCGCAAGGTGCAGGACCTGCTGGACGTGGTGGGGCTCAACCCCGAGTACATCAACCGGTACCCGCACCAGTTCAGCGGCGGCCAGCGCCAGCGCATCGGGATCGCGCGGGGGCTCGCGCTGCGGCCCGAGGTCATCGTGGCGGACGAGCCGGTCTCCGCGCTCGACGTGTCGGTGCAGGCGCAGGTGGTCAATCTGCTGGAGCGCCTTCAGGACGAGTTCTCGCTGTCGTACGTGTTCATCGCGCACGACCTGTCGATCGTGCGGCACATCTCCGACCGGGTCGGGGTGATGTACCTCGGCCGGATCGTGGAGACCGGGCGGGACGAGGAGATCTACGACCATCCGACGCATCCGTACACGCAGGCGCTGCTGTCGGCGGTGCCGGTGCCGGATCCGTCCGCGCGGGAGCACCGCGAGCGGATCATCCTCACCGGGGATGTGCCGTCCCCGGCGAACATCCCCTCCGGGTGCCGGTTCCGTACGCGGTGCTGGAAGGCGCGGGAGCGGTGCGCGCTGGAGGTGCCGGAACTGGCGGTCCCGGCGGTGTTCCGCCTCGCGACGGGCCCGGCCCACCACCCGTCGGCGTGCCACTTCGCGGAGGAGAAGCAGGTGGTGCCGCCGGAGGCGGCCTCCCCGGGCACGTGACAGACCCCTCGCGCAGTTCCCCGCGCCCCTTTCGGGCCCGGTCTTTGTCTGCGGCGGTGTGGTGGGTTGCTCGCGCAGTTCCCCGCGCCCCTCAGGGGCGCGGGCGAGGGCGGAGCCGAGCCTTTCAGGGGCGCGGGGAACTGCGCGACCGGCCACCCACGGTCCGCGGATGACAGGGGGGTTAGGGGCGCGGGGAACTGCGCGCGCAGCCCCCACCGGCCCGCAGACGAACGGGGCATTTGGGGGCGCGGGGAACTGCGCGAGCGACCCACCACCGGGCCGCGGGTGAAGCGAGGGGTGGTGCGGGGCCCGCGCCCGGTTGAGGCGGGGTGTACGGACGCGGGCCCGGTTCCGACGGGGAGGCATCGGCCGCTCGGGTCAAGGGGCCGTGTCCGCCGCCTCCTCGATCGCGGCGAGCGCGGGATCGAGCACCACATCCGCCCCCCGCGCCGCGACCGTCGGCTCCTCGGGGAAGTGGCACGCGGTCAGATGCCCCTCCCGGTTCCCCTCAAGACGCACCAGCGGCGGCGTCTCGGTGGCGCACCGCTCCGCCGCCTTCCAGCACCGCGTACGGAACCGGCACCCCGACGGCGGGTCGATCGGCGACGGCACGTCACCGGCGAGCCGGATCCGCTCGCGCCCCTCGCCCTCGTCGTCCACCACCGCCTCCGGAACGGCCGACAGCAGCGCGTGCGTATAGGGGTGGCGGGGCCGGTGGTAGATGGAGTCCCGGTCGCCGATCTCCACGATGCGGCCCAGGTACATCACCGCCACCCGTTGCGAGAAGTGCCGCACGATCGCCAGGTCGTGGGCGACGAACAGGAACGCGATCCCCATCTCCCGCTGGAGGTTCTGGAGCAGGTTGACCACCTGCGCCTGGATCGACACGTCGAGCGCGGAGACCGGCTCGTCCGCCACGATCAGCCGCGGCCTGAGCCCCAGCGCCCGCGCCACCCCGATGCGCTGGCGCTGCCCGCCGGAGAACTCGTGCGGGAAGCGGTTGTAGTGCTCGGGGTTGAGCCCGACGATCTCCAGGAGCTCGCGCACCCGTTTCTCCCGGCCGCCCGGCGGACTGACGCCGTTGACCGCCATCGGGTTGGAGATGATGTCGCCCACGGTCTGGCGCGGGTTGAGCGACGCGAACGGGTCCTGGAAGATCATCTGGATCTCGGACCGGATCGGCGCCAGCTCCTTGCGCGAGGCGTGGCTGATGTCGCGTCCGTCGTACGTGATGGTGCCGCGGGTCGGTTCGAGGAGGCGGGTGATCAGCCGCCCGGTGGTCGACTTGCCGCACCCCGACTCGCCGACCAGGCCCAGGCTCTCGCCCTGCCTGATGGTGAAGTCGACGCCGTCCACCGCCCGTACGTCCCCGACATGGCGCCTGAGGACGAGACCGCTGGTGATCGGGAAGTACTTGACGAGCCCGGCCACCTCGAGGAGCGGCGCGGACGGCTCCGGGCCCTGGCCGCCGCCCTGCTCGCCGCCCTCGTCGCGGGGCCCCGGCACCTTGGTGAGGCTCAGCTGTTCGCTCATGATGGGTTCTCGACTCCTGCTCGGGGTCAGCGCAGCCGCGGCCGGATCTGCTCGGCGAAGAGGGTGGTTTTCTGGTCGGGCGTCAGATGGCAGGCCGACCCGTGCGGCTCGCCCTCCTCGATCACCGGGCGCACCGAGCCGCACGCCCCGCCCGGCACCCGGTCGGGGAAGGCGCACCGCGGATGGAAGGGGCACCCCGGCGGCGGCGCGAGCAGGCTCGGCGGGGTGCCGGGGATCGGCACCAGAGGCAGGTCGACGGGTGAGTCGAGCCGGGGGATCGAGCCGAGCAGCCCCCAGGTGTAGGGGTGGCGCGGGGTGCGCATGATCTCCCGTACCGTGCCGCGCTCCACACAGCGCCCCGCGTACATCACCATCACCCGGTCCGCGGTCTTCGCCACCACGCCCAGGTCGTGCGTGATGATGACGATCGCCGACCCGGTCTCCTGCTGGAGGTCCTTGAGCAGGTCGAGGATCTGCGCCTGGACGGTGACGTCGAGCGCGGTGGTCGGCTCGTCCGCGATGATCAGCTCGGGATCGCAGACCAGCGCCATCGCGATCATCGCGCGCTGGCGCATCCCGCCGGAGAACTGGTGCGGATAGTCGTCGACCCGCAGCCTCGGCTGCGGGATGCCGACCTTGCCGAGCATCTGCACGGCCCGCTCCCTGGCCTCCTTGCGGGAGGCGCCCATGTGCTTCATGTACGGCTCGGCGATCTGGCGGCCCACGGTGTAGTACGGCGAGAGCGCGGCGAGGGAGTCCTGGAAGATCATCGCCATCTTCTTGCCGCGCAGCTGCGAGAGCCGGCGCTCCGAGGCACCGGTCAGCTCCTGCCCGTCGAGCAGGATCTCGCCCCGGATCGTGGTGTTGCGAGGGTTGTGCAGCCCGAGGACGGCGAGGTTGGTGACCGACTTTCCCGAGCCGGACTCGCCGACGATGCCCAGGGTCGAGCCGCGCTCCAGGTCGAAGGAGAGCCCGTCGACGGCCTTGACGACACCGTCCTCGGTGGCGAAGTGGACGTACAGGTCACGGACCGAGAGGAAGCCGCGGGACGCGTCGGCGGACGGCCTCGCCCCGGGCTTGCTGAGGGTGCTCACGGACGGTTTCTCCTCCGCAGGTGCCTGGGTCCCGGGGTTCCGGGACCGTGAGGGTCGACGTGCTCTCAGGAGAGCCGGATCCGCGGGTCGATGAAGGCGTATGCCATGTCGACGACGATGTTGCAGAGGACGATGATCGTGGCGCCGATGAGCATCACCGCCATCTCCAGCGGCAGGTCGCTGCGGAGCACGGCCTGCACCGAGAGCGAGCCGAGGCCGTGGAGGCCGAAGGTGACCTCGGTGATGATCGCGCCACCGAGCACCGCGCTGAGGTCGACACCGAAGATGGTGACGACGGTGGCCATCGCGCCGCGCAGCGCGTACCGCAGGAAGACGTAGCGCGAGCTCATGCCCTTGGCGCGGGCCGCGCGGATGTGGTCCTCCGACATCTGCTCGACCATCAGCGAGCGTGTCTGCCGGCTGTAGTTGGACCAGAAGATCACCGAGAGGATCAGACAGGGCAGCAGCAGCCCCGACACCGAGTCGGCCGGGTCGCTGGTCCAGTGCGGGTCGTGGCCGCGGTCGAGCAGGTGCATCTTGGTGGAGAGCAGCAGGATGGCGATGGGGCCGATGAAGTAGATCTGCACGGACTGGCCGAGCAGGGAGGCCGCGCTGGCGATCCGGTCGAAGAGCCGGCCCTGCTGCCAGGCGGAGACCAGGCCGAGGCCGACGCCGACGGTCAGGAAGATCGCGGCGCCGCCGACGCCCAGCGAGAGCGTCGTGGGATAGCGGTCGGAGATGGTGCTCCACACCAGCTGCTGGTCGGCGAAGGAGTAGCCGAAGCAGGGCGCGGGGCAGTGGCCGACGGGCATGTCGCGCCCGGCGAAGATGCCGGTCATGAAGTGCCAGTACTGCACCCAGATCGGCCGGTCGAGCCCGAGGTTCTTGCGGATCAGGGCGACGTTCTGCGGGTCGCAGTTCTTGCCGCAGGACAGCAGCGCCGGGTCGGAGGGCAGGAAGAAGAACAGGAAGTACGTGATGGCGCTGATCAGCAGCAGGATGACCGCGGCGCCGAGCAGTCGTCGCACGAGGAAACGGAGCATCGGACTCTTCCGTCTGTATGCGGTCCCCGGCCCGTGAGGCGGGCCGGGGACCGGGCCGCCACTGCTACTGCTTCACGAAGATGGTGCTCGGGTTGATGGTGCCGTAGACCTGGTTGTAGGTGACGCCGCCGAGGCCGTCGCCGTGCAGGTTGAAGTACTTGTCGTAGATGAACGGGATCTGCGACGTGTCGGTCCGGAGCACGTACTCGGAGAGCTTGCGCCACTCGTCGTTCTGCTTGTTGATGTCGGTGAGCGCCATGATCCGGTCGATCTCGGAGTTCACCTTGGGGTCGTTCAGGAACGCGTAGTTGTTGGTGCCGTCCTGGAGGTTGCGGCCGTCCATGGTCGGCGGGACCACGGTGGAGGCGCTCGGCCAGTCGGCGCCCCAGCCGGTGCGGTAGATGTCGTACGGCGTGTTCACCTTGCCGACCACCGTGTAGTACGAGGTCGGGTCGATGGCCTTGCGCTCCACCTGGAAGCCGGCCTTCTCCAGCGCCTTGGCGAGGGTGAGGGAGACGTTCTGCCAGCGCGGGGTGTTGGCGTAGGCGTAGGAGAGCTTGACCGGGGTGGTGACCCCGGCCTCCTTCAGGAGCTGCTTGGCCTTCTCCGGGTCGCCCATGGGCTTGTCGAGCTTGCCGAACGGGTCGAACTTCTGCCAGCCGGCCACCGTCGGGCTGATCAGCGTGGTGCCGAGCTCACCCTGCGCGCCGCCGCCGAAGGCCTGCTGGATCTGCTGCATCGGGAAGGCGTACATGATCGCCTGGCGGACCTTGGGGTTGGTGATCCGCTTGGTGTTGATGTTGATGACCTCGACGTACGGCTGGTACTCGTTGACGATCCGCGACTTGTACTGCGCGTCCGTCGTCAGCGTCTGCATCTTCGACGGGTCGGCGGAGCCGGACATGTTCACGGCGTACTTGTCGGGCCCGGACTGTGCGGCCATCCGGTTGGTCAGACCCGGCTCGGCTATCCCGAGCTGGAACTCCCACTTGTCGGGGTAGGCGTTGCGGATCGGGTCGCTCTTGGGGTCCCAGTTGGTGTTGCGCACGAAGGAGAGGGACTTGCCGGGCTTGTAGTCCGCGATCCGGTACGGCCCCGAGGCGACCGGGTGGTTGTTGTACTTCTGCCTGTCGTCCTTGGCCTTGGGCACCGGCGAGACGTTCGGCATGGACATCGCGTACGGGGCGTCGGCGTGCGGCTCCTTGAAGTGGAAGACGATGGTCTTGTCGTCCGGGGTCGCCAGGGCCGTGTCGGGCAGCTCCTTGCCCTCGTACGGGCCCTTGTAGGCCTTGCGGTAGTCGGTGCCCAGCATCCACTTCTGGACGTACTGCGGGCCCTGCGTCTGGTAGTCTGCGAAGAGCCGCTCGATGCCGTACTTGACGTCCTTGGACGTGATGGGCGTGCCGTCCTCGAACTTCAGGTTGTCCTTGAGGGTGTACGTCCAGGTCTTGGCGCCGTCCGACGAGGTGCCGGTGTCGGTGGCGAGGTCGCCCACCAGAATCGTTTTGCCGGTCTTGGCGTCGATCTTGTAGCCGGTCAGCGTGCGGTTGTAGAGCAGTTGGAGCGAGAGCATGTCGCTCACGTACTGCTGGCCGGGGTCGAGGTAGTCGAAGCCCGCCTGGTCCAGGTCGTAGGCCGTGCCCCCCGGTTTGGCGCCCGCGACGGGCGCCGCGGGACCGGTGGAGTCGGCCTTGGTGCCCAGGCCGAAGTTCTGCACCGACGCCTTCTTCTCGTCGCCCGCGGGTTTCTTCCCGTCGTCGGCCCCGCCGCTGCTGCACGCAGCGGACAGTGTCAGAGCACCCACCGCCAGAAACGCGGAGGCGTAGCGCGCCTTGCGAATTCTCATTGATTCCTGCCTGTCAGGATGTGGACGGTTCAGCGGACGGTCTTGGGGTCGAGTGCGTCCCGGACCGAATCCCCGAGCAGATTGAAGGCGACGACGAAGATCAGCATCGCGATGCCGGGGAAGAACATGAAGGTGACGTCGGACTCGAAGTACGAGGCGCCCGACTGGAAAAGCAGTCCCCAGTCGGGGGTCGGCGGCTGAATGCCGACGCCCAGAAAGGAAAGTCCCGCCTCCGCCGTGACATTGGCCGGAAGGAGGAGTGTGGACTGGACGAGGACCGTCGACCAGATGTTCGGCAAGATCTCTTTTCGAATGATCCGCCAGTTCGACGCGCCGCTGAGCCGGGCCGCCTCGATGAACTCGCGCTCGCGCAGCGAGAGCACCTGGGCGCGCACCAGCCGGCCCACCACCATCCACCCGAGCAGGAACTGCACCAGGATCAGTGCCACGATCCGCACATAGGTGGGCTCCTCGTCGCGCGGGGAGACGAAGAGCGCGACGATCACCGGGGTGAAGGCGATGAAGAACAACTGCTGCGGGAACGACAGCATCAGGTCCGAGAACCGGCCCAGGAAGTAGTCGACCTTGCCGTGCAGATAGCCCTGGACCAGGCCGATCAGCACGCCGGTGGCCACCGAGACCACGGTGACGGCCAGCGAGATGAACAGCGAGGTCCGGATCCCGTAGATCAGCAGCGTGAACACGTCGCGGCCCAGGTTCGGCTCGACGCCGAACCAGAAGTCCGCGTCGATCCCGCCGTTGGGCTTGAGCGGAATGCCGTAGCTGTTCAGCAGTCCGCGGTCCTGCCCGTAGAGCTGATAGGGATCCTTTCCGTACAGCTTCGCGATCAAGGGTGCCGCGAAGGCGATGAGAATGAACGCGAGCACCGTGACGGCACAGGCGATACCCACCCGGTCGCGTTTGAACCGCGCCCATGCGAGGCGGCCGGGAGAGCGTCCCATGAGTTCGGTCGCGTTGAGTCCCGTGCCCGTGCCCGGTTCCCCGCCGGAAGGAAGGGGATCGGTTGGTTCAGTGGCGGCCTGGGTTGAACTCGTCATCGCGCATAGCCCCCGCACCGAGAGAGTCGAACGGCGCCCCAAGGCGTCATTGATTGACCGGAACATTCATGGGCCCGGCCTTGTGCGTCAAGAGGTTGGCGCATGCTGGTGTGCGATCACGGGAGAACTTGGCACAAGATTTCGCACATCGAGGCGACGGCGTGCTTGACAGAGCGGCGGGGCGGGCGACATGGCTCCATAAATGCCCATCAATTTCGTTAACAAGCAGGCAACTTGACTGAAGCAACACCGATATACGAACGCGCCACGCTGAACACCGTACGGCCGTGCGGGTGCCGTAAGCCTGCCGGGGCGGTCGGACCGCCCCGGCAGGCCGCCCGCTCAACGTCCTTGCCACGCACCCCTCTTGTCCATCCGCGCACCGCGGGTGGAGGATTCGCCCAGCAGGTGCTCGCACGCCAACCGGGGGGACGGCCAAGGGGCATGACGCAGCCACAGACACTCACGGCCGGAGCCCGGCTGACCGGTTCCGTCCTGTGCGCCCTGCTCGCACTGATCACGGCCGCCTGGCTGGCCCGCGACATCCACGCCGCCAGAAGCCTGCCGGACCTGTGGCGGTTCTGGTCCGGCACGTCCCGGGGCGGCAGCCGCACCCCGCTGACCACCGGCATCCTCGACCCCGTCCTGCTGCTGGTGTACGCGGTGGCGGCCGCGGTCGTCCCGCGCGCGCCCTCGGCCGCCGCCGTGCTGAGCTGCGTCGGGGCCGTCACCGCGCTGCTGCGGGTCTCCTCGCTGTGGGTGCTCCACCACGACGACTGGACGGACTCCACCGCCCTGCACGATCTGCACCGCCGGGCCCTGCTCAGCACCTTCGCGGCGCTGGCCGGCGGACTGGCGCTGGTGATCACGGCAGCCGCCGGACGCCGCTCCGGTCCCGCGCCGGGCCCGGGACCGCGCGGCAGGCCGGGCCCGGGGGCGGCCACCACCGCGCTGCTGGTGCTGGGCGCGGCCGGACTGGTGATGGTCGCCTGGGAGATCTACTGGGCCGTGCAACTGCCCGGCGAGGAGTACCGGTCGCGGTTCGCCGGGGCGCGTCTGCCGCTGCTGTGGCTGCCCGGCGGCTGGGTGGCCGTCGTCCTCGCGGTGATCGCGCTGGCGGCCGCGGCAGGCGGCCCGTCCCGGGCCCCGTACGTACGTCCCCTGGGGCTGATCACCGCCGCGGTCCTCGTCGCCGCGGGCGCCTCCGGGGTGGCGCTGGCCGCCCGGTTCGAGCTGCTCGACCGCTTCGGGGACCTGGACACCGCGCCCCAGTTGCAGATCGTGACGTGGTTCTTCCAGCTGGTGGCCGGGCTCCTGCTGGTGCCGGTGCTCGCCCGGCGCGGGCCCGAGGACCCGGCGGGCACGCCCGGGGCGCCGTGGGCGCCGGGTTATCCGCCGTACTCGCCCTACTCGCCGCAGTCGCCCCAGGGCCCGCACGACGCCCACGGCGGCGGCTTCGGCCCGCCGCCGCCGGGCTTCGGGCCGCCCCCGCCGCCCTCCTCGCCGCCGCCGGGCTGGTGAGGGCGCGGGGCGGCGGGGAGCGGGGCGTCAGATGCCCAGCGAGCGCCTCAGGAAGTCCACCTGGAGCAGCAGCAGGTTCTCCGCCACCTGTTCCTGCGGGGTCATATGGGTCACGCCCGTCAGGGGCAGCACCTCATGGGGGCGGCCCGCCGCGAGCAGGGCCGAGGAGAGCCGCAGGGTGTGGGCGGCCACCACGTTGTCGTCCGCCAGACCGTGGATGATCATCAACGGCCGGTGCTGCTCGGCCGGCTGGACCAGACCGGCGTCGCTGACCAGCGAGTTCGCCTCGTAGACCGAAGGGCTGCCCTGCGGGTCGCCCAGATAGCGCTCGGTGTAGTGGGTGTCGTAGAGCCGCCAGTCGGTCACCGGGGCGCCCGCGATGCCCGCGTGGAAGACGTCGGGGCGGCGCAGCACCGCCAGCGCCGAGAGGTAGCCGCCGTAGGACCAGCCGCGCATCGCCACCCGTCCCAGATCCAGCGGGAAGGCGCCCGCGAGGCCGTGCAGCGCCTCGATCTGGTCGTCGAGGGTGAGGGTGAAGTCGTCCCGGATCGCCTTCTCCCAGCCGGGTGAGCGGCCGGGGGCGCCGCGGCCGTCGGCCACGACCACCGCGAAGCCCTGGTCCGCGAACCACTGCGAGGTGAGATGGGCGTTGTGCGCGGCGTGGACGCGGGGGCCGTGGGGCCCGCCGTACGGATCCATCAGCACAGGAAGGGGACCGTCCGATTCCGAGTAATCGGTGGGGAGCAGTACGGCGCACGGGATGCGCCGCGCGCCCCCCTCGGTCAGCCGCACCCGGGCCGTGAGCACCGGGGTCTCGGCGTACGAGTCGACCACCGCGACCGTCTTGCCGTCCCGCTCCACCCGGACCGTGGTGCCCGGGCTGTCCGGACGGGCCGAAGTGAGTACCGTCACCGGTCCGCCCCGGACCGCCGAGTGCACCCCGGCGCCCTCCGAAACCCGCTCGATACCCAGCTCGTTGACCCGGTACACATGGATCTCCCCGGTTTCGGGTGCACGGGCCGCCTCCCCGGCCGACGCCGAGACCAGGATGTCGTCGTCCCCGATGTCGAGCACGGCCCGGATCTGCACCTGCTCCCCGGTCAGCGGACGGTCACCCACCGCCAGGACGCGCGCCCCGCCCTCGTCCGCGATCCGCACCAGCCGGCCGTCCGGCGCCCAGGCCGGAACGCCGGGGAACAGATCCAGCCACACCGCGTCCTCGTCCGCGTGGACCGTCCGGGTCGTCCCCGAGGCGGTGTCCACGGCCAGGTGCAGCTGGACGCGCTGGTCCCGGGCCTGCACCAGAAGCAGCGGGGCGCCCGCCGCCGACCAGTGCACCCGGGCCAGGTACGGATAGCGCGTCCGGTCCCAGACGATCTCGGTCCGGGTCCCGTCGAGCCCGTACCGGAACAGCCGCACCTCGGCGTTGGGCGTGCCCGCGGCCGGGTAGGCGACCCGCTGCGGCTCGCGGTCGGGGTTGGCCGGGTCGGAGATCCACCAGCGCCGCACCGGGCTCTCGTCGGCCCGCGCCACCAGGAGCGCGTCCGACCCCGGCGACCACCAGAAGCCCCGGGCGCGGTCCATCTCCTCGGCCGCGATGAACTCCGCCAGCCCATAGGTGACCTCGGGCGCCTCCGGCTCCGCGAGCGCCCGGTCGCCCTCGCCGCCGGCCCCGGTGACCCGCAGGACGCCCCGCGCCACATAGGCGACGAGCCGGCCGTCGGGCGAGGGCCTCGGGTCGATCACCGGCCCGGGAACGGGCAGTTCCCGGGTGGTCCCGGCGCGCAGCTCGGCCGTGAAGAGGCGCCCCGAGAGGGTGAAGGCGGCCAGCTCCACGGCCGCGTCCGTCGCGTACCCCACGATGCCCGCCGCGCCCTCGCGGCTGCGCTCGCGCCGCGCCCGCTCCTCGTCCGACAGCTCCTCCGAGGCTCCGCCCAGGAGCGCGCGGGGGTCGGCCGCGAGCCGTTCGCGCGCGCCGCCCTCCAGATCGAGCACCCAGAGGCTGTTGGCCGGATCCGTACCCCCAGGAGCCCGCAGAAAGGCCACCCGGCTGCCGTCCGGGGCCACCGTGAAGGCGCGGGGCGCACCGAGCGTGAAGCGCTGGGTCCTGGCGTACTGACGGGGAAACGAGGTCGTTCCGGGGGCAATTGAGGTCATGGGGCGAACCTAGCGGCACCCGCTCGCACCTGCTCGTACGTGGGGGGTGTGCGCCCCTTGTGCGCCCGTGCACCGATCAATGCGTTCCGCCGGATAGTTATGATCCATAGTGGGGGGTGGGTATGACATCTGCATGCCCCCGGGCTCGCTGTTTTGCCCGACCGACTGGCTCTGCCCGACCGACAGATGGAGGTGAACCGCCGTGGCACTCTCGATTTCGGCGGTGGTGCTGCTGGCGATCATCGTCTTCCTGCTGGTCAGGAAGTCCGGACTGAAGGCCGGACACGCGGTGGTCTGCACCTTGCTCGGGTTCTACCTCGCCAGTTCGTCCATGGCGCCCACCATCAACGACCTCAGCAACAACGTCGCGGGCATGATCAGCGACATCAAGTTCTGAGGGCGTCGCCGCCGCCCGGCGCGGCCGGGGGATCCGAGGCATGCCGCCGTGCGGCATGCCTCGTAGGCTGTCCCGTATGACGGATCTCCCCGCCCGGCGGCTGCTCCTGGTGCACGCCCACCCCGACGACGAGTCGATCAACAACGGCGCCACCATGGCCCGCTACGCCGCCGAAGGCGCGCTGGTCACGCTGGTGACCTGCACCCTCGGCGAGGAGGGCGAGGTCATCCCGGCCGACCTCGCGCACCTGACCGCCGACCGGGAGGACCGCCTCGGCGCCCACCGCGTCCAGGAACTCGCGGCCGCCATGAAGGAGCTGGGGGTCACCGACCACCGCTTCCTCGGCGGCCCCGGCCGTTTCCGCGACTCCGGGATGATGGGCCTGGAGCAGAACCACCGCCCCGGCGCCTTCTGGAGCACCGACGTCGACGACGCCGCCCCCCACCTGGTCGAGGTGATCCGCGAGGTCCGCCCCCAGGTCCTGGTGGCCTACGACCCGGACGGCGGCTACGGCCACCCCGACCACATCCAGGCCCACCGGGTCGCGACGCGCGCCGCCGAGCTCGCCGCCGACCCCGCCCACCGCCCCGACCTGGGCGAGCCGCACACCATCGCCAAGACCTACTGGAACCGGGTGCCGCGCTCGGTGGCCGAGGCCGGCTTCGCTCGGCTGCGGGAGTCCGGGGCCTCCTTCCCCGGCGTCGCCGACGTGTCCGACATCCCGGGCGTGGTCGAGGACGGGCGGATCACCGCCGAGATCGACGGCGCCGCCCACGCGGAGGCCAAGGCCGCCGCGATGCGCGCGCACGCGACCCAGATCGCCGTGGACGGCCCGTTCTTCGCGCTCTCCAACGACTTGGCCCAGCCGCTCTTCACCGTCGAGTACTACGAGTTGGTGGACGGCGAGTCCGGTGCCCCCGCCGGCGAACGCGAGCACGACCTCTTCGCCGGGCTGGGCGTGTGATGAGCGCTACGTCCCGTACGTCCCCTCCGTCGGTCAACTCCCGTCCGGCGGGCGCCCGCCCCGGGCGGATCGCCGCCTTCCTGGGCCTGTTCGTGCTCGGCGCGCTCACCGGGGCCGCGGGGGCACTCCTCCAAGCCGCCTGGTTCCCCGGCGGGTTGCTGCTGTCGCTGGCCGCCGCCGCCGGACTCTTCTGGACCGGTACCGCCCTGACGGGCAGCCGCGCCGGGGTCGGTTCGGCGGGCGCCGGCTGGCTGGTCGCGGTGCTGTTCCTGACGGCCACCCGGCCCGAGGGCGACTTCGTCTTCGGCGCGGGGCTCGGCTCGTATGTCTTCCTGCTCGGCGGGATGGCCGCGGCTGTGATCTGTGCCACGGTCGGCAACCTCGTCCGGCCGCCCGGGGATTCGGTGCGAACGGGCCAGTGACGTGCGCGGCTCCGGCGGCGCAGTACAGGTCGTGGCGCCCCGCTTGCCCGGGCCGACCGGTGCGTACCGACGGCGGCCAGTATGGTGGTGCGCGCCGCCGAGCCGTCCGCGCACAGGCACACGAGACAAGAGCGGGTGGCGGAGCCGATCGGGAGAGAACCTGCCTTGAGTCGTGAAACTGACAGTTCGACCTCCGGCCCCCAGGGGCGCGGCGGAGCCGCGTACCCGTCGGGTACCCCGCCGTACGGAACGCCGCACTCTCCGGCGCACGACGCCCCGGAAGCCGCCGCCCAGCCGGACGAGCCGAAGACCGAGACCACGCTGACGACGCGTATCCGGATCAACATCCCCGGGTCCCGGCCCATCCCGCCGGTCGTGATGAGAACGCCGGTGAGCGAGGCCGACAAGGCGTCCGCCGCCCGGAGCGAGCGGGAGAGAGCCGCCGCCGAGGAGACCGAGGAGGCGTCGCCCGCCGCCGCGGCCGAGGAGAAGACCAGCGACTGGTTCGCGCCCCGCAAGGCGGGCTCCGGCGCGACCCCGCCCGCCGGCACCCCGCGCGCGGACCTCCCGTACTTCTCGGACGGCCCGCAGGCCGCGCCCGCCGACGGCTCGGCCACGGGCTCCTTCGCGCGCCCGGGGAACGACGGCGAAGGCGACCCGTTCGCGAACGCGGGCGGCGGCGACGGCCGCGGCTTCGCCTCCGGCCCGGCCGGACCCGGCGGACCCGGCGGCGCCGAGGACCACGGCTTCGCCTCCGGCGGACCCGACGCCACCGGCGGCTTCCGCCCCGGTCCCGCCTCGGCCAACGGCTCCGGCCGCGCCTCCCTCGGCGGGAACGGCGGCCCCGCCGGACCCACCACCGGCCCCGTCACCGGCACCTCCGCGCTGCCCACCCGCCCGGTCGGCCCCCGCAAGGGCCAGCAGCGCCTCGGCGGCGCGCCGGGCGCCCAGGGCCCCGGCCCCGGAACGCCGGGTCACGGCACGCCGAGTCACGGCACCCCGTTCCCGGGCGCGCCCGGCCCCGGCGGTACGCCCAGCCACGGCACGCCGGTCGTGGGCCCGCCCGGCGTGCGGCCCGGCCCGGTCGCGCCGGTGCCGCAGCTGTCCGACGACACCGCGATCCTGACCCCGCAGACCCCGGCCCCGGTGCCGGGTGCCCGGGGCGTCGGCGCGCCCCCGCCGGCGGGCCACGTCTCCGGGGACACGCTGACCAGTGGGATCCCCGTCGTGTCCGAGGAGAACCGTTCCTCGTTCCCGCCCGGCGCGGGCGCGGGTCCCGACCTCGGTCCGGGGACGCCGGCGCCGGACGGGCCGCGCCCGGTCCAGGAGCCGCCCGCCCCGGCCCGTACGAGCACGCCGCCCGCCAAGAAGAAGGGCCGCTCCAAGCTGGTCCTGCTCGCGGTGGCGGCGGTCGGCGCCGCGGTCGTCGCGTACGGCGCGGGCCTGCTGCTCAACCACTCCGAGGTCCCCAAGGGCACCACGGTCCTCGGTGTCGACATCGGCGGCGGCAGCAAGGAGCAGGCGGTCGCCAAGCTCGACGCCACGCTCGGCAAGCGCGCGGCCCAGCCGCTGCGGCTCACCGTCGACGGCAAGAAGGAGACGCTCGCCCCGGACAAGGCGGGCCTGTCCCTGGACAGCCAGACGACCGTGCGCAACGCGGCGGGCAGCGACTACAACCCCGTCTCCGTCATCTCCTCGCTCTTCGGCGGCAAGCGGGTCGCCGAACCGGTCATCCCGGTCGACGAGGAGAAGCTGGGCGTCGCGCTCACCGACCTCGCGGGCGCCTCGGGCTCGGCGGTCGAGGGCACGATCAAGTTCGTCCCCGGCAAGGCCGTGGCCGTACCGGGCAGGGCGGGCAAGAGCCTCGACGTCGCCCGCTCGATGATCGCGGTCAAGGACGCGTACCGGGCGCAGGTCCAGACGGGCAGGCCCAACGAGGTACGGCTGCCGGTCACCGGACGCCGCCCGACCGTCACCCAGGCCGAGATCGACCGGGCGATGAACGAGTTCGCCAAGCCCGCGATGTCGGGACTGATCACCATCAAGGCGGGCGGCAAGAAGATCGACTTCGGTCCGGTGAAGTCGCTCCCGAAGATCCTCTCCATGAAGCCGATCGAGGGGAAGCTCGTCGAGGTCTACGACAAGAAGGCCATCGACCAGCTCATGGGCAGCGCCTTCAACGGCGTGATGATCATGAAGGGTGACGGCCAGAAGCACCAGCTGACCTCGGACGACGTGGCCAAGGCGATGCAGAGCGCGCTGCGCGGCAAGACCCCCGCGCAGCGAATCGTGACGATCGACCTGAACCCGAGCTGACCCGCGGTCCGCCCCCGGCCCCCGTACGCCCCGGCGTCCGGGGGCCGTGTCATGCCGTCCGCATGACATCTGTCATCCGACAGTCACGACACCCGGCACTGCCCCCCGGCCGGCCCCGCGGGCGAACCTTGGGGCATGACCACCACCACCTCCACCACCACGTCCGTGGTGAGCTTCGAGCGCGTGAGCAAGAGCTACGGGGACGTCCGCGCCGTCGCGGACCTCTCCCTGGAGCTGCACCCCGGCGAGACGGTCGCGCTCCTGGGGCCGAACGGCGCCGGCAAGTCCTCCACGCTCGACCTGCTGCTCGGACTGCGCAAGGCCGACACGGGCGCGGTGCGCCTGTTCGGCACCACGCCCGAGCAGGCCATCAAGGACGGCCGGGTCGGCGCGATGCTCCAGAGCGGCGGTCTGATGGAGGAGGTCAGGGTCCGCGAACTGGTGCGGCTCGCCTGCGCCCTGCACCCGCGGCCGCACCCGGTCGAGGAGGTCCTGGACCGGGCCGGCGTCACGCAGATCGCCGACCGGATGGTCAACAAGCTCTCCGGCGGCCAGGAGCAGCGCGTGCGCTTCGCGCTCGCCACCGCCGGCGCCAACGACCTGATCGTCCTGGACGAGCCGACCACGGGCATGGACGTCACCGCCCGCCAGGCGTTCTGGGCGACCATGCGCGAGCAGGCGCAGCAGGGCCGTACGGTCCTGTTCGCCACCCACTACCTGGAGGAGGCGGACGCGATCGCCGACCGCGTCCTGGTGCTCCACAAGGGCCGCCTCCTCGCCGACGGGACCGCATCCGAGATCAAGGCGAGGGCCGGTGCCCGCCGGATCGCCTTCGACCTGGAGGGCGCGATCGACGAGGCGCTCCTGCGCGGACTGCCGTTCCTGGCGGGCCTGGACGTCTCCGGCCGTACGGTCCGCCTCCAGTCGACCGACGCCGACGCCACCGTCCACGCGGTGTACGGGCTCGGTCTGTACCCCCGCAACCTCGAAGTCGCGGGCCTCGGCCTGGAGCAGGCCTTCGTCGCCATCACCGAGGCCGAGGAGGCCAGGACCGCGTGAACACCCTGATCAAGCTCGAGATCGCCCGCACCCTGCGGAACAAGAAGTTCATGTTCTTCTCGGTCATGTACCCGTCCGCGCTGTACCTGCTGATCTCCGGCTCGCAGAGCACCACGGACACGATCGGTGACACCGGTCTGACCTTCCCCGCCTTCTTCATGGTCTCCATGGCCTCGTTCGGCGCGATCACCGCCGTCCTGATGGGCAACAGCGAGAAGATCGCCAAGGAGCGCGAGAAGGGCTGGGTGCGCCAGCTGCGGCTGACCGCGCTGCCCGGCCGCGGCTACGTCCTGGCGAAGATCGCGAGCGCCGCGGTGGTCACCCTGCCGTGCATCCTGGTGGTCTTCCTGGTGGCCGCCACCGTCAAGGACGTACGGTTCGCGGCCTGGCAGTGGCTGGCGCTGACCGGCGCCATCTGGGCGGGCTCGCTCTGCTTCGCCGCCCTCGGCGTGGCCATCGGCTACCTCGCCAGCGGTGACGCGGTCCGCCCCCTGACGATGATCATCTACTTCGGCCTCTCCATCCTGGGCGGCCTGTGGATGCCCACCACGACCTTCGCGCCCTGGCTGCGGTCGCTCGCCACCTGGCTGCCCACCCACGCGTACGCTGCGCTCGGGCAGGCCATCGAGGCGGGCAACGCCCCGCACACCAAGGACGTGGCCGTCCTCGTCGCCTACTTCCTGCTCTTCGCGGGCGGCGCGGCCTGGCTGTACCGGAAGGACACCCTGAAGGCGTGACGAGCGTGAGGGAAGACCGCGGCCCCCTCCCGGGCCGGCCGCCGACGAACCGTCAGGAGGCGCTGCGCAAGCTGCTGTGGATCGGCATCTGGCTGGCGTTCCTCGGCGCCCCGGTTACCGACCTCCTCAAGGAGGAGCACACCGGGTGGGCCACCACGCTCGGCTGGCTCGCCCTGGTGGCGTTCGTCGGGGTCTATCTGGCCCTGGTCTTCCGCCACACCGCGCGTCCCTTCGCGCGCGTCACGGTCGCCTCGATGCTGGCCTTCCTCACCGGCATCGCGGTGGCCACCTCGCTGACCCTGGACGCGCCCTGGCTGGTGCTCTTCGTGTACGTGTCGGTGGGCTGCGGGGCGGTGCTGCCGCTGCCGCTCGCCCGCTGGGCGATCCCGGGCGCCACGGCGGTGATGGCCCTCATCGGCCTGACCACCCGGGGCGACTGGGGCGACTTCGTGCCGGGCCTGGCGATCCCGGCCCTGCTCGGCGGCTTCGCCATGACGGGGGTGCGCCACCTCGTCCGTACGACCGTGGAGCTGCGCCAGGCCAGGGCGACGGTGGCCCAGCTCGCGGCCAACGAGGAGCGGCTGCGCCTCGCCCGCGACCTGCACGACCTGCTGGGCCACTCGCTCTCCCTGATCACCCTCAAGAGCGAGCTGGCGGGCCGGATGCTCCCGGACCGCCCCGACCAGGCGGCCCAGCAGGTCGCCGACATCGAACAGGTCAGCCGGCAGGCCCTGGTGGACGTACGGGAAGCGGTCACCGGCTACCGCAGGGCGACCCTGACCGGGGAACTGGCGGGCGCCCGCACCGCGTTGACGGCGGCGGGGGTGGCCGCGGACCTGCCGGTGACGGCCGACCTCCCGCCCGGCCTGCCCCCGGGCGCGGGGGAGGCGCTGGCCTGGGTGGTCCGGGAGGCCGTCACCAACGTGGTCCGGCACAGCGCCGCCCGCTGGTGCGCCATCACCCTCGGGGAGTGCCAGACCCTGGACGGCCGCTTCCTGGAGCTGAAGGTCGCCGACGACGGCCGGGGCGCCTGCGCCGTCACCGCCGGCAACGGCCTGACGGGCCTGGCGGAACGGCTGTCGGAGGTGGACGGCACCCTGGAGCCCTCGGCACACAAGGGCAGGGGTTTCACGCTGACGGCGAGGGTCCCGCTGGCCACCCCCTAGGGGCGCGGGGGAAGCCGGGTGCGGCTCCTTCGCCGCGCGGGCACGGCCGGTCGGCGCGGGGCCCGCGACCGGGCGAGGGGCGCCACCGCGGCGGCGCCTAGAATCCGGGCATGATCCGCCTTCTCCTGGCCGAAGACCAGTCCATGGTCCGCGAAGCCCTCGCGGCCCTGCTCGGCCTGGAGCCGGACTTCGACGTGGTCGCCCAGGTGGCCCGGGGCGACGAGGTGCTGGACGCGGCCCGCGCCTGCGCCCCCGATGTGGCGCTCCTGGACATCGAGATGCCCGGGATGACCGGCATCGAGGCCGCCGCGCTCCTCCACCGCGAGCTGCCGGAGCTGAGGATCGTGATCCTGACGACCTTCGGGCGCCCCGGCTATCTGCGCAGCGCGATGGAGTCGGGCGCCGCCGCCTTCCTGGTGAAGGACGCCCCGGCCGCCCAGCTCGCGGCGGCGGTGCGCAAGGTGCTGGCGGGGGAGCGGGTGATCGATCCGACCCTGGCCGCCGCCGCGCTCGCCGAGGGCGCCAACCCGCTGACCGACCGCGAGCGCGACGTCCTGCGCGCGGCGGCGAACGGCGCCACCAACGCCGAACTCGCCCGCGTCCTCTGCCTCTCCCAGGGAACGGTCCGCAACTACCTCTCCATGGCCATCCAGAAGCTGGCGGCCCGCAACCGCGCGGAGGCGGTGGGCATCGCCCGCGAGAAGGGCTGGCTCTGACCCCGGCCGGGCGTCAGTTCAGCATCGCCCGCGCCGCCCGCGCCCGGCTCCGGACGGTCTCGGCGGTGCCCGGCTCCACCGGCTCCAGGATGTCCGCGTAATCCTCGAACTCCGCCGCGCCCGCGAGGTAGTCGCCGCGCCGGACCAGGAGCTCGGCCCGGTCGTAGCGCAGCCGGGCCGGGTGCGTGGGCAGCAGCAGGGACAGGTCCAGCGCCCACAGGGCCACGTCGCTGCGCTCCGGGCGGGCCGCGGCCCAGGCACGGATGTTGTTGAGGACGCGCAGCACGACCGCCAGGGGGTCGGCCGGGGCGATCGTCGACGGGTCGAGCGGGGCGCCGGTGGCCCCGGCCACCAGGAGTTCCGCATCAGCGCCGGTCAGCGGCCGCCCCCCGTCGAACGGATCCGCGAGCACCCGCTCCTCGGGGCTGCCGAGGCCCACCACGAAGTGGCCGGGCAGGGCCACTCCGTACACCGGGGCGCCGGCCCTGCGCGCCACCTCCATCCAGACCACCGACAGCAGGATCGGCAGCCCCCGGCGGCGCCGCAGCACCTGGGGCAGCAGGGAGGACTCCAGCCGCTGGTACTCGGCCGGGCCGCCGCGGAAGCCGCAGCCGCCGCCGAGCAGTTCGGCCAGGGCGAGCGCCCAGGGACGGGCCCCGGTGACGCCGTGGGGGAGCAGGCCGGCCAGCCGGTCCAGCTCCATCTGCGCCGCGTCCAGGCCGGGCCGGCCGAGGCCGGGATCGGCAACCGCGCCGATCAGCAGGCACAGCGTCGCCAGGTCCGGCCGTACCGACCGGGCCTCCTCGGTGAACTGCCGCCGCCAGTCCTCGGCGCCGGGGCTTTCGGGGTCCATAACCGCCTCGTACCCGTTGGTGGGATCGGAAAGTCCGGCGCGGACCCGGAGCCCGCCCGGGGCGCTCAGCCCTGCCGGAAGTGGTGGTAGGTGTGGTGGGTGGCGAAGCCCTGGGCGTCGTAGAGGGCCCGGGCCCCCTCATTGTCCGCCTCGACCTGGAGCCAGGCCGCCGAGGCTCCCTCGGAGAGCGCCTGGCGGGCCAGCGCGGTCATCACGGCCGTGGCGAGTCCCCGGCGGCGCTGCGCCGGGTCCACCTCGACGGCCATGAACCCCGCCCAGCGGCCGTCGACCACGCACCGGCCGATCGCGGCGGGCACCTCCCCGTCCCCGGCCACGGCGGCGAACCACGTGGAGGGGCCGCTCTCCAGTACCGCGCGCACCTGGGGCCCCGGGGTGCCGGCGCGCTGGTAGCGGGCGAGCCAGCCGGGCCCGACGGAACGGCCGAGGACGACCTGGGAGACGTCCGCGTCGAGGTCCCCGATCGGGGCAAGTGCGGCGATCCGCAGTTGGGCGCTTACCTCGCGAACCCACCCAAAGTTTTCAAGATCGGCACAGAGCGCCTCCTGGGTCCCCTCGGCGCCCGTGGACGTCTGTACGTAGGTGGGAAGGCCACGGGCGGTGTACCAGGCGCGCGCGTACGCGAGGGCCTCCTCCAGCGGCATCCCGGGCTCGCCCAGCGGCAGCACCGAATTGGCCCGCCGGGTGAATCCGCCGGCCGCCCGCAGGGTCCAGCCGCCCAGCGCCTCGCTCTCCACGGGCTGCCAGGCACGTGCGCTGACCAGCGCCAACTCCCGGAAGGTGGCGGCCGGACCGCGGCGCCTCGCGGGCTCGGCCGGGATGACCTTGCCCGCGACCATCTCGCTCTCCGGGACGCGGACCGCCTCCCCGTTCCTGCGGACGATCGACAGCACACCGGCATCCCACGATGTGAGAACGCCGACCGTGTCGGTGAACTTCGCGCCCCGTTCCCCCGCCTTCGCCAGGTGCCTGACTGATACGCGTTTGCCCTGATCTTCCGGCGTGATTCTGACGACCAGCCGTCCGCCGGTGGTGAACTCCACAGCTCTCTTCGCCCCTCCTGTTCGGATCCCGCCCCGGAACGGAGATACTAGGTGTGGGCATCGACGACGCCGCGCTCCCGCGCGCCACGTGGACGGAGCCGCAGACCGGCCCGCCGCGCCCTATCGAGGAGGAACGACAGCGTGACCTACGTCATTGCGGAGCCTTGTGTCGACCTTAAGGACAAGGCATGCATCGAAGAGTGCCCGGTCGACTGCATCTATGAGGGCAAGCGGTCCCTCTACATCCACCCGGACGAATGTGTCGACTGCGGTGCCTGTGAGCCGGTCTGCCCGGTCGAGGCCATCTTCTACGAGGACGACACCCCGGAGGAGTGGAAGGACTACTACAAGGCGAACGTCGAGTTCTTCGACGAGCTCGGTTCGCCCGGTGGCGCCTCCAAGCTCGGCCTGATCGAGCGCGACCACCCCTTCATCGCCGCGCTGCCCGCCGACATCAACGCCGACAGCGAGCACTGACACCCGCACCGCGTGTCCGCCCGGTCCCGTACGGCGTCCTCCGCCCTGCGGGACCGAGGCGTTTGCCCGGCACGGCATTTTGCAGAAGAAAGTGAGCACCTTCCGTGGGCGCAGTCTCCGCACGCCTGCCCGTCTTCCCCTGGGACAAGCTGGAGCCGTACAAGACGACGGCCGCGGCCCATCCGGACGGCATCGTGGACCTGTCCGTGGGCACCCCGGTCGACCCCGTCCCGGCGCTGATCCGCGAGGCGCTGGCGGGGGCCGCGGACTCGCCGGGCTATCCGACGGTGTGGGGGACCGCGGAGCTGCGTGACGCGCTCACCGGATGGCTCGGACGCCGGCTCGGCGCGGTCGGCGTCGGCCACCGCAACGTGCTGCCGGTGGTCGGGTCCAAGGAGCTGGTGGCCTGGCTGCCGACCCAGCTCGGCCTCGGCCCGGGCGACAAGGTCGCCCACCCGCGCCTGGCGTACCCGACGTACGAGGTGGGCGCCCGGCTCTGCGGCGCGGAGCCCGTCGCGTACGAGGACCCGACCGCGCTCGACCCGTCCGGGCTCAAGCTCCTCTGGCTGAACTCGCCGTCCAATCCGACCGGCCGGGTCCTGCCCAAGGAGGAGCTGGTCCGGATCGTCGCCTGGGCGCGCGAGCACGGCGTCCTGGTCGTCTCCGATGAGTGCTACCTGGAGCTGGGCTGGGAGGCCGAGCCCGTCTCGGTGCTGCACCCGGACGTCTGCGGCGGTACGTACGAGGGCCTCGTCGCCGTCCACTCGCTCTCCAAGCGCTCCAACCTGGCCGGCTACCGTGCCGCGTTCATCGCGGGCGACGAGGCCGTCCTCGGCGAGCTGCTCCTGATCCGCAAGCACGGCGGGATGATGACCGCCGCGCCCGTCCAGGCGGCCACCGTGGCGGCGCTGGGCGACGACGTCCACGTACACGAGCAGCGGGCGCGCTACGCGGCCCGCCGCGCCGCCCTGCGCGAGGCGCTGGTCAAGCACGGCTTCCGCATCGAGCACAGCGAGGCCAGCCTCTACCTGTGGGCGACCCGCGACGAGGGCTGCTGGCAGACCGTGGCCCACCTCGCCGAGCTCGGCATCCTGGTGGCGCCCGGCGACTTCTACGGCGAGGCGGGCGCGCGGTTCGTACGGGTCGCCTTCACGGCGACCGACGAGCGCGTCGAGGCGGCCGTGAAGCGCCTGGGCTAGGGCGTACGGACGCCGGAGCACGGGCACCGCGAAGGGGCCCCGGGGACAGGATCCCGGGGCCCCTTCGGCGTCGGCCGCGCGGGAGGCGCGGCGGTGCGGCTCAGCCGACGGGCAGGCCCTTGAGCGGCAGCTGGTCGGTGGAGGGCAGGCCCTGGGTGGGCAGCTGGCCGCCGGCCGGGAGGCCGTCCAGGCTGGCCGACTTGGCGGTGGTGCCCAGCAGGTCGCCCGCGTTGCCCGCGGCGTCGCCCGCCGTCTTCTGGGCCGCCGGGGTCGCCGTCTTCCCGGTCTTGCCGACGGTCTTGCCCGCGGCGGGGACCGCCTGCTTGACGGCCTTGCTGCCGGCGTCGCCCGCCAGGCCGGTGGCCTGCTGCGCGGCACCGTCGACCGTGTTGCCGAGGTTCGCGCCGTCGAGGGCGGTCAGACCGCCCAGGTTCGCAGTCTCCGGAAGCGCGGCGGCGCTCGCCGCGCCGGCCGCGCCGACCACGGGAACTGCACCCGCCGCGATGAGCAGCGCGGCACGGGCGATCCGACGGGTCAGGGGGAGGGACATGATGCTCCTTGAGACGGGAGGAACGGCGTTCGGACGCTGTGACAACTCCTCGGGGTGCGGCTCAGGTTGCGGAGGGCCCGGGTAAAGAGTTCGTAATGCGTCGCATTATCGGGTTCGGATAAAAACGGGCAAACGAACTGCGGCGACCCGCTGCCGAGCACCGTCGCATCCCCGTGTTCCCAAGGGAATTGACGATTCTTCGGAAGGGCGCGGGGGTGGGTGTACGAAACGGTGTACGTGAAAGGCGTCTGTGCCCCGTACGGGTGGCCGCCCGAACGGCTGTCGCGCGCTAGGGAGTGAGCTGGATTCGGACCTGGCCGAACGCGCCGGAACTGCCCGCGCCGTTCGCCGCGTCGGCGGTGTCCCCGCTGGTGGCGTCCGCGTCCGCCCGGGCGTCGTCGGTGTGCCAGCCCTTGCGGGAGCCGTCCGCGCGCCAGGTGTGCCCTGCGTACGACACCCGCTCCACCCGGAAGGCCGCGGCGTGGGCGACCGCCCAGTGGGCCAGCTCCCAGCCGTGCTGCGCGGCGCCGCCCTCGGCGTCGGCCCCGGCGCGCGCGGGCGTGCGCACCGGCACGGTCACCTCGCGCCCCTCGCTCTTGTCGGGGACCACCCCGGCGCCGAACGCGCGGGTCAGCTCGGCGCGCACCTGCGCCGGGTCGCCCGGGCGGGTGTCCTTGGCGATGGTGCAGGTCAGCGAGGCGGGGCTGCGGCCGGTCAGCGCGGCCGTGAGCAGCGCCGCGTCCGGCTCGTGCTTGGCGTACGCCTGCGGGAAGCCGCTGCGCTGGACCCGCTGCGCGGCCACGGTCAGCGGCAGCCGCGAGTAGCCGGGCACCTCGGCCAGACGCTGGTAGAACTTCCCGGCCGAGTACACCGGGTCCATGATCTCCCGCACGGTGCCCCAGCCCTGCGAGGGCCGCTGCTGGAAGAGCCCGATGGAGTCGCGGTCGCCGTGTGTGATGTTGCGCAGGCCCGACTCCTGGAGCGCGGTGGCCAGCGCGATGGTGACCGCCCGCTCGGGCATCCCGCGCGTGGTGCCGACCGCGGAGATCGTCGCCGCGTTCTCGGCCTGCTCGGGGCTGAGCCGGTAGGTGTCGTCCCCCGACCCCACCGTGCATCTCGGCGCCCCCGGCCCCCCGCTCAGGTACTGCACCACCAGATAGCCGGCCACGGCGAGCAGCACGACGGCCGCGGCCACGAAACGGAAGAGACGGCCGCGCCGTGCGGGTCGTTCGGGAGTGCGGGGCTGGGACACGGGGACCACCGTACTGGAGGGCGGGGCGAGCCCCCCGGGGCCGGGCGCCACTCGTGTGCCTGTGGACGCCCCGGCCCTGGTCGGGGGGTGCGCGCTAGGGTCGGGGCCATGGCAGACAGCGCACTCGACCTGACCCTGGACGGCCCCGCGCTCACCGCGTGGCTCGTCGACTTCCCGTCCGAGAGCGGAACGGAGAAGCCGCTCGCGGACGCGATCGAGGCGGCCCTGCGGACCCTGCCGCACCTGACCGTGGACCGCCACGGCAACAACGTCGTCGCGCGCACGCGTCTGGGGCGCGCCGAGCGGGTCGTCCTCGCCGGGCACATCGACACCGTCCCGATCGCGGACAACGTGCCCTCGCGCCTGGACGACAACGGCGTCCTGTGGGGCTGCGGCACCTCCGACATGAAGTCCGGCGTGGCCGTGCAGCTGCGCATCGCGGCGACCGTCCCCGAGCCCAACCGCGACCTGACGTTCGTCTTCTACGACAACGAGGAGGTCGCGGCCCACCTCAACGGGCTCGGGCACGTGGCCGAGGCGCACCCCGACTGGATCGAGGGCGACTTCGCGGTCCTCCTGGAGCCCTCCGACGGCCAGGTCGAGGGCGGCTGCCAGGGCACCCTGCGGGTCGTCCTCCACACAGAAGGGGAGCGGGCCCACTCCGCGCGCAGCTGGATGGGCTCCAACGCCATCCACGCCGCCGCCCCGATCCTGGCCCGGCTCGCCGCGTACGAGCCGCGCCGGCCGGTGATCGACGGGCTGGAGTACCACGAGGGCCTGAACGCGGTACGGATCGAGGGCGGCGTCGCCACCAACGTCATCCCCGACGCGTGCGCGGTCACCGTCAACTACCGCTACGCCCCGGACCGCACCGCCGAGGAGGCGCTGGCCCACGTCCACGAGGTCTTCGCGGACTGCGGCGTCACGGCGTTCGTGGTCGACGACCACTCGGGCGCGGCCCTGCCCGGACTCTCACACCCGGCCGCCGCGGCCTTCATGGAGGCGGTCGGCGGCACCCCGCAGCCCAAGTTCGGCTGGACCGACGTCTCCCGCTTCGGCGCGCTCGGCGTCCCGGCCGTCAATTACGGCCCCGGGGACGCCCTGTACGCGCACAAGCGCGACGAACACGTGGCCGTCGACCGGATCACCCACTGCGAACGGCGACTTCACGCCTGGCTGACTGCCTGAATTTCATCATTCGTCACGTAGGTCGTCCTACCCTGGCCGGACGCGTCATATGACTGGAGTCAGCGGAAAGGAGCACGCAATGGCCTATCCCGAGGGAGAGTTTCCGGGCGAACAGCGGCTGGAGCAGCGGCTCGGGCCGGTGCTGCGCCGCCGCGAGCAGGTGAAGCCCGGAACCACCGACCAGCGGCTCCTGGACACCGAGGGCGACTCGGAGTGGGTGCACACCGACCCCTGGCGGGTGATGCGCATCCAGTCCGAGTTCGTCGAGGGCTTCGGCGCGCTCGCCGAACTGCCCAGCGCCATCAGCGTCTTCGGCTCGGCCCGCACGCCGGTGGACTCGCTGGAGTACGAGGCGGGTGTGCGCATCGGCCAGGCGCTGGTCGAGGCGGGCTTCGCGGTGATCACCGGTGGTGGGCCGGGGGCGATGGAGGCGGCCAACCGGGGCGCGCGCGAGGCGCGGGGCGTCTCGGTCGGCCTCGGCATCGAGCTCCCCTTCGAGCAGGGGCTCAATCCGCATGTCGACATCGGCGTGAACTTCCGCTACTTCTTCGTCCGCAAGACGATGTTCGTGAAGTACGCGCAGGGCTTCGTCGTGCTGCCCGGCGGCCTCGGCACGCTGGACGAGCTCTTCGAGGCGCTCACGCTCGTCCAGACCGGCAAGGTGACCCGCTTCCCGATCGTCCTGTTCGGCTCCGAGTACTGGACGGGCCTGGTCGACTGGCTCCGCGACACGGTGGTCGCGGGCGGCAAGGCCTCCGAGGCCGACCTGCTCCTCTTCCACGTCACCGACAGCGTGGAGGAGGCGGTGGCCCTGGTGACCAAGGAGGTGGGGCGGTAGGGGCGCCGGACGCGCCCGCACCGCCGCCGTACCGACGGGGCCCGGTCAGGCCAGCCCGCGCCGGGCCACCGCGGGCGGCCGGTGGCCCGCGATGGACGCCACCATGTCCAGCACCTGACGCGTCTCCGCGACCTCGTGCACCCGGTACACCCGCGCCCCCAGCCACGCCGACACCGCGGTCGTGGCCAGCGTCCCGATGACCCGCTCCTTGACCGGCCGGTCCAGCGTCTCCCCGACGAAGTCCTTGTTGGAGAGGGAGACCAGGACCGGCCACCCGGTCGCCGTCATCTCCCCGAGCCGCCGGGTCGCCTCCAGGCTGTGGCGGGTGTTCTTGCCGAAGTCGTGACCGGGATCGATCATGATCCCGTCCCGCCGCACCCCGAGCGCGACCGCCCGCTCCGCGAGGCCGACGGTGACCCGCAGGATGTCCTCCATCACGTCCTCGTACGCGGTCCGGTGCGGCCGGGTGCGCGGCTCGACGCCGCCCGCGTGCGTGCACACCAGCCCCGCCCCGTACCGCGCCGCGACCTCCGCGAGCTTGGGGTCGACCCCGCCCCACGCGTCGTTCAGCACGTCGGCGCCCGCCTCGCAGACCGCCTCGGCGACCTCGTGGCGCCAGGTGTCGACGCTGATCACCACGTCCGGATGCCGCCGCCGCACCTCGGCCACGAAGCCGACCGTGCGCCGCGCCTCCTCCTCGGCCGTCACCTCCTCGCCGGGGCCCGCCTTGACCCCGCCGATGTCGATGATGGCGGCCCCCTGGGACACCGCCTCCTCCACGCGGGCCAGCGCGGGCTCGTCGTGGAAGGTCGCGCCCTGGTCGTAGAAGGAGTCCGGGGTCCGGTTGACGATCGCCATGATCACCGGCTCGTACGCGTCGAACTCGCGCCGTCCCAGCCGCAGCATCCGCTGTTTCCTCCTCGGGTAAGAAGCCCGTGACCTCTGGTTCCGTGCCCGGTGGGCCGGGCCTTGCCGACCGACAGACCCTAACTCCCGGCTCCGCATGGCACGATCGGACCCGACGGTTTCCGGCTGGCGGGGAGAGGCTTCGCGCGTGTTCTGGTTCTTGCTGATCGCCATGGTCGTGGTGGTCGCCGCGGTGACGCTGGCCGTGGTGGGCGGCGGCGACGACGCCGTCCTGCCCGAGACGGGCCCCGAGCGGCTCTCGGACCCGCTGCCCGAGGACCGGCCCGTGGAGCGCGCGGACATCGACGCCCTGCGGCTCCCGGTGGCCGCCCGCGGCTACCGCATGGCCGAGGTCGACGACGTACTGAGCCGCCTCGCCGCGGAGCTCTCCGAGCGCGACGCCCGGATCGCCGCCCTCCAGCAGGCGCTCAGCGCCGCCCACGCCCGCCGCGACGAGGAGCCCCGCCAGTGAGCGCCGCCATCCCCGGCCCCGACGGCCGGCCGCGCTGCCCGTGGGGGCTGTCCACCGCGGACTACGTGGCGTACCACGACACCGAGTGGGGCCGCCCGGTCCACGGCGACGACGCCCTGTACGAACGGCTGTGCCTGGAGGCCTTCCAGTCGGGGCTGTCGTGGATCACCATCCTGCGCCGCCGGGAGGGCTTCCGCCGCGCCTTCGCGGGCTTCCGGATCGCCGAGGTGGCCGCGTTCACGGACGAGGACGCGGCGCGGCTGCTGACCGACGAGTCGATCATCCGCAACCGCGCCAAGATCGAGGCGACCCTCGCCAACGCGCGCGTCCTGGCCGACTGGGCCCCCGGCGAACTGGACGAGCTGATCTGGTCCTACGCCCCGGACCCCGCCACCCGCCCGGCTCCCCGCACCCTGGCCGACGTCCCCCCGGTCACCGACGAGTCGACGGCGCTGTCCAAGGCCCTCAAGAAGCGCGGCCTGCGCTTCATCGGCCCCACCACCGCCTACGCCCTCATGCAGGCGTGCGGCCTTGTGGACGACCACCTGGAGAACTGCGTGTACCGGGGCGGCGCCGGCGCCGCCTGACGGGCGGCGGGGCCCTCCAGGGGCGCGGTGAGCCGTGCGGCGGACCCGAAGGGCCCGCCCCGCGGCCGCCGCGGGGCGGGCCACGTCACCACGAACGGCTCAACGCCCCACATACTTCGGCTTCTCCTTCGCCAGGAACGCCGCCACCGCGATTCCGTGGTCCTCGGAGGCCCCGGCACGCGTCTGGAGTTCGTCCTCCTTCTCCAGCGCCTCGGCCAGGCTGTGCCCGGCCCCGTACGCCAGTGACTCCTTGAGCGCCGCGTACGCGAGGGTCGGCCCGTCGGCCAGCGCGCGCGCCACGGCCGCGGCCTCGGCCGCCAGGTTCTCCGCCGGGACCAGCTTGTTCACGATCCCGAGGTCGTACGCCTCGCGCGCGGAGATCGAGCGCGGGAAGAGCAGCAGGTCGGCGGCGCGCGACTGGCCGATGAGGCGGGGCAGCGTCCAGGAGACGCCGGAGTCGGCCGTCAACGCGACCCCCGCGAAGGAGGTGGTGAAGGCGGCCGTGTCCGCGACCACCCGGTAGTCCGCCGCCAGCGCGAAGCCGAGGCCCGCGCCCGCCGCGACGCCGTTGACCCCGGCCACGACCGGCTTGGGCATCTCGGTGAGGGCGCGCACGATCGGGTTGTAGTGCTCGCGGACCGTGCTCATCGTGACCGTGGTGCCCGCCTCGCGGTCCGCCGCGAGCAGGCTCACGTGCTCCTTGAGGTCCTGGCCCACGCAGAACGCCCGGCCGGTCGCGGTGAGCAGGACCGCCCGCACCGCCGGGTCCGCCGCGGCCGCCCGTACCGCGTCCCGCAGGGCGACCTTGGCCTCGATGTTCATGGCGTTCATGGCGTCGGGACGGTTGAGCGTGATCGTCGCGAGCCCGTCGGTCACCTCGTAGAGCACGGTGTCGGCCATTGGGATGGATCCCCTCCGTTGCGGTGTCGTGTCCGCCCAGCATGGCGGAGATCATCGGCGCCGCACATGTGACCTGCGTCAAACAATCCCGGTCGGCATCCGCACCGGGGGTGGCGAAGTATCGCAGGCGGATCGCCGAATTGGGTGGTTTTGATAGAGCGCGTTGCGCAAGCGATGCGGACCGATGTTGGTCATCGGGTCCTGCCATGCGGGATAATGACCTGGAAGCAATGTGTTCGATGCCGGTAACACCATGCCTGTCATGGGGCCGCCGGCTGCGATGAGCTGGTTTCAGGAAGGGGAAACAGCATGGCGGCCATGAAGCCGCGGACGGGCGACGGCCCGCTCGAGGTGACCAAGGAGGGGCGGGGCATCGTCATGCGCGTTCCGCTCGAAGGCGGCGGACGGCTTGTGGTCGAGCTGACCCCGGACGAGGCCGAGGCGCTCGGAGACGCGCTCAAGAAGGTCGTCGGCTGATTCAGCAGGCTTGACCGCCATCTGTGCCCGCCCCGGGCCGGTACGCAGGTACCGGCCCGGGGCGGAGTGTTTTCCAAGGCCGACCGAAGGGTGACCAGGGGCTGACCAGGGGGCGAGGAGACCGCGGCGCACCCATGCCGCCTCTCAGGGCCGCTTCACCGCGCACAGGAGTCCGTCGCCCACCGGCAGCAGCGACCCGACCAGCTCCTGGCTCTCGCGGACGGTCCGCAGCAGGTCCCGCAGCCGCAGCACCTCGGCGGGCTGGACGCCCGAGTCGACCGTACGGCCGTCGGCGAAGACCCCTTCGAAGCAGACGATTCCGCCGGGCCGCAGCAGGCGCAACGATTCAGCTAGGTAGTCCAGGGACTCCGCCCGATCGCCGTCGCAGAACACCAGGTCGTATCCGCCGTCGGCCAGCCGCGGCAGGACGTCCAGGGCGTTCCCGGGGATGAAACGCGCCCGGTTCCCGGCGAATCCCGCCGCGCGGAAGGCCTGCTTGGCGAACTGCTGGCGGTCCGCCTCGGGGTCGACGGTGGTCAGCACGCCGTCCGGCCGCAGGCCCTGGAGCAGATAGATCCCGGAGACGCCCGTTCCGGTGCCGATCTCGGCCACCGCCTTGGCGTCCGCGGTGGCAGCGAGCAGGCGCAGCGCGGCGCCCGTCCCCGGGGACACCGAACGCAGTCCTGCCTCCCGGGACCGCTCGCGGGCCCAGCGCAGCGCGTCGTCCTCGGCGACAAAGGCGTCGGCGAACGCCCAGCTCGTCTGCCGGTTGGCGGTAATGGCCCTCTCCTGTCCCCGTAGTTGGCGCGCAACGGTGACTGTATCCGCTGCGCCCGGGAACCCGCAGATGGGACCAGGCGTTATGAAGGGCGGGGGTGACATGGACGAGTACGAAATCCCGGTCCCCGAGGGGTCCGGGAAGCGACGCGGTCGCGGGGGCGGGAAGCCGGTCCCAAATGCGCGTAAAGATTCTTATCCGGAGCTAACGGGCGAGGTGGCTATGGTAGGGGCTCCGCTGGACACCACCAGAGCCGACAGGGGAGGTGCGGCTGCGCCTGTGGATCGGGGAGGAGTGCTCCGGCGCTTTCTCAGGTCGGCGGGTGAGCCGAAATCCGTGACCGAGACCGCTGACCGCCCCCATGGCCTCAACGGCCTGGGAGGGACTCCCATCAACGCCGCACCTTCCGCAGCCACCGCGACCTTCGCCGACGCGGAATCCCCGGCGTGGACCCCTCCCACGTGGGAGGAGATCGTCAGCACGCACAGCGGCCGCGTCTACCGCCTCGCCTACCGCCTGACGGGCAACCAGCACGACGCCGAGGACCTCACGCAGGAGGTCTTCGTCCGCGTCTTCCGCTCCCTGTCGACGTATACGCCGGGCACCTTCGAGGGCTGGCTGCACCGCATCACCACCAACCTCTTCCTGGACATGGTCCGCCGCCGCCAGCGCATCCGCTTCGACGCGCTCGGCGACGACGCGGCCGAGCGGCTGCCCAGCCGTGACCCGTCCCCCCAGCAGGTCTTCAACGACGCGCACTTCGACGCCGACGTCCAGCAGGCGCTGGACACCCTCGCGCCCGAATTCCGCGCGGCCGTCGTCCTCTGCGACATCGAGGGCCTGTCGTACGAGGAGATCGCCGCCACCCTCGGCGTGAAGCTCGGCACCGTGCGCAGCCGGATCCACCGGGGCCGCTCGCATCTGCGCAAGGCGCTGAAGCACCGTTCGCCCGAGGCCCGTGCCGAGCAGCAGCGTGCCCTCGCGGGGGTGGCGCCCGGCGCCCCGGGGGCGGTCGGAGAGGGGACAGCGTGACCGGCACAGGTCCGACCCCCGCCGAGCAGCATCTGGGGGACCGCCTCGCCGCCCTGGTCGACGGCGAGCTCAGTCATGACGCGCGCGAGCGCGTCCTTTCTCATCTGGCCACCTGCCCCAAGTGCAAGGCCGAGGCCGACGCCCAGCGCCGCGTCAAGAGCGTCTTCGCGCAGACGGCGCAGCCCACCCCCTCCGAGGGGCTGCTGGCACGGCTCCAGGGGCTGCCCGGGGGCCCCGGAGGCGACGACGACGGTCGGGGACCATTCGGCGGGGGCCGCCTCACCGAGGGGGTCTTCACCCCCGGCGCCCTGAGTGATCCGGGCGACCCGGCCGGCCGCTTCGGCTACGCGCCCGGCGGGGCGCACGCGGCCGTCCTCGGCGGCGGGCTGCCCGGACGGGGCTTCCGTATCCATGAAGTGGCCCGCGCCGAGGAGCGTTCGGGTTCGCCGTGGCGCGGGCGCAGGATCGCCTTCGCCGCGGCCAGCGCGGTCTCCCTGGCGGCGATCGCGCTCGGCGGCGCGATCCCCTCGGATTCCGGCGCGGACACCAGCGCCCGGGGCGAGGGATCGGGCAGCAGGGTCACGCCGGTGCGGGCGCAGAGCCCGTCGGCCGGTCCCGCAGGCGCTGTTTCGGGCGTGCCGCTTTCCCTGGACGCGGAGCGCAGACACGGCGGCGCGGCGAGCGCGCCGGTGGGTCCGCAGACCGGCGCACCGGCTCCGATGGGGCTGGCCGGGCTCAACGGCATACCGTCCCAGCCCGCGCCGCAGCAGTTCGGCAACCCGTTCCGCGCGGCGCTGCTGAGCGGCTCGGCCCTGCCTCCGCTGATACGGCCGGTGCTCTCCGCCCCGGCGGTACGGCCGGTCGCGCCGCTGTCGGCGCTGCCGGGCGCGAGTCCGTCCTCGTCCCCGACGCGGCTGGCGGCTCCGCGGCACTGACCGCCTGCCCTGCGCTCCTCCCGGCAAACCTGATTGAATCCCCGGGAGGGGTGCCCCCGGGGCACGCGGGACATTTGCGGGGAGAGCATGAACGACGGGAAGCCCACCGGGCCCAGGGCGAGATGGTGGAGCCGTCCCACCCCGCGCGAGGACGGCTCCGCGGCCGAGGAGACGTACGACCTGGCCCCGCCCGCGGGCGGGACGCCGGACGCGTCCGCTCCGGGTGCGCAGGACGGCCCGGCCGCCGCGGCGCCGGAAGGTTCCGGCGCCCGGGACGTGCCGTACCCGCTGGCCCCGGGAGCCCCGGTCGAGGAAGAGTCCGCGTACCGACTGGCACCACCCGCCCCGGCGGCACCGGCCGACTCCGCGCAGGTGGTTTCTGCCGAGCCCGGACCGGTGGCGTCGGCCGATCCCGCGCAGGTGGTTTCTGCCGAGCTCGGACCGGTGGCGTCGGCCGATCCCGCGCAGGCGGTTGCCGTCGAGGCCGGACCGGTGGCGTCCGCTGGTCCTGCGCAGGCGGTTCCCGCCGAGCCCGGGCCGGTGGCGCCTGCCGAGCCCGCGCAGGCCGTTCCCGCCGAACACGGCCACGGGCCCACGCCCGTCGAGGGTGTTGACCTTGGGTCGACACCGGCGGAGCCCACCGCCTCCCAGACGTCGGCCTCGGCGGAGCCCACCACTCCCCAGCCTTCGGCACCGGCGGAGCCCACCGCTTCCCAGCCCTCTGCGCCCTCTGCGCCCTTTGCGGCGGCCGAGGCCACCGCCCAGGCGTCGGCGGCGGCGGCCGAGGGCCCCGGTGACGGTTCGGCCCAGGGGCCCGACGGGGCCGTGCCGCTCCGGCGGCCCCTGCACGCGCCCGATCCGTACGGGACGCCGCCGTACGGCGGTCCCGGGCCGTGGGCGCCCGCGCCGCCGGTGCAGCGTCCCGCGCCGGTTCCGGGTGCCGTGCCGCCCGCCGCGGCCGTGCCGTCCCAGGGGGCATACCCGGCGCCGGAGGCCCCGGCGGCCCCGTACGTCGTACCGGAGGCCGTGCCGCCGGTCCCGCCCTCGTCCCAGTGGGTGCACTACGACCCGTGGGGCGCGGCCGGGCAGCAGCCGCTCAGCACGGCGGGCGCACCGGCCCGGCGCGGGCCCCGGCGTGGGGCGCTCGTCCTCGGGGCCGTCGTCCTCGCGCTGGTCGCGGGCGGTATCGGTGGTGGCATCGGCGCGTACGTCGAGCGGACCGGCACCACCCACGTCAGCCTGCCGCAGGCCGGCAAGGGGCCCATCGGCCGCGCGCCCGACAGCGTCGCCGGGATCGCCGCCAGCGCCCTCCCGGGCGTCGTCACGCTGCACGTCAGCGGGGAGAGCGAGTCCGGCACCGGCACCGGCTTCGTCCTCGACAACGCCGGGCACATCCTCACCAACAACCACGTCGTCCAGCCCGCGGGTTCGTCCGGCGACATCAGCGTGACCTTCAGCGGGGGCGAGAGCGCCCGCGCCACGGTGGTCGGCCGCGACGCCGGGTACGACCTCGCCGTGGTCCGGGTGAGCGGTGTCTCGGGGCTGAAGCCGCTCCCGCTCGGCAACTCCGACAACGTCCAGGTCGGCGACCCGGTGGTGGCCATCGGCGCCCCCTTCGACCTCTCCAACACCGTCACCTCCGGCATCATCAGCGCCAAGGAGCGCCCGATCACGGCGGGCGGCGAGAAGGGCGACGGCAGCGACGTCAGCTATGTCGACGCGCTCCAGACCGACGCCCCGATAAACCCGGGCAACTCGGGCGGACCCCTGCTCGACTCGCGCGCCCACGTCGTCGGCATCAACAGCGCGATCCGCGCCGCGGGCACCAGCGACAGCGGCGGCCAGGGCGGCTCGATCGGGCTCGGCTTCGCCATCCCCGTCAACCAGGGCAAGCGGGTCGCCGAGGAACTGATCAACACCGGCCGGGCCACCCACCCGGTCATCGGGGTCACCCTCGACATGAAGTTCTCCGGCGACGGCGCCCGGGTCGGCGCCAAGGCCGCCGACGGCAAGCCCTCCGTGACTCCCGGCGGCCCCGGCGCCACCGCGGGCATCAGGCCCGAGGACGTGATCACCAAGGTGGACGGCCAGCGGGTGCACAGCGCCGAGGAGCTGATCGTCAAGATCCGCGCGCACCGCCCCGGCGACCGCCTGGAGCTGACGCTCAGGCGCGGCGGCCAGGAGCAGCGCCTCACCCTCACCTTGGGCTCCGCCACGTCCTGACCTGCGCCGGGGCCACCGCCGCGGCTCGCCCCCGGGTCACCTATCGGTCACCCGGGGGGCAAGCGACGGCCAAAGGTCACCGGGTAGGTACCGTTTCGACAGTTTCGACGGGTACCGTGGAGCGGTCCATGACTGGACCCGGGAGCAGAGCCACGAGGAGCAGCAGGTGTTCAACGACATAGGGCCCATGGAGCTCGTCACCCTCGTGGTCCTCGCCGTGCTCGTCTTCGGCCCGGACAAGCTGCCCAAGCTGATCCAGGACGTCTCGGGGTTCATCCGCAAGATCCGCAGCTTCTCGGAGACCGCCAAGGCGGACATCCGCGCCGAACTCGGCCCCGAGTTCAAGGACTTCGAGTTCGAGGACCTGAACCCGAAGACGTTCGTGCGCAAGCAGCTGCTCGACAACGACGACCTGGGTCTCAAGGAGATCCGCAACAGCTTCGACCTGCGCAAGGACATGGAGGAGGTCGCGGACGCGGTGCACGGCCGCGAGAGCGCCTCCGCGGCCCCCACGACCGCCGCCAACGGCTCGGCCGCCGGTGTGCCGGGCGCGCCCGACCTCGTCAAGAAGCGCGAGAAGCTCGACCCGGGCGAGCGCCCCCCGTTCGACGCCGACGCGACCTGACGCGCCCCCCCGAACTCCGTACGGGACGTCAATCCGAGCCACGTCCGCACCGTCATTCCCGGTGGACGCGACCGGGGTGGCTATCCTCCATAGGTCCGGCAGCCAGGACGCCCGAGGGGGGCGGGCCGCTGCGGACACCTACGGACAGGAGGCGGCCGGGCAGTGGAGACGACGAGTCGGGTTTCGGCACAGGGGTCCACGGAGGACACCCCGTCCACACCAGAAGGGGTGCCGGCGGCCCGGCGTACGGTCGACGGCTATCTGCGGGCACCGTTCGCCTGGTACGGCCTTGACCAGGCCTTCACCGGGCCGCGCTGGCTGATGCAGGTGGCCACGGCGGCCGACGGCACGGTTCAGTACGGCTCCACCGGCCACGGCGACGAGCCGTCGATACGGCCCGACGCGACCGACCGCTCCGCCGCCGACCGCGAGCGCTTCGCGGTGGTCGTGAGCATCCCGGCCAACCCCACGCGCCGCAGCGGCGACGGTACGGGAGTGCTGGAGGCCACCACGGTCTCCTCCGCGGCCTGGCTGGCCGGGTCCGGGCTGCTCTCCTTCACCTGGCCCGCCCAGATGGACCACGTGCTGCGCGACGAGTGGCTGGACCAGCAGACCGAGGCGGCGTGGGAACTGGCGGACGACCTCGCCGGGCCGGACTGGACCACGCTCTCGCTGCCGGTCGACGGGGTCGCGACGCCGTTCCACTACCGGGAGTCCGAGTTCGGCTGGGTGCTGGCCGGCTCCGCCGGGGGCGGGGTGCACCTGGGGGCGTACGGGCGGGGGATGAGCGCGTACGGGCTCGGGTTCGCGGTGGTGGACATCACGTCGTACGCCTAGGTCCACGTCGGCCGGGGCGCCTTGCGGCCACAGCTCGTGGGCGGTTGCTCGCGCGGTTCCCCCGCGCTCCTGAGAGGGGCCCGAAGGGCCCTCCCAGGGGCGCGGGGAACCGCGCGACCAGCCACAGACGGCCGACGGATCAGAACCCGCGGATCAGAACCCGCGGATCCGAACCCGCGGATCAGAACTTGTTGCGCGGAGTGATCCCCAGCGACATGCCCGACAGGCCGCGCTGGCGGCCGCCCAGCTTGCCCGCGATCGCGCGCAGCGCGGCGCCCGCGGGGGACTCCGGGTCGGAGAGGACGACCGGCCTGCCGTCGTCGCCGCCCTCGCGCAGGCGGACGTCGATCGGGATCGAGCCGAGCACCGGCACGTTCGCGCCGGTCGTCTTCGTCAGGCCCTCCGCGACCTTCTCGCCGCCGCCCGTGCCGAAGACGTCGACCATCTCGTCGCAGTGCGGGCAGGGCAGGCCCGCCATGTTCTCGACGACGCCGACGATCTTCTGGTGGGTCTGGACCGCGATCGAGCCCGCCCGCTCGGCGACCTCGGCGGCGGCCTGCTGGGGGGTCGTGACGACCAGGATCTCCGCGTTCGGGACCAGCTGGGCGACCGAGATCGCGATGTCGCCGGTGCCCGGGGGCAGGTCGAGCAGGAGGACGTCCAGGTCGCCCCAGTAGACGTCGGCCAGGAACTGCTGGAGGGCGCGGTGGAGCATCGGGCCGCGCCAGACCACCGGGGCGTTGCCCGGGGTGAACATACCGATGGAGATGACCTTCACGCCGTTCGCCGACGGCGGCATGATCATGTTCTCGACCTGGGTGGGACGGCCGTCCACGCCCAGCATGCGGGGCACGGAGTGCCCGTAGATGTCGGCGTCGACGACACCGACCTTCAGCCCGTCCGCCGCCATCGCCGCGGCGAGGTTCACCGTCACCGAGGACTTGCCGACGCCGCCCTTGCCGGACGCCACCGCGTAGACGCGGGTCAGCGAGCCGGGCTTGGCGAAGGGCACCTCGCGCTCGGCGGTGCCGCCGCGCAGCGACGCCGCGAGCTCCTTGCGCTGTTCGTCGCTCATCACATCGAGCGAGACGTCGACGCGCGTGACGCCCTCGACCCGCTCGACCGCCTCGGTCACGTTCTTCGTGATCGTCTCGCGCATCGGGCAGCCGGAGACCGTGAGGTACACCGTGACGGCGACCGCCCCGTCCGCCCCGATCTCGACCGCCTTGACCATGCCGAGCTCAGTGATCGGGCGGTGGATCTCTGGGTCGTTCACCGTCGCCAGTGCCTCGCGCACCGCGTCATCCGTAACCATACGGAGATGGTACGGCGCGGGGTGCCGCCCCCGGAAAGCCCTAGCGGTGGTCTGATTCGTCACTTCCGTGCGGGGCCTCCGGCGGGAATACCACGCGCCGGTCCTCCATCTCCTTGATCAGGTCCTGGAGTTCCGAGCGGATCCAGTCGCGGGTGGCCACCTCGCCGAGGCCCATCCGCAGCGCGGCGATCTCCCGGGTGAGGTACTCGGTGTCGGCGATGGAGCGCTCGTTGGACTTGCGGTCCTGCTCCAGGTTGACCCGGTCGCGGTCGTCCTGCCGGTTCTGCGCGAGCAGGATCAGCGGGGCCGCGTACGAGGCCTGGAGGGACAGGGCCAGCGTCAGGAAGATGAACGGGTACTCGTCGAAGCGCAGCGCGGCCGGCGCGAAGATGTTCCAGACCACCCACAGGATGATCACCAGGGTCATCCAGACGATGAACCGCCCGGTGCCCAGGAAGCGGGCGATCTTCTCGGAGAACCGGCCGAACGCCTCCGGGTCGTACTCGGGCAGCAGCCGCCGCCGTGGCGCGCGCGGCTGGTCCAGGCGGGCGCGCGGGCCGCGTGAGAGGGCGCTCGCGCCCACCGCGCGCGTGCGCTCGCGCTCCTCGGTGCGGTCAGCCATCCGTGCCCCCCTCGGCGCCGTGGAACTCCGCCTCGCGCCAGTCCTCGGGCAGCAGGTGGTCCAGGACGTCGTCGACCGTGACCGCGCCCAGCAGGGACCCGCTGTCGTCCACGACGGGCGCGGCGACCATGTTGTACGCGGCGAGGAACGCGGTCACCGCGGGCAGCGGCGCCTCGGGGGAGAGCGGCGGCAGGTCGGTGTCCACGATCGAGGAGACCAGGGTGAACGGCGGGTCGCGCAGCAGCCGCTGGAAGTGCACCGTGCCCAGGTACTTGCCGGTCGGCGTCTCGTCGGGCGGCCGGCACACGTACACCTGCGCGGCCAGCGCCGGCGAGAGGTCCTGCTGGCGTACGCGCGCGAGGGCGTCGGCGACCGTGGCGTCCGGGCGCAGCACGATCGGCTCGGTGGTCATCAGACCGCCCGCGGTGCGCTCCTCGTACGACAGGAGCCTGCGCACGTCCGCCGCGTCGTCCGGCTGCATCAGGGTGAGCAGGCGCTCCTTGTCCTCCTCGGGCAGCTCGGAGAGCAGGTCGGCCGCGTCGTCGGGGTCCATCGCCTCCAGGACGTCGGCGGCCCGCTCGTCCTTCAGCTTGCCGAGGATCTCCACCTGGTCGTCGTCCGGCAGCTCCTCCATGACGTCCGCGAGCCGGTCGTCGTCGAGGGCCGCGGCCACCTCGGCGCGGCGCTTGGGGGAGAGGTGGTGCAGCACGTTGGCGAGGTCGGCGGGGCGCAGCTGCTCGAAGGTGGCGAGGAGGTTCTCGGCGCCCTGGCCGTGCTCCTCCAGCGAGAAGCCGGTGACGGCGGACCACTCGACGGTCAGCGTCTCGCCCTTGCGCCGCAGGGCGCCGCCCTTGCCGCGGCGGACGAAGACCTTGTCGATCTCCCAGTCGCGGCGCGCGGGCAGCTGCTGGATGGCCACGTCCAGGACCGTCACCTCCTCGCCGCTCTCGACGACGGTGACCCGGCGGTCCAGCAGCTCACCGAGGACGAGGCGCTCGGTCGGGCGCTGCTCGAAGCGGCGCAGGTTGACCACGCCGGTGGTGATGACCTGGCCGGACTCGACGCCGGTGACCCGGGTCATCGGCAGGAAGATCAGCCGCCGGCCGGCCACCTCGACGACGATGCCGAGCAGCCGGGGCGGACGGCGGCCGACGCGCAGGATCGCCACCAGATCGCGCACCCGGCCCACCTGGTCGCCGTTGGGATCGAAGACGGCGACGCCGGAGAGGTGCGAGACGAAGATCCGGGGGGCGCCTGCCGCCATGCCGAGCGCCTCCTCTGGGGCGTGATCCGACCCTGTCCCGGCCGGAAATACGACGCTGAATATCTGATTCAGGCTAGCCGGTGCCTTCGCGGTACGCCCTTGTGGGGGGTCCGTACGGCTCTCCGCGGGGCGGGGTGGACGGCCCGGGTAGGGTGCGGTCTGCCGACCCCGACTTCGCGCCCCCACTCGGCGCGCTTCGACGAAAGGCTGTGCCGGTGACCACACGCTCCCTGTCCGTACGGGCGCGCCGGGCCGCGCTGCCCGTCGCGCTCTGCGCGGGGCTCGCCGCGGCCGTCACGGCGTGCTCCTCGGACCCGGACGAGGGGACCAACGGCGTCGGCAAGCTCTCCGCGACCGAGATCGAGGGCAAGGCACGCACGGCGGCCGACGGCGCCGACGCGGTGCACCTCAGCGGCACGCTGGTCAGCAAGGGCGGCACGTACAAGATCGACATGCGGCTGAAGAAGAACGGCGCCACCGGCACGGTCACCTCCAAGAACACCACGTTCGGGCTGCTGCGGGTGGGTGACGAGCTCTATCTGAAGGCCGACGCCGGGTTCTGGGCGCACCGGGACGGCAAGCACGGCTCGGGGAGCGCGTCGGCCGCGGGCAGACAGCTCGACGACAAGTACGTCAAGGTGCCCTCGGGCGACCCCGCGTACCAGGAGCTGCGCGGCTTCACGGACAAGGGCGCGCTGCTGAAGGGGATGCTCGGGCTCCAGGGCGAGCTCTCCAAGGGCGACCGGTCCAAGGTCGGTGAGGTGGGCACCATCCGCGTCAGGGCCGGCAAGGACGGCGAGGGCGGCACCCTCGACGTCTCGCTCCAGGGCACGCCCTATCCGCTGCGCTTCGAGCGGGCGGGTGGCGCGGGCGTGCTCGAACTGGGCGACTGGAACCAGGACTTCCCGCTGGCGGCGCCGTCCAAGGGGGCGACGGTGGATTACGGGAGCAGGCTCCCCAAAACGTAGCCCACGCGCCCCCCCCCGGAGCCCGTGTCCGCCTCCGGGCCGGTGGGTGCTCGCGCGCCCCGGTCGGTCGACGTCTGTCCGCGGGTTGTCTGTGGCCGAGCGCAACCCACCACGGTCCGCAGGCGCACGGCACCGCGTCCGGCACGGCACCGCGTCCGGCGCCGCACCCCTCAGCCCCGCCTGCGCCCCCGCTTCCGCTTCATCAGCAGGCGCGGCAGCGCCGCCGGGACCGGCTCGCGCGTGGTGGCCGGGGTCTCCACGGGCGGCGCGGCCAGCGAGCCCGAGGGCATCTCCGTGCGGACCTCGGCCGGCGCCAGGCGCAGCACCCGGCACTCCCGCGCCCAGCGCCCCGTCACCGCCTCGCCGTCCGGCGCGTTCAGCCGCTTGGCCTTCAGCTCGGCGGCCACCGCCTCCCACAGCTCGCTCCGCGGCGCGACCTCGCTCACCGCGGCCGTCCAGGCGACCAGGCGCCCGCCCTTGTCCTTGCTGCGGACGGTCACCTCCGCGGTGCCGCCGTCGGCCAGGCCCTCCAGCGGCTGCTCGCCGGGGCCGCCGCCCACCACATACGCCGCGCCTTCGTGCCACACGTGCCACAGCGCGCGGTCGGCGGTCCCGGTGCCCCGCACCCAGATCAGCCCGGACTTCTTGGTGGCCTCCTCGACGAGGGCCCGATCCAGCAGCGCAGGTGTCATGGGGGCCACTTTATGGGACGGCCCCGGCCCGGCCCACGGTGTTGTCCACAGCATGGTCCGACAGTTCCGAAAATATGTTTAGCGCCTTACTCTCATGCCGTGCCCACCACCGCGCCCACCACCACAGCACCCGCGACCCCGGCCCCGGCCGCCGTCGCGGCCGCCCCCCGGGTCGACTTCGCGCTGCTCGCCGTCGCCATCGCCAGCGTGTCGCTCTCCGCGCCGCTGATCGCCGCCACGGCGGCCCCCGCGCTGGCCATCGCGTTCTGGCGCAACGCCATGGCCGTCGGCGCGCTCACCCCGCTGGTCGCGGTGAAGTACCGGGAGCGGTTGCGCGGGCTGACCCGCCGGGAGGCGGGGCTCGCGGTCGCCGCGGGGGCGCTGCTCGCGGTGCACTTCGGGCTCTGGCTGCCGAGTCTGCGGATGACGTCGGTGGCCTCCTCGACCGCGCTGTGCACCACCACCCCGATCTGGACCACGCTCGCCCTGCGGCTGCGCGGCCACCGCCCGCCCGCCCTGGTCTGGGCCGGGACGCTGGTCGCGTGCGTGGGCGTGGTGATGCTCACCGGCGTCGACCTGACCACCTCGCCGCGTGCCCTCGCGGGTGACGCCCTCGCGCTCGGCGGCGGTGTCGCCGCCGCCGGTTACGTGCTGCTCGGCGCCGAGGTCCGGCGGACCGTCGACACCGTCCCGTACACCTACCTCTGCTACGGGACGGCCGCCGCCGGGCTGCTCGCCGCCTGCCTGGCGAGCGGCGCGGACCTCGGCTCGTACTCCGGGGCGACCTGGGCGAAGCTGGCCGCGCTCACCGTCGCGGCCCAGCTGCTGGGCCATTCGCTGCTCAACCGGGTGGTGCGGGGCCTGGGCGCCTCCGTGACGTCCACGGCGATCCTCCTGGAGACCCCGGGCGCGGCGCTGATCGCCGCGCTCTGGCTGGGCCAGCAGCCGCCCGCCCTGGCCTGGGCCGCCCTGGTCGTGATCCTCGGCGGGCTCGCCCTCGTCGTCAGAGCCAACCGTTCCGCTTGAGCGTGCGGTGGATGGTCAGACAGCTGCCGACGATGGCGGCCAGCACGATCGGGTAGCCGTACTTCCAGTGCAGCTCCGGCATGTGGTCGAAGTTCATGCCGTACACGCCGCACACCATCGTCGGTACGGCGATGATCGCCGCCCATGAGGTGATCTTGCGCATGTCCTCGTTCTGCGCGAACGACGCCTGCGCCAGATTGGCCTGGAGGATCGAGTTCAGGAGCTCGTCGAAGGCGACCACGTGCTCCTGCACGCGCGCGAGGTGGTCGGCCACGTCGCGGAAGTACTTCTGGATGTCGGGGTCGACCAGCCGCATCGGCCGCTCGCTGAGCAGCTGCATGGGCCGCAGCAGCGGCGAGACCGCCCGCTTGAACTCCAGTACCTCGCGCTTGAGTTGGTAGATCCGGCCGGCGTCCGTGCCGCGCGGGCTGCCCTTGGAGGGCGCCGAGAAGACGTCGATCTCGACCTCGTCGATGTCGTCCTGCATCGCGTCCACGACCGCCAGATAGCCGTCGACGACCTGGTCCGCGATGGCGTGCAGCACGGCCGAGGGGCCCTTGGCGAGCAGCTCGGGGTCGTCCTGGAGGCGCTTGCGCAGCGCCCGCAGCGACCCCTGGCCGCCGTGCCGGACGGTGATCACGAAGTCCCGGCCGGTGAAGCACATGACCTCGCCGGTCTCCACGACCTCGCTGGTGGCGGTGAGTTCGGCGTGCTCCACGTAGTGGACGGTCTTGAAGACGGTGAAGAGCGTGTCGTCGTACCGCTCCAGCTTGGGCCGCTGGTGGGCGTGGACGGCGTCCTCCACGGCCAGCGGATGCAGCCCGAACTCGGCGGCGATACCGGCGAATTCGGACTCGGTCGGCTCGTGCAGCCCGATCCAGGCGAAGCCGCCCTCCTCCTGGACGTACCGCATCGCCTCACGCGGGGTGAGGCACGCGTCGGCCTGGCTGCGCAGCCCGTCGCGGTAGACCGCGCAGTCGACGACGGCGCTGCTCGCGGAGGGGTCGCGGGTGGGGTCGTAGGAGTTGTGCGGGGCGGCGCTCTTGCGCAGCGAGGGACGCAGGGAGGGGCGGACCGCTGCGCGCAGGTCACGGATCATGGACATGGCAGGACTCCTTCACGGAGAGGCCGCCGGCGAGCGTGGCACTGCCCGGAATGGGGACGTGACGCGAGAACTGCGTACATCTGCGTACGTCCGCAAAGCGGGCGGCACCGCGAGGGCGGTGACGGCGTTCGCTACTGAAACGGACTGGGCGAGGCGAGATGCTCTTCCGCCGTGCGACATGCCATGAGACTCGGATGTTTCCCGGGGATACGGCCGGGTATGGAGGTCTCGATCACAGGGAACAACGAAGGCGCACGGAAGAGCGGTTGGTACTGCCAGGCCGACTTCGATCCATCGCAGCCCCACCTCCTCCGGCCGGTCCCCCGTGAGGGACGTACTTCTGCCCTGAACAGCGGCCAAGACTATCAGTCGGCGCAGGTGTCAAGTCCGTACTTTGCCCGTTCGATACGGCTTCTATGCTCAACTCATGGTTGATGTTCTTGCTCTCGTCGAGGCCAGGCTGCGCACCGCCCTCGGTGAACCGGACGCGCGCGCCGCGGTGACCTTCCTCGGTACGGACCGGGTCGAGGTGCTGCGCTTCGCCGACGGGGACATCGTGCGCTACGCCACGCTCGGCATGTCGGCCCGGCCGATGACCGACCCGGCCGCCGCCCTGGCCGACCCGGTCGAGGGCCCGCGCGCCGAGCTGGTCCTGTCCGTACGGGCCGGGCTCGCCGACACCGACAAGGTGCTGCGGCCGCTCGCCGTCCTCGCCTCCGCCCCGCAGGTCGAGGGCGTGGTGGTGGCCCCCGGCGCCTCCCTGGACATCGGGGAACCGCTGTGGCCGGGCGCGCCGTTCAGCTCGGTCCTGGTCGCGGAGCCGGGCGGGCTGGTCGAGGACCTGGAGCTCGACGACCCGATGGACCCGGTCCGCTTCCTGCCGCTGCTGCCGATGACGGCGAACGAGGCGGCCTGGAAGCGGGTGCACGGGGCGCGGGAGCTGGAGGAGCGCTGGCTGGCCGAGGGGACCGACCTGCGCGACCCGTTGCGTACCGCCGTCCGCCTGGACTAGGGCGTACCGCCGTCCGCCCGGACCGAGGGCGTGCCCGGTGCGCCGGGGCGGGCGCGTGCCGGCGCCCCCGTCCGCCCCTTCTGCCACACGCCGGACGGGTGATCGTCCTTGACGCGGCGCGGGACGGGGAGGACCGTTGGCAGGTATGAGGGGCGAACCCAGTTGCCCGAAGTGCGGAGGCCGGGTCCGGGCGCCCGGTCTCTTCGCCGACACCTGGCAGTGCGACGTGCACGGCACGGTGCATCCGCTCCAGCCCGTCGTCCCGCCGAGCGTCGAGGCGCTCGGCGTCGCGGTGCACCGGGCGAAGGTGCCCGTCTGGATGCCGTGGCCGCTGCCGATCGGCTGGCTCTTCACCGGCGTGGCGTGCGCGGGCGACGACCGCAGCGGCGGGCGGGCGACCGCCGTGGCCTGCTCGGGCCCCGCGCCGCTCGGCGGCATCGGTGAGCTGCTGCTCGTGGCGGAGGAGCTGGGCGTGGGCCTGGGCGCGCGGTACGCGGGCATCGACGGCCCCGACCCCGGCCCGTACATGAGCGTCGACAAACCGCCCCACGCCAAGGTCCTCGCGGCCGGACGCCCCACCCCGCTCTGGCACGTCACCGCCACGCCCGACGACCGCGCGGTCTTCGCGGGCGAGGCGCGCGGCCTGTGGCTGTGGGCGATCGTCTGGCCGGAGCAGTCGGGGCTGCTGCTCTACGACGAGCTGGTCCTCACCGATCTGCGCGACGCGGGCGCCGAGGTCGAACTGGTGCCGTGCGGGGCGCTCTCGCCGCGCATCCTGTCGGGAGGGATGCGGTGAGCCGCGCCGGGCGACGGGATGCGGTGACCGCCACAGCCGTGTCCGCCGGGATGCGGTGACCGCCACAGCCGTGTCGGCCGGGATGCGGTGACCGCCACAGCCGTGACGGGCGGGACGGGGGCCACGCACCGTTATCCTTGACTGTCCCCACCGTCCGCCCTTACGCCCTGGAGTCACGCGTGCGCATCGACCTGCACACCCACTCCACCGCGTCCGACGGCACGGACACCCCGGCCGAGCTGGTCCGCAACGCGGCCGCCGCCGGACTGGACGTCATCGCGCTCACCGACCACGACACCACCCGCGGTCACGCGCGGGCCGCCGCGGCGCTGCCCGCGGGCCTGACCCTGGTGACCGGCGCCGAGCTCTCCTGCCGGATCGACGGTATCGGCCTGCACATGCTGGCGTACCTCTTCGACCCCGAGGAGCCGGAGCTGGCGCGCGAGCGCGAGCTGGTCCGCGACGACCGGGTGCCGCGCGCCCGGGGCATGGTCGCCAAGCTCCAGGAGCTGGGCGTCCCGGTCACCTGGGAGCAGGTGGCGCGGATCGCGGGCGACGGCTCGGTGGGCCGCCCGCACGTCGCCGAGGCGATGGTCGAGCTGGGCGTCGTCGGGTCGGTCTCGGAGGCGTTCGTGCCCGAGTGGCTGGCGGACGGCGGACGCGCGTACGTGGGCAAGCACGAGCTCGACCCGTTCGAGGCGGTCCGGCTGGTCAAGGCCGCCGGAGGAGTCACCGTCCTCGCCCACCCGCTGGCGCTCAAGCGCGGCCGGGTCGTGCCCGAGACGGTCATAGCCGAGCTCGCCTCGGCCGGCCTCGACGGCATCGAGGTCGACCACACCGACCACGACGAGCCCTCGCGCGCGAAGCTGCGCTCGCTCGCCGCCGAACTCGGCCTGCTCACCACCGGCTCCAGCGACTACCACGGCGACCGCAAGTCCGTGCGGCTCGGTGAGTGCACCACCGACCCCGAGATCTACGGCGAGATCACCCGCCGGGCGACGGGCGCGTTCCCCGTCCCGGGCGCGGGCGGAACCGGCCGCTAGCCCGGGCCCCGGGCCCGGCCCCGTCGCCTTCCCCTCACCCTCCCCCAGAGGACTCCGCTCCGTGCGGCGCCCTCCCCTGCTCCGTACACCCTCTCCCGCAAGGCACCACCGTGTTCGACGCTGCCGTTTTCGGCTCCCTCTTCCTCACTCTGTTCGTCATCATGGATCCCCCGGGGATCACCCCGATCTTCCTCGCGCTGACCTCCGGGCGCGCCGCCAAGGTGCAGCGCAGGATGGCGTGGCAGGCCGCTGCCGTCGCCCTCGGCGTGATCACCGTGTTCGGCCTGGTGGGCAACCAGATCCTGGCGTACCTGCACATCGAGGTGCCCGCGCTGATGATCGCGGGCGGTCTGCTCCTCCTGCTCATCGCGCTCGACCTGCTCACCGGCAAGATGGAGGAGCCGAAGCAGACCAAGGACGTCAACGTGGCACTGGTGCCGCTGGGCATGCCGCTGCTCGCCGGTCCCGGCGCGATCGTCCAGGTGATCCTGGCGGTCCAGAACCACGACACGCTCGGCGGACAGGTCGCGGTGTGGACCGCGATCCTCGCCATGCACGTCGTGCTGTGGCTGGTCATGCGGTACTCGCTGCTGATCATCCGGGTCATCAAGGACGGCGGGGTGGTCCTGGTGACGCGGCTCGCGGGCATGATGCTCTCCGCGCTCGCGGTGCAGCAGATCATCAACGGCGTCACCCAGGTGATCCGGGGCGGGTGACCGTACGCGTACCGGCGCAGCCGCGCAGCGAAAAGCGCCCCCGTACCGGTGTCCGGTGCGGGGGCGCTTCGGCTTGCCGCGTAGAAGATCCTTACGCGTTACGAAGCCGAGCTGTCGGCCGGGCGGATGTAGATGCGCTGGCCCACCGCGGCGGCCTGCTGCACAATCCGGTTGACGGAGGCGGCGTCCACGACGGTGCTGTCCACGGCGGAGCCGTCCACGTCGTTGAGGCGCATGATTTCGAAGCGCATGGCTTCTCCCTTCGTCTGATCCTCCTGAAGGAGAACTGCTTGATGCTGGTGGTACGGGGAGCTGGCCCCGTTACGACTGTTACAACGGGTTGCCCTTGGCAAACATTCCCTACGCTAAGGAAATTTTTTCCCGAACTAAATACTGGCGGGTAAGGCACCGGTTGTGAGAGCTCGCTCACGCCCCTGAGAATGGGGGCGATGAGCGAAGCAGGCGACACCTCAGGCAGTGAGATCCCCGGCGTCGGCGGTTCGCGCCGCCCGGGCGGCACCGGGGGCACCGGCGGCACCGGCCGTGGCCCGGACGCCCCCGCCCCCGCCCCCGGTCTGGCCGGCATCGGCGCGCAGCTGGAGCGCACCAACCAGCTGCTGCGGCGGATGCTCGCCGAGGTGGCGAAGACGCCTTCCACCCACGCGATCTTCGTGGACGCGGGCTACGTCTACGCGGCGGCGGGCCTCCTGGTCACCGGGACGGAGGACCGCCGGGCCTTCGACCTCGACGCGGAGGGGCTGATCGAGGCCTTCATCGACAAGGCCCGCACGATCTTCGCGGACAGCCGGCTGCTCCGGGTGTACTGGTACGACGGCGCGCGCCGGCGCATCCACACCAACGAGCAGCAGTCGATCGCCGAGCTGCCGGACGTGAAGGTGCGGCTGGGCAACCTCAACGCCAACAACCAGCAGAAGGGCGTCGACTCCCTGATCCGCTCCGACCTGGAGTCCCTCGCCCGCCACCGCGCGATCAGCGACGCGGCGCTCATCGGCGGCGACGAGGACCTCGTCTCGGCGGTCGAGGCGGCGCAGGGGTACGGGGCGCGGGTCCACCTGTGGGGGATCGAGGCGGCGGAGGGGCGCAACCAGGCGGAGCCGCTGCTGTGGGAGGTCGACAGCCAGCGCACGTTCGACCTGGACTTCTGCAAGCCGTACGTCACGCGGCGGCCGGTGACGATGTACGAGGACAGCGGGCCGGCGCCGACGCGGGACGATGTGCGGTTCGTGGGGGCGCGGATCGCGGCGACGTGGCTGTCGGAGCGGGGCCGGGCGTCCCTGGCCCAGCTGCTGCCGGGCCACCCGTACCTCCCCGGCCCGGTCGACCAGGACCTCCTGGTGGAGGCGGAACGCCTGCTCCAGCGGTCGCTGCGGGGCCACGCGGATCTGCGGCGGGCACTGCGGGACGGGTTCTGGCAGCACTTGCAGTCGCAGTACTAGGGGGCCGGGGGGCGGGGTGCCTGTCCTTTGCCCTTGCCATTGCCCTTTGCCCGCGGGCCGGTGGGGGCTGATCGCGCAGTTCCCCGCGCCCCTGGGGGTACGGCGTGGCCGGGGTCCTGATGGGGCCCTCGGAGGTGCAGGTTCGTCTGCGGACAGTGGGTGGCTGGCCGCGCAGTTCCCCGCGCCCCTAAAAGCTAGCGGCTCACCCGAACACTCTGGCGGCGGCACCCCCGCTGAAGGGGCGCGAGCAGCCATCCACTGGCCGCAGACGGAGTCCGGGCCGGATCAGGGGCGCGGGGAACTGCGCGACAAGCCCCACCGGCCCGCAGGTGAATGACCGGCCTCTCAGGGGCGCGGGGAACGGCGCGAGTAACCCAGGCGGT
>NZ_JBEXWK010000022.1:125326-140404 GCF_040629815.1 Streptomyces sp. NPDC005878
ACAAGCCCCACCGGCCCGCAGGTGAATGACCGGCCTCTCAGGGGCGCGGGGAACGGCGCGAGTAACCCAGGCGGACCCGCAGTCAAAGTCCGGGCCTGATAAGGGGCGCGGGGAACTGCGCGAGCGCCCACCCCCGGCCCGCAGCCGAAGTCGTCCCGCAGGCGAAAGCCCCCCGGGACCGGGGTCACCGGCAACCCCCACGCCCCCCCGCCCAGAACTCCGTCAAGGCCCCCGCCAGCCCCTCCGCGTGCGTCACATTGGGGGAGTGGCCCGCGCCCGGGATCACCGTGTGGCGCGCCCCCGTGTCCCGGGCCAGCGCCGCCAGTTCCTCCACCGTCCACACCATCTCCTCGTCCCCGTACGCCACATGCAGCGGCACGGGAAGCGCGGCGATCTGTTCGGTGCGGTCCGGCTCCGTACGCAACTGGCGGCCCGCCGCGATGAGTTGGCCCGGCCGCGTGTTGAACCAGCGCCGCCGCAGGAACTCCGCGACCTCCTCCGTGTCCGGCTCGTACGCCGGGTCCCTGCTGTCCAGCCACCGCGTCGCCGCCCACACCGCCGCCGGGGGCAGCACCGGAAGCGCGGCCCGCAGCAGCCGGATCTTGGCGCGCTGCTCGGGCCCGACGTGCCCGGGCCCGGACGCCAGCAGCGTCAGGGACGCGAAGGAGCGCGGGGCGAGGCGGACGGCCGCGCGCGCCACCAGGCCGCCGAAGGAGTGGCCGACGAGGTGCACGGGCCCGTCCCCGAGCGCCGTCGCCTGGGCCACGGCGTCCTCGGCGAGGGTGCGCGGCGTGTAGCCGGACGCGCCGCGCGGCCCGGGGCTCTCGTGCTGGCCGCGTCCGTCGACCGCCACCGCCCGGTACCCGGCGCGCGCGAGCGGCTCCAGGAGGGCGAGGAAGTCCTCCTTGCTGCCGGTGAAACCGGGCAGTAGCAGCGCCGTCCCGAGCCGGTTTCCGAGCGGCTCGCAGTCGAGTACGGCGAAGCGGCCGCGGGGCGTCTCCAGCGGGTACGCGCGGGTGCCCGAGGGCAGGGCCAGGGACCGGGGCTTGCTCATATGCCGAGCGTAACCGGGGTGCGGGGGCTCCGGCGGGCCGCCCCGGGACGCACGTCGGCCCGGCACCCCGTGGGGGTGCCGGGCCGACAGAGCGGTGTGCTTACGCCTCGGGCGCCGCGACCTTGCGGGTGCGGGTACGGCGGGGCTTGGGCTCCGCCGCCGCCTCGGGGGCGGCCTCCGCGGTCTTCTTCGCGCGCGTACGACGCGGCTTGGGCTCGGCGGCGACGGACGCCTCCGGCTCGGCCGCGACGGCCTTCTTGCGCGAGCCGGCCGGCTGGGCGGCGGCCTCGGCGGCCTTCGCGGCGGCGATCTCCAGGGCGGCCGACTCCGGGGTCAGGAAGCCGACCTCGGAGGAGGACGCCACCTTGCGCACCCGGCGACGGGGCTTGACCGGCGCCTCGGCGACGGCCTCCACGACCTGCTCCGCCACCTTGCGGGTACGGCGGCGCGGGGCGGCGGCCACCGGCTCGGCGGCGGGGAGTGCTGCCTCGGCGGCGGGCGCCGGGACGACGGGCGTCTCGGCGACGGCCTTGCGGGTCCGGGTCCGGCGCGGCTTGGTCTCGGCCTCCGGGGTCTCCACCACGGCCTCGGCGGCCGGCGCGGCGGCCGGCTCGGCTACGGTCGCGGACTTGCGGGTCCGGGTGCGGCGCGGCTTGGTCTCGGCCTCCACGGCCTCCGCACCTTCCACCACGGTCTCCGCGGCCGGCGCTGCCACCGGCTCGGCGACGGCCACCGGGGCGGTCACGGTCTCGGCGGCCGGAGCCGCCTCCACCGGGGCCACGCCCACACGGGTGCGGCGACGGCGGCGCGGGGTGCGCGGCTCGGCGCTCTCGGTGTTCGCTGTGTTCTCGGTGTTCTCGGTGTGTGCGGGGGCCTCGGCCTCCGGCGCGGCGGCCGGCTCCGCGGCCACGGGCGCCTGGGCGTCCGTCTCGGCCGACGAGCCGCCCCGGGTGCGGCGGCGCTGGCGCGGGGTGCGCGGCGCGCGCTCCTCGGTGGCGACCGGCGCGGCGGCGGCGGACTTGCGGCCGCGGCCGCCGGTCTCGCCCAGGTCCTCCAGCACCTCGGCGGACAGACCCGCACGGGTCCGCTCGCCTCGGGGCAGGACACCCTTGGTGCCCGCCGGGATGTTGAGCTCCTCGAACAGGTGCGGCGACGTGGAGTACGTCTCGACCGGGTCGGGGAAGCCCAGGTCCAGCGCCTTGTTGATCAGCTGCCAGCGCGGGATGTCGTCCCAGTCCACCAGCGTGACCGCGATGCCCTTCTTGCCCGCGCGGCCGGTGCGGCCGATGCGGTGGAGGTAGGTCTTCTCCTCCTCGGGCGACTGGTAGTTGATGACGTGCGTCACGCCCTCGACGTCGATGCCGCGGGCGGCGACGTCGGTGCAGACCAGCACGTCGACCTTGCCGTTGCGGAAGGCGCGCAGCGCCTGCTCGCGGGCGCCCTGGCCGAGGTCGCCGTGGACCGCGCCGGAGGCGAAGCCGCGCTTGGCGAGCTGCTCGGCGATGTCGGCGGCCGTCCGCTTCGTACGGCAGAAGATCATCGCGAGTCCGCGGCCCTCGGCCTGGAGGATGCGCGCGACGAGCTCCGGCTTGTCCATCGAGTGGGCGCGGAAGACGTGCTGCGTGGTGTTGGCCACGGTCGCGCCCGCGTCGTCCGGCGAGGTGGCGCTGATGTGCGTGGGCTGCGACATGTAGCGACGGGCCAGGCCGATGACGGCGCCCGGCATGGTCGCCGAGAACAGCATGGTCTGGCGCTTCGCCGGAAGCATGTTGATGATCTTCTCGACGTCGGGCAGGAAGCCCAGGTCGAGCATCTCGTCGGCCTCGTCGAGGACGAGCGCGCGGACGTGGGAGAGGTCCAGCTTGCGCTGGCCCGCCAGGTCGAGCAGCCGGCCGGGGGTGCCGACGATCACGTCGACGCCCTTCTTGAGGGCCTCGACCTGCGGCTCGTACGCCCGGCCGCCGTAGATGGCGAGCACGCGGACGTTGCGGACCTTGCCGGCGGTGAGCAGGTCGTTGGTGACCTGGGTGCAGAGCTCGCGGGTGGGGACCACGACGAGCGCCTGCGGGGCGTCGGTGAGCTGGTCGGGCCTGGCCCGGCCCGCCTCGACGTCCGCGGGGACGGTGACGCGCTCCAGGAGCGGCAGACCGAAGCCGAGCGTCTTGCCGGTGCCGGTCTTGGCCTGGCCGATGACGTCGGAGCCGGAGAGCGCGACGGGGAGCGTCATCTCCTGGATGGGGAACGGGGACACGATACCGACGGCCTCAAGGGCTTCGGCGGTCTCGGGGAGGATCCCGAGGTCTCGGAACGTAGTCAGGGTGCTGCCTCTTCTGTGAGACGCGGTACGGAGGCGAACGCGGCGGGTCTTACCGTGCCGTGGGTCCATCCGGCCAGGTGTCGGGGATCGACCGGGCCGGGTGGCGCGGGACCACTGCCGTCGCTCAAGCGCTCGTGCCGCTGAGGGTCCCTCATCTGCGGTTACGTAATGTCACGTGCCGCACTGGAGGGCTGTCGGGTCGGAGCCGACCGGGCGACCGACCGGGCATCCTCATTCATCAAGCCGCCCGCCGAATACATGATCCTCGGCAGGCTCATTACCACTGTACCCCGGATTCGCGCATGTGTGTCGGGCGAATTCCCGGGAACCGGTCGGGCGCTCTGGCTGACCAGGCCCTTCCCCCCTGCCGGGAGCGGGCTATTGTGCGCTGCATGGAGACGCCTGACAACGCCAACGCGGCCGGAACCGAAGCCGCCGCGCCCGCTGCCGACGCCGGTAAGAACGCGGAGCCCGCGGAGAACACGGGGAACACGGGGGACGCCGTTGGCGCCGAGAACGCCGAGGCCACCGCGGGACCCACCGGCATCGCCGCCCAGGACTGGGCGACGGCCTCGGCCGAGCCGCAGTACCGGGCCGCCGTGGTGGACCTGCTCGGCGCCCTCGCGTACGGCGAGCTGGCTGCCTTCGAGCGCCTGGCTGACGACGCCAAGCTGGCGCCCTCGCTCGCCGACAAGGCGGAGCTGGCGAAGATGGCCTCGGCCGAGTTCCACCATTTCGAGCGGCTGCGCGACCGTCTCGCCGAGATCGACGCGGAGCCGACCGCCGCGATGGAGCCGTTCGCCAAGGCGCTGGACGACTTCCACCACCAGACCGCGCCGTCGGACTGGCTGGAGGGCCTGGTCAAGGCGTACGTGGGCGACTCGATCGCCAGTGACTTCTACCGCGAGGTGGCGGCCCGGCTCGACTCGGACACCCGCGGCCTGGTGCTCGCGGTGCTCGACGACACCGGCCACGGCAACTTCGCGGTGGAGAAGGTGCGCGCCGCGATCGAGGCCGACCCGCGGCTCGGCGGCCGGCTGGCGCTGTGGGCGCGGCGGCTGATGGGCGAGGCCCTCTCGCAGGCCCAGCGCGTGGTCGCGGAGCGCGACGCGCTGTCGACGATGCTGGTCGGCGGCATGGCGGACGGCTTCGACCTGGCCGCGGTGGGCGAGATGTTCGCCCGTATCACCAAGGCGCACACCAAGCGCATGGCCGCGCTGGGCCTCGCCGCGTAGGGACGCCGGAGCTTCGCCGTCTACGCCGCTGAGCGGCGCAGACGGCCCCTCGGGCGCAGCAGCAGCGACAGCGCGACCACCGCGATGAAGGTGGCGCCGACGATCGTGGTCACCGCGTGCCCCGGACCGACCGCGGAGTGGGTCAGGAAGGCGCCGAAGAGGGCGCCGAGCGAGCCCACCGCGAAAACGGTTCGCCGCTCTGGCAGACGGTGTGGCAGACGGGACGCGGCAGTCCAGGCGAGAACGATTCCGAGCACGACGGAGCCGAGCGCTTCCAGGAGCATGTACGTCCCTCCCGCGGTGTGTGGCCAGGGCTATCGGGTCACCTGCCGTCCTACCCGAGGCTCGCGGAACGCAACCCTCACCTCATCGTGTGGAGCACAGCGGGGGCACGGGAAGCGCCCACCCGGCGCGCGGCGTGCGGGCGGCGCGCACAGGAGAGCGGCCCGGCGGTCGATGACCGCCGGGCCGCTCCTCGTTCCCTGTCGTACGGGGCTACAGCTGGCCGAAGCCCACCCGGCGAACCGTCGGCTCGCCGATCTCCACGTACGCGATCCGGTCGGCCGGCACGAGGACCTTGCGGCCCTTGTCGTCCTGGAGGCTGAGCAGCTGCGCCTTGCCGGCGAGGGCGTCGGCTACCGCGCTCTCGACCTCCTCGGCGGACTGCCCGCTCTCCAGAACGATCTCCCGGGGCGCGTGCTGCACGCCGATCTTGACCTCCACGGCTATGTCCCTCCGACGGTCTGCGGTGCGCGGTCAGCCGCGCTGTACCCCGCACACATTAGCCCGGAGAGGGGACCCGGACGGGCGCGGCGCCGCACGCTAGGAGCGAACACCCGCGCCCCGCAGGCGCTGTTCAGTGGCCTTCGGTGCCGTGCAGCGGGAAGCCCGCGATACCGCGCCAGGCCAGCGAGGTGAGCAGCTGCACCGCCTTCTCGCGGGGGATCGCCGACTCGCTGGAGAGCCAGTAGCGGGCGACCACCTGGGAGACCCCGCCCAGGCCCACGGCCAGCAGCATCGACTCGTCCTTGGACAGGCCGGTGTCCTCGGCGATCACGTCCGAGATCGCCTCGGCGCACTGCAGGCTGACTCGCTCCACGCGCTCGCGCACGGCGGGCTCGTTGGTCAGGTCGGACTCGAAGACCAGGCGGAAGGCGCCGCCCTCGTCCTCCACGTACGCGAAGTAGGCGTCCATGGTCGCCGCCACCCGCAGCTTGTTGTCGCTGGTGGAGGCGAGCGCCGTGCGCACGGCCAGCAGGAGCGCCTCGCAGTGCTGGTCGAGCAGGGCCAGGTAGAGCTCCAGCTTTCCGGGGAAGTGCTGGTAGAGGACGGGCTTGGAGACACCGGCCCGCTCCGCGATGTCGTCCATCGCGGCCGAGTGGTAGCCCTGTGCGACGAAGACTTCCTGGGCCGCGCCCAGAAGCTGATTGCGGCGGGCCCGGCGGGGCAGGCGCGTGCCTCGCGGGCGCGCCGCCTCGGTCTGCTCGATGGCTGTCACGCCGCCTCCCAAAAATTGATCTCGTGCGCGATGGACGCGCGCCGCCATCGTACTTTTGGGTAACCCGGCTGTGCGCGGTGCGCACGCAGAATTTCACGGACCGGACGCGCTGGGTAGCCGGAGATAGGCCCGGTTATCCGAACAAATCAGCGGTAGTCGTCCTCGTCGAGGGCCACCACGCGGGCCTGTTCGACCGCATCCGCCTCGTTCGCCACGTTCGGGTCGACCCGGGTGAGCGGATCGTCGCGGTCGTGGCGCACCTCGGTCTGCTGCTCGGCCGCGTCCGCCTCGGGGGTCTCCTCGTCGAGCTCCACGGTGCCGGCTTCTTCCTGGAAATCTTCCTCGAACATTTCGGGATCACTGGGGTCGACGGGCATGATTGCTCCCTTTTCGAGGGCTTGATAACGAGCCTATGGGCTAGGTCTGCGCACCGCTATGCGGTCTGTGACGGCGAACACATGAACCACGGTGTGATCGTCTCGTAACATTGCCGCATGCCTTCGACCGAGCTGCCGGAAACCCTTGCCGCCGCTGCCGCCCCGGTACCCCGGGTGGGCGCGGTCCGGGTGGCGGACGGCGAAGAGCTGCGCCCGGTGAGTCTGCCCGGCCTCACGCTGAACATCCGCACCCGTCCGAGTGCGGCCTCCGGCCTCGCCCCCGCCCTGTTCGTGCACGGGCTCGGCGGCTCCTCGCAGAACTGGTCCGCCCTGATGCCGCTGCTCGCGGACACGGTGGACTGCGAGGCCGTGGACCTGCCCGGCTTCGGGGACTCCGCGCCACCGGACGACGGCGACTACTCGGTCACCGGCCACGCGCGCGCGGTGATCCGGCTGCTGGACGCCGAGGACCGCGGCCCCGTCCACCTCTTCGGGAACTCGCTGGGCGGCGCGGTCGCCACCCGGGTCGCGGCGGTCCGCCCCGACCTGGTGCGCACCCTCACCCTGATCTCGCCCGCGCTCCCCGAGCTCCGCGCCCAGCACACCGCCTGGCCCACCGCCCTGATCGCGGTGCCGGGCGTCGCCTCGCTGTTCGCCCGGATGACCAAGGACTGGACGGTCGAGGAGCGTACGCGCGGGGCGATGGCGCTGTGTTACGGCGACCCGGGCCTGATCAGCCCCGAGGCGTTCCGAGCGGCGGTCGAGGAGATGGAGCGGCGCCTCGCGCTGCCGTACTTCTGGGACGCGATGGTCCGCTCGGCGCGGGGCGTGGTGAACGCCTACACCCTGGGCGGACAGCACGGGCTGTGGCGCCAGGCCGAGCGCGTGCTCGCGCCCACCCTGCTGGTGTACGGCGGCCGCGACCGGCTCGTCGGCCTCCGCATGGCCCGCAGAGCCGCCGCCGCGTTCCGCGGATCGAGACTGCTGACCGTGCCCGATGCCGGGCATCTGGCGATGATTGAGTACCCGGAGGCGGTCGCGCAGGCCTTCCGGGACCTGCTCGACGACTGCGGAAACAGGAGCTGATCCGGGGCGTGGGACGACACAGCCGACCCAGGGGCGCCGCGGGCACTCCCGATGCCACCCGTGCCGCCGACGCCACCGGGCCCCTGCCCGCGGCGGAGGGCACGCAGCCGGCGGGCAGACGCCGCCGCACCGAAGACCGCCCGGCCGGCCGCCTCCCGGGGAGCCGGCCGGCTCCGGGCACCTCCGCCCCGCACCAGGGCGGCACCACCCCCGCGCACGGCGTGCCGGTCCGCGGCGGTCACCCCGAGCACCACGAGAGCGGGGGCGGCTGGGGCGAGCCCTCGGCGCCGCGCCCCGCCGCTCCGGCCCACCCCGGGCCCGGTGTCCGAATACCGGGACCCCGGCGCGAGTACGTGGACGCCTTCGACGGCGCCGACTGGACGAACACCGGCACGCACCGCGCCCCCAACCCGTCGTCGTCCGACACGGGCTCCCACCGCGTCGACAACTGGACGGACACCGGATCCCACCGCGTGGCCAACCCGTCGGACACGGGCTCCCACCGCGTGGCGGACTGGACGGACACCGGCTCCCACCGCGTCGCCAACCCGTCCGACACCGGCGGCCACCGCACAGCCGCCCCCACGGACACCGGCGCCCACCGCGGGGTCGGTCCCACCGGCCCGGGCGCCCGGCGCGGACCGGATCCGATGGGCACCGGCTCCCACCGCCGGATGGTCGTGGCCGACACGGGTGAGCAGCGCAGGATCGTTCCGGCGCCCACCGCGGCCCGGCCGTCCCCCGTATCCGTACCCGCTCCCGCCCCGGCCCCCGAACGGGCCGAGCCGGAGGACGAGCAGCAGACCGCCAGGAAGGGCAGGTCCGTCAAGGGCCGCACCCTCACCGGGATCGCGGCGGCGGCCGTCACCACCGTGCTCGCGGTCGTGGTGGCCGGGCAGGTCACGTCCGACGACGGCCACCGCGCCGGCGCCCAGGCGGCCGACGGCAGCGGTCGCGGCGGCGAAGGCCCCGCCTCCCGCTCCAAGGACCGCTCGACGCCCCAGCAGGCGGCCCCGGCCAAGCCCGCCACGTACGAGCAGAAGATGGCCCTTCAGTACCCGATCGACCCCAAGCTGAAAGGTTCCGGCGAGTTCGAGACCGTGCCGGGCTCCGCGGCGGCGCCGGGCAAGGGGCGCAAGTACCGCTACCGGGTGGACATCGAGAAGGGCCTCGAACTGGACGGCGCCCTCTTCGCGGAGGCCGTGCAGAAGACCCTCAACGACGACCGCAGCTGGGCGCACGACGGGGCGAAGACCTTCGAGCGCGTCTCCTCCGGCAAGCCCGACTTCGTCGTCACCCTGGCGAGCCCCGGCACCACCGGGACCTGGTGCGCCAAGTCGGAGCTGGACGTCACCGAGGAGAACGTCTCCTGCGACTCGGCCGCCACCGAGCGCGTGATGATCAACGCGTTCCGCTGGGCGCAGGGTTCGGAGACGTTCGGGGCCCAGGCGATGTTCGCCTACCGGCAGATGCTCATCAACCACGAGGTGGGACACCGGCTCGGCCATGGGCATGTGAGCTGTCGCACTCCGGGGGCGCTGGCTCCGGTGATGCAGCAGCAGACCAAGTCCTTGGACATAGACGGGATCAAGTGCCGTCCCAACCCGTGGGTCTACCCGACTGGTTGAGACCAGTCCGGCCCTGCTGTCCACACTGTGGGACGACTGTCTCAATCTCGGTTGACAGTGGACAGCGGGGCTTTGCATAGTTCTCGGCATGCCGCACCGCCCCTTCACTCCCGCACGCGCCGCCATCGAGCTGGCGCTGATCGGCGTGACCGGGCTCTGCGTAGCCGACATTCACTGTTGCTGACGCCCACTCGCGCGCAGTTTTCTCCTTTCTGCGTCCGGGTACTTCCGTCTTTGCTCATCCGCGCGGGCGCAGCACTCCCTCTTGTCCGAAGACCATGACGCCGTCATGGGCCGGTACAGACGCCCGCGTCCGTTCGCCCCTGCCCGGCAGTCACCCCGAGAGGTCTTCATTCCGATGCGCCAGATGTCCGGAAACGTCGCAAGAGCGGCAGCGATAGCCGTGGTTCTCGCCGTGGGCGCCGTCGCCTGCGGCCCCGACGACAGCGGCGCCAAGAACGCCGGCGGCGGCTCGGACGCCAAGCCCGCCAAGGGCGGCACGCTCTCCGTCCTCAACAACGAGCCGCAGACCGACTTCGACCCGGCGCGGCTCTACACCTCGGGCGGAGGAAACGTTCCGTCCCTGGTGTTCCGTACGCTCACCACCCGCAACCGCGAGGCAGGCGCCGAGGGCACCAAGGTCGTCCCGGACCTCGCCACCGACACCGGCAAGCCCAACGCCGACGCCACGGTGTGGACGTACACCCTCAAGGACGGCCTCACGTACGAGGACGGCACGCCGATCACGACTGCCGACATCAAGTACGGCATCGAGCGCTCCTTCGCGGCCGAGCTCTCCGGCGGCGCGCCCTACCTGCGCGACTGGCTGGTCGGCGGCGCCACCTACCAGGGTCCCTACAAGGATGGCGGCAAGGGCCTCGCCTCCATCGAGACGCCCGACGCCAAGACCATCGTCTTCCACCTGAACAAGCCCGAGGGCGAGTTCCCCTACCTGGCGACCCAGACCCAGTTCGCGCCGGTCCCCAAGGCCAAGGACACCGGCACCAAGTACGAGTCGCACCCCGTCTCCTCCGGCCCGTACAAGGTCGTCAAGAACGAGAACGACGGCGAGCACCTGGTCCTGGAGCGCAACCCGCACTGGTCCGAGGCCACCGACGCCGAGCGCAAGGCGTACCCGGACACCATCGACGTGCGCTCCGGCCTCGACGCCTCCGTCATCAACCAGCGCCTGTCCGCCTCCCAGGGGCCGGACTCGGCGGCCGTCACCACCGACACCAACCTCGGCCCCGCCGAGCTCGCCAAGATCGGCGGTGACAAGGCGCTCGCCGCGCGCGTGGGCACCGGCCACTTCGGCTACACCAACTACATCGGGTTCAACCCGAAGGTGAAGCCGTTCGACGACCCGAAGGTGCGTCAGGCCATCGCGTACGCCGTGGACCGCAGCTCGGTGATCAACGCGGTCGGCGGCTCCTCGCTCGCCGAGCCCGCCACCACCTTCCTGCCGAACCAGAAGGCGTTCGGCCACGCCGACTTCGACCACTTCCCGGCGGGCGACTCCGGCAACGCGGCCAAGGCCAAGGAGCTCCTGAAGGAGGCGGGCCACCCGGACGGCCTCACCGTCACGCTCACCCACACCAACGCCAAGGGCGGCCCCAAGGGCCCCGAGGTCGCGACCGCCCTCCAGGACGCCCTGAAGAAGGCCGGCATCACGGTCAAGCTCCAGGGACTGGAGGCCAACGACTACAACGACACCATCCAGAGCGTCGAGAAGGAGCCCGGCTTCTTCCTGCGCGGCTGGGGCGCCGACTGGCCCTCCGGCGGCCCGTTCCTCGCGCCGATCTTCGACGGCCGCCAGATCGTCAAGGACGGCGCCAACTTCAACACCGGCTTCCTCGACGACCCGGCCGTCAACAAGGAGGTCGACGAGATCAACAAGCTCACCGACCTGGCGGCCGCCGCGCCGCGCTGGGGCGCCCTCGACAAGAAGATCGGTGAGCAGGCCGTGGTCGTCCCGCTCTTCCACCCGGTCTACAAGCGGCTCGTCGGCAAGGACGTCAAGAACGTCGTCATCAGCGACTGGACCGGTGTGCTCGACATCTCCCAGGTAGCGGTCAAGTAGCCATGAGCAGTGAGGCCTTGTTGGCCTCGGAGACGGGAGCGGCCCCCCTGGTCGCTCCCGCCTCGGGGGCCCGTCAGTTCTGGCGGCGGCTGCGCGCCCAGCGCGCCGTGACCGTCGCCGCCGTCGTCTTCGCGCTGCTCGTGCTCGTCGCGCTCGCCGCGCCCCTGCTCACCGCCCTGGAGGGGCAGGACCCCAACGTCTTCCACCCGACTCTGATCGACTCCGCCGCCGGCGGCGTGCCCAAGGGCGCGTTCGGCGGCGTCAGCGGCGACCACTGGCTCGGCGTGGAGCCGCAGACCGGCCGCGACCTGTTCGCACGGCTCGTCTACGGAGCCCGGGTCTCGCTCGGCGTCGCCTTCATCGCCACCCTGGTGCAGGTGTTCATCGGGGTGAGCCTCGGACTGCTCGCCGCGCTCGGCGGGCGCTGGGCCGACCAGGTCATCAGCCGGTTCACCGACGTGGTGGTGGCGCTTCCGCTGCTCGTCATCGGCCTCGGCCTGATCGCGGTCGTACCCGACTCGGTGCCCCGCCCGGTCCTGATCACCTGCGTCATCGCGGTCGTCGGCTGGTCCGGCACCTCCAAGATCGTGCGCTCCTCGGCGCTCAGCCTCAAGTCCCTCGACTACGTCTCGGCGGCCCGGCTCAGCGGCTGGGGCCGCCTCGCGATCGCCCGGCGCGAGCTGCTGCCCGCCCTTGCCGCGCCCGTCATCACGTACGGCGTGCTGCTGGTGCCCGCCAACGTCTCCATCGAGGCGGCGCTCTCCTTCCTCGGCGTCGGCATCAAGCCGCCCACGCCCTCGTGGGGCCAGATGCTCACCGAGGCCAACACCTGGTACCAGTCGGCGCCCACGTATCTGCTGCTGCCGGCCGGCTTCCTGTTCGTGACGGTCCTCTCCCTGACCGTCGTCGGCGAGGGCGTGCGCACCGCGCTCGACCCGAGGGCCGCCTCCCGGCTCAAGGTCGGCGTCACCTCCCGCAAGGACGCCAGGGCCCGCGAGAACGCCGCCACATCCCCCAAGGAGGCCTCCAAGTGACGGGCTTTCTGCTGCGGCGGCTCGGCGGCGCGGTCTTCGTGCTGCTCGCCCTCTCCGTCGTCGTCTACCTCGTCTTCTACGCCGCCCCCGGCAACGTCGCCCAGATCGTCTGCGGCGAGCGCTGCTCCCCGGCCCAGGTCGCCCAGGTGCACGACCGCCTCCAGCTCGGCGACCCCCTCCCCGTCCAGTACTGGCACTTCCTCCAGGGACTCTTCGTCGGCCGGGACTTCTCCTCCGGCGTCGGCGTCGTCCACTGCGACGCGCCCTGCCTCGGGCTGTCCTACCGCCAGGACTCACCGGTCACCGACATCCTCCTCAACAAGCTGCCCGTCACCGGCTCGCTGGTGATCGGCGCCTTCGTGCTGTGGATCGTGCTCGGCGTCGGCACCGGGCTGCTCTCCGCGTGGAAGCGCGGCGGCGCCGTCGAGCGGACCCTGACCGGGCTCACGCTCGTCGGCTTCTCCACCCCGGTCTTCGTGATCGGCCTGGTACTGATCATCGTCTTCTGCTCCACGCTCGGCTGGCTGCCGTTCCCGCAGTACACCCCCTTCTCGGACAGCCCCGAGCAGTGGTTCTGGGGACTGCTGCTGCCGTGGATCTCGCTGGCCCTGATCGAGAGCGCCAAGTACGCCCGCCTGGTGCGCAGCTCCATGCTGGAGACCCTCGCCGAGGACCATGTGCGCACCTTCCGGGCGTACGGACTCACCGAGCGGGCCATCGTCGGCAAGCACGCCCTGCGCGGCGCCGTCGCCCCCGTCATCGCGCTCAGCGCCCTGGACGCGGGCTCCATGTTCGGCGGCGCCGTGCTCACCGAGTCGCTCTTCGGCATCCAGGGCATCGGCAAGCTCCTGGTGGACTCGGTCCGCCACGTCGACCTGCCCATCGTGGTCGGCGTCGTCATGACGACCGGGTTCTTCGTCGTACTGGCCAATGCCGTCGCGGACGCGCTGTACGCGATGGCCGACCGACGGGTGGTGCTGTCATGACCGAGCCCCAGGCGCGAAACCCCGCGCCCCTGGTGGAGGTCACCGACCTCGCCGTCGCCTTCGGCGAGACCCGGGCCGTGGACGGGCTCTCCTTCACCCTGGAGCCCGGCGCCGCCCTCGGCGTCGTCGGCGAGTCCGGCTCCGGCAAGAGCGCCTCCGCCTACGCCCTGCTCGGCCTGCACCGCGGCACCGGCGCCCTGGTCGAGGGGAGCGTGAAGGTCGCCGGCACCGACGTCCAGCAGGCCTCCGACGCCGAACTGCGGCGGCTGCGCGGGGGAGTGGCGGCGATGGTCTTCCAGGACCCGCTCTCCTCCCTCGACCCGTACTACGCCATCGGCGACCAGATCGCCGAGGTCTACCGGGTGCACCGGGGCGGCACCAAGCGGGCCGCACGCGCGCGTGCCGTGGAGGTGCTCGACCGCGTCGGCATCCCCGACGCCGCCCGCAAGGCGCGCTCGCGCCCGCACGAGTTCTCCGGCGGGATGCGCCAGCGCGCCCTCATCGCGATGGCCCTGGCCTGCGAGCCCCGGCTCCTGATCGCGGACGAGCCGACCACCGCCCTCGACGTCACCGTCCAGGCCCAGATCCTCGACCTGCTGCACGGGCTGCGCCAGGAGACCGGGATGGGGCTGCTGCTGGTCACCCACGACGTGGGCGTGGCGGCGGAGAGCGTCGACGACGTCCTGGTCATGCGCCAGGGCCGCGCGGTCGAGCGCGGGCCCGTACGGGACGTGCTCGGCGCGCCGAAGGCCGCGTACACCAAGGAGCTGCTCTCGGCGGTGCCGCGCCTGGACGCGCCCAGGCCGGACGCCTCGGCCGCCGGTGAGCCGCTGCTCGAAGCCCGCGACCTGCGCAAGGTGTTCGGGCGCGGCAAGTCGGCGTTCACCGCCGTCGACGGGGTCTCGCTCACCGTGCGGCGCGGCGAGACGCTCGGCGTGGTCGGGGAGAGCGGCAGCGGCAAGACGACGCTCGGCCGGATGCTGGTCGGCCTGCTCGACACCACCTCCGGCACGATCCGCCGCGACGGCACGGCCGTGCAGATGGTCTTCCAGGACCCGGTCGCCTCGCTCAACCCCCGCCGCTCGATCGGCGAGTCGGTGGCCGACCCGCTGCGCGCCTCGGGCGTACGGGACGAGGGGCGCATCCGCGCGCGCGTGGGCGAGCTCCTGGAAAGGGTCGGCCTCGACCCGGACCGCTACGACCGCTACCCGCACGAGTTCAGCGGCGGCCAGCGCCAGCGCGTCGGCATCGCCCGCGCGCTCGCCGCCGAACCGCAGCTGATCGTCTGCGACGAGCCGGTCTCCGCCCTCGACGTGACCACCCAGGCCCATGTCACCGCCCTCCTCGCGGAGTTGCAGCGAGAACTCGGGCTCGGGCTCGTCTTCATCGCGCACGACCTCGCCGTCGTACGGCAGGTGAGCGACCGGGTCGCGGTGATGCGCCGGGGCCGGATCGTGGAGGAGGGCGCCGTGGACGACGTGTACGGATCGCCCCAGGACCCGTACACGCGGCAGCTCCTCGCCGCCGTGCCGACCGTCGACCCGGTGCTGGCCGCGGTGCGGCGCGCCGCCCGCAAGGAGCTGCGCGAGCAGTCGCGGGAGCGGAACTCCAGTGCGGTGGCCGCTGCCTGACGCTCCGTTACTCTTCGGCCCCGTAGCGCGACGGAACGCCACGGCGGTGGGAAAGTTACGTGCATTCACCCCTTCCGGTGGCGCGATGGACAGCCGATGTCTCCGGTCGGGTTGTCGCCGATCATCCAGCCGCCATCCGCGAGGTTCGCGCC
>NZ_JBEXWK010000023.1:0-61856 GCF_040629815.1 Streptomyces sp. NPDC005878
TCACCGCGCGCCACGGAGAAGGAGATTCCACGAACGGCCTCGAAGCCTCCGGCGTAGGTGCGCCGCAGCTCCTCGACCTCGATCACATCTGGCATCCTGACTCTTGAGTGGTGAAGGTGGCGGTCAGCAGAGGCATCGTTTCCGCGATCCCGCTTGCAGCTCCCCGTGCTTGCTCAAGGCCGGGGGCGTCTCTCCGACGAGAGATCTTTCCGATGGGCAGCCTACGCCATCTCTCCCGCACTGCGCATCCTCACCAACATCAGGTCGTCGTTGCGTAGTTGGCTGGCAAATGGCGCTGCAACCCTTCCCTGCACGGTGGTTGGTCTCCGAGAGGCCGTCCACCGTGCTCACCCCACTTCCTGGCCGCCGATCTGGGGCCGCTGGCCCTCGGGCGGCCGGTTGTCGGCCACTCCGCCAGGTGATGCCTACGCCGGCCTGCGCGCCTGGCAGGATCCGCAGTCGGCGACGGTTCGATCATCGGGTGGTGCCGGACGGCAATCTAGGTCACCTGGGATATCCACGGTGGGTAATCGGGCCTGCGGACGGCCGTGGGGTGGTGAGACTGATGACGCGCAGGGCGAGATACCTGGACGTCCTGTGCGTTGCATCGGCCTGCCCTGGTCCCCGTGACCTGCGGCATCTGGGCCCCATACGCTGACGGCACCACCCCACGGAGGAACTCACGTGCGTACTGACGATCACCCCGCCGCTGATGGCCAGGAGGCCAACCTCTCGGACACCGAGGGAGCAGAGGCCGAGGCGGCCGTGCCACCCCCCGGAGCCATGCCGCTGGAGGACCGGAGCACCGCGTGGAAGGTGCACGGCGAGACGCTGATCTACAACAGCGAGTGGATCCGGCTGACGAGTTGCGATGTGGAGACGCCCGACGGCACGCGGTTCGACCACCACAAGGTCGTCCTGAAGGCGGCCTCGGTGGTGGCCATGGTGGACAAGGACGAGCGGGTGTACATGATGTGGCGCCACCGCTTCCCCTCCGACATCTGGAACTGGGAGCTGCCGGGAGGCCTCCTCGACCCCGGCGAGTCCGCGGACGAGGCTGGCAAGCGCGAGCTCCTGGAGGAGAGCGGCTTCGTGGTGGACGGCGCCTTCGAGCACGTGGCCTCGTTCGAGCCGATGATCGGCATGGTGACGAGCCCGCACGACATCTACATCGCCCGTGACGTGCGGAAGGTTGCGGAGCCGACCGAGGTGAACGAGGCGCAGCGCGTGGCCTGGATCCCGCTCGACGACATGCTTGGTCTGATCGCCGAGGGGAAGATCGCCAACAGTGGCACGCTCGTGGCGGTCCTGTACCTCCTTGCGACCCGCAAGGGCCAGGACCACTGATCGCCCTGCGGTCTACACCGTCTGCAGGATGTTCTCGATGCGGCGCCGCTGACGCTCGGAGTGTGTGACCAGGGCTAGCTCCTGGGCCAGACCCGCCTGTCGGCGTGCCTCCTCGAGCTCGCCGCGCCTTCGCAGCACCACGGCCAGGTCGCAACGCACACCCGCCTCGGCGCGGTTGAAGCCGTCCATCGCTTCGAGCGCGGCCGTCAGGTCCTGCAGCGCCTCGTCCGCGCCGAGAGTGGCCAGGCAGTTGCCTCGCCACCGGTCGAGGTGCGGTCCGGCCAGGAACAGGAACGGAAGAGCAGGGTCGGCGGGGTCGCGGGGGCGGGCGGCGTCGGCCCGGTCCAGGGCTGCCCGGCAGGCGACGTCCTCGTCGGCGGCCGCGTGCGCCTCGGCCTGGGCTGCGTGCAGCCATGTGTCCATCAGCGGAGGGAGCCGTCCGTCGGCTTCGGCACGGGCGTGCTCCACCTGCTGCACCGCCTCCTGGACACGGCCCAGGTCGAGAAGCACGTAGGCCTGCTGCGCGGTGGCGTGGGCCAGCAGGGCCGGTGATCCGGCCTCGCGGGCCGCCGACTTGGCCGTCTCGTGCAGCTTCCAGGACTGGACGTAGTTCCCCAGGTCGAGAGCTTGCCATCCGGCCAGCGTGGCGGCCTCGGTGAGCGCGGCCGCCAGGGCTGTGCGGGCCCCGGGGGCGGCGCTGAAGTGCATCAGCGACTCCATGTGGTCGACCTGGGTCTGCAGCCCCGGCAGAAGCTGGGCGGCGCCGAGTCGGCGATCGAGCTGCCGTACCCCGTCGACTTGGAGGGCGAAGAGCTTGGCGACGCTCGCGTCTGCGGCGCTGGCGGCCGCCAACTCGCGCTGCAGGGCACGTTGTTCCTCATTGAGGGGTAGCTCGGGGGTGCGAGGCGGGGGCGGAGCGGGTGGTGTTGCACGGACTGGCAATCTTGCAGGATCGATTCTTCTGCTCGGCTGCTGAGGGGGGTTGGGCGAGGCTTCCCAGGGGCGGTCAGCCAGGCCCAGGAGACGTCCGGGGATGTGGAGTCCGTCTGCGACGCGCTCGATGAGCTCCATCTTCTCGATGGCTCGCCGCCCGGCGATGATCTCGCCCACGCGGCTGGGCGTCATCTTGCATGCGCGCGCGATCTGTGAGGGATAGATCCCAGCTCTTCGGACGATGCTGAACAGGGTTGTGAAGTCGCGGGACTTACACGCCTCAATCATCTGGGGATCGCGGAGGATTCGCTCCGGGATCGCGACCTGCTCCTGTTCTTGCATGGGCACACTCCTGCACCGGTGGCGATCGCTGAGTGTACCCACCGCGAGTATCCACGTGGACCTTGTTTGGCGATCTTCCTTCTCGTCAGGCTGCTTGCTACGCGATTAACAGGTGGGAGCGAAGGGAGCAGTCGTGCAGGTGTTGCGCAGGATGTCATTCGAGGGGCAGCGCCCAGGCCCCACTTGCCCGAGGGCACTGGCCGCGTGGGCCGGACGTCCGTCGGTGGTGTACAGCCGTCGGCTGGGGCCCAGTTACCGGGATTCACCGAGGTTGATGGAGTGGGCCACGACGAAGGCGGCGGTGTCCATCACGGTCTGCTCGACGGCCAGCGGGCGCATCTGTGCGTCCCACACGGTCACGCGGGAGTCAAGCACGAAGCGTCCGACGGGAATCTCGAGAAGGTCGCAGTCCTCTCCGGAGGGAGCCCTGCCCCGGGTTTCCGCCACACCCTCCGCGGGGGAAAGCCCGAGGTCGGACAGCAAGACGGTCAACCGGCGCGGAGAGGCGTCATCCTTGGCCGCGCCGGTTGCGGGGACCAGCTCGGCAGGAACGAACGTGCGCGTCAGCATCACAGGCCGGCCCTGGACGGAGAACCGTGCCGTCCAGGTCAGGGCTGTCTGCTTCGCGCCGAGTCCCAGGACGGATGCGACTCCCGCAGGCGGCTGCATGGAGGTGACACCGATCAGGTCGATGTCGAATGCCCGGGGCTCGCCCGCGGACCAGGCGCCGGCCCTCCCCTGGGGCTCGGCGGGATCAGGACAGGGCTCGTACCTGATCGCCAGCGGGGTCTGCGCGTACACACCGGATCCGCGCCGTCCGATGGCGTGCCCGTCGTTCTTGAGGAGGTCGACGGCGCGGTTGATGGTCCGGCTCGACACCCCGAAGTGCGCGGCGAGCCCGTCCTCGCCGGGCAGTCGCTCACCGTCCGCGTAGACGCCCTGCGCGATGTCCGACCGGAGCTGGTCAGCGATGTCCACAAACACGCGCTGCGCGCTCGACGCGTCAGTCATACCGCTCCTCCCAGCTCTCCAGTCGGACCCTGATCGTACGGGGCGGAACGGCGTGTGACGAAGCCAGACACTGGCGCGTGAACCATAGCGGCGTAAAGTTCCTTACGGAACCTCTTGAGTTCCTTACGGAACTTCTGCTTAGCTGTGATCGGCACCGAGCGGCCCAGCAACCAGGGGCTGCATGACTGCCCGCCTCTACTGGCGTGCTGCGCCTGCACATCCAGGCGCAGCACGCCTGCCAGAAGCGGCGGTTGCGGTTCCCCGCCTGCGGCGCCAACCGCCCCACGAGCAGTACGGGATGCGGCACCACGCCGGGCAGGCGGCTGCACCACTACGTCGGACGACCGCATAGTCCTGCGGCGACGCCGACAACGTCCAACAACTGCACAGCGCGATCCACCGCACGCACAACAGCCGTGACCCCGACATCGAGAGCCGTGGTCCGCCAGCTGCAGCGAGTGGAGACCAGCCGGCCGAGAAAGGGCCCACGCCCACGACGTACCGCGCAACCGGCTCAAAGGAACGACGCGACTGACCTTGACGCTGCAACGACGCCCGGGCGGATCTCCCCGGGGGAAGCAGCCTCGCGTCCAGAGATCACCGCGCGGCATCGCCGTGCACCAACCAGCAACCAACGTCGCCGGTGCTCCCGAGCCGCTCAACTCGGCGCGCACCGACGGCCTCGGCTGCTGGTGGCCCAGCCACCCCGCCAACCGCACCCCACGTGCACCCGCACGACCCACCCACCAGATCCGGCGCCTGCCCGCGCCGGAGTCCACCCGACAGCAAACGACCTGTGGAGGTACGCCATGGACTGGCGACACAACGCGGTATGCCGCGAAGAGGACCCCGACCTGTTCTTCCCCGTCGGCAACACGGGCCCGGCGTTGCTGCAGATCGAGGAAGCCAAGGCCGTGTGCCGCCGCTGCCCCGTGATGGAGCAGTGCCTGCAGTGGGCGTTCGAGTCCGGCCAGGACTCCGGCGTCTGGGGCGGTCTCAGCGAGGACGAGCGCCGCGCGATGCGGCGCCGCGCCGCCCGCAACCGAGCCCGCCAGGCCTCGGCCTGAGAGGACGGCGCCCCGCCCGCTGCGGCGCGGACGATCCGCTGCCCCGGACAGCCAGGCGCCGTGCCCGACCCCGAGGAAAGCGGGGTCGGGCACGGCCCCGGCCGCCCGGCTCGGCAGGCCATCCCTGCGAGGGAGCACACCGCCCGGACGACCGGCGCGGATCGGTGCGGACACACCGGTCCACCGCCACGCAACTACCAGAACCGACCTGGAGGACGCAGCAGTGAAGAACCATATCGCCGACGTTTCCCGACGGATGGAGCGCATCCGGCAAGCCGCCACGGGCGCTCAGCTCGCCCGGCACAGCCGCGAGCAGATCGAGCGCGCCAGCAGCGGCGACCTCGTCGCATGGGACTGGGACGCCTACTTCAACTCCGGCAACCGACCGGCTCCGGAACCCCGCGGAGGAGTCGTCCCGTCGCGGGCTCCTCGTCTGCGGCTGGTCCGAGAGATGGACTGGGACGCCTACTTCAACAGCGGAAGCGTGCCGGGCCCGGGGCCCGTGCCGCAGGCTCGAAACCTCCCGCACCGCAGCCGCCCGGTGCGTTCCACCCCCAGGAGCCGGTCGGCCACCTAGCCCCTGCTGCGGCGCCGGGGCGTCGTGCCCCTCGCACGACGCCCCGACCGCCTACTCCCCCAACTGTTCTGCCTGGGGGAGCACCCCTGAGGGTTCTTCGCCTCGCACTTCGACCACGGGCGCCGGGACATCTGGCGGTCCGAAGAAGATCCCGCGTCCCGGACCGCCCTGTCGAGCATCGCGGCAGTGTCCGGCCCGGTGTCCGAGGAGAGCGGCGACCGTCTCCGAAGCCCGACAAGCCGAACAGGACGGAAGCACATGACAACTGACGCACAGCCGAACGCTGACCACGTACACGAACTGGTCGAAGCGGTCCGCGAGCAGGCCAGGGTCCCGGCCGACGAGCCATACCGCATCCCCGGGGCGCACTTCACCCCGCCGAAACCAACCCCCACCCCGCAACAGCGCTGAGGAGCGATCCGCACCATGGCCCCCGCCACGCCAACCACAACCAAGGCCCCGCCGCCTGCCGTACGGGTCGTGACCGCCGAAGACGCCGACAAGGCGCGGAAGGCAATCGCTGACCTGGAACGGATCGAACGCCTGGTGACCACGGTCCTGGTGATTCTGGGTGTCGGGGGCCTCATCTTCACCGCCGTGAATGTGACCGTGTTCGCGAAAGAACACCACGTCCACTGGGCCATTGCATGGATGCTCGACCCGCTCGTGTCGGTGTCGCTCCTGGCGGCCCTGTTCATCGACGGGAAACTGTCCACTCACGGCTACCGCCCCGGCGGTTGGCCCTTCGCACTGCGCTGGTTCGCCGGCCTCGCCACCTGGCTGATGAACTGCTGGGGCTCGCTGTACCCGGACGCGGTGTTCACCGGATGGCCCGACCGCCCGGACCCGGCCGGCCTCCTCCTCCACTCCGTCATCCCCGTCCTGGTCATTTTCCTGGCCGAGGCGGGGGCCGGGTACCGGAAATTCGCGGTGGGCAGGAAGACCGTCCACCTGAACACACTGAGTGACTGGAAGGACCAGGAGGAAGCGCGCCGAAAGGCCGACGCTGACGAGGCCCGACGGCGCGCGGAAGCCGAGCGCGCGGACAAGGAAGCGGAGCGCAAGCGCGCCGCGGATCTGGCCGCGGAAGAGAAGCGCGCGGCGATCGAAGCCCAGAAAGCGCGGGACCTGGCCGACGCGGAAGCGCGGAGGATCCGCGCCGAGTCCGAGGCGGAAGCGCGGCGCGCGGCTCAGGCCCGCGCGGACGCGGAAGCGCGGAGGAAGGCCGACGCGGAAGACGAGGAGCGCCGCAGAATCGCGGCGGCCGAGGAAGCGCGCGCGGCGCAGGAAGCGCGGGAGCAGCAGGCCCGGATCGACGCCGAAAACGCGGAGCGCGCCGCCCGGCTCGCCTCGGTGGCGAAGGCCCACGAAGCCGAGCTGGAGCGGCAGCGGATCTTGGCAGAAGCCCAGGCCACGGCCATGCGGACCCAGGCAGAAGCCGCCGCGGAAGCGGAGCGGCTTCGAGCGGAGGCGCAGATCAAGGCCGACGAAGAGGCGCGGGAGGAGCGCCGCAAGGCCGCGGAAGCGCGGCGCGCGGCGACCGCAGAAACGGCCGCGACTCCGGTCGCGGAAACGCCCGCGAAAGCGCGGAAGCTCTCCGCGGTACCGCAGGCCCGCACCGCGGAAGCGGACGACGTCCGGGGCGCGGAAGCGAAGCGAAAGCAGATCGAGGCAGCGACCTTCGAGGCCGCAGTTCTGGTCCTCCTGGACGCCGCACCGACCCGGAAGGAATTCGCCGCGCGGTACGGCCGCGGAGAGACCTGGGGCCGCGATCGGTATGCCGACGCCGACAAGGCCATGGCCGAAGACGCGGACTTCGCGGCCCGCGTCCTGGCCGAAGCGGAGCGCCGGACGGACCCCGCCACTGCTAACTCCGCGTAGCCGGTAGGCCGCCAGTAGGTGGTAGTCGGCGGCGGTAGCTCGGTCATCCCGTGCCCTCGTCGCCCCCAAGGGGACCGCGGGAGGGAGATCAGCTACCGCCGCCGGCCACGACCCCCTGGAGTACCGCGCATCCGGCCTTCACCCGATGTGAAGCCCGCGCGCCACCCACACGTTCAGAACAACCCCCCAGAGAACACGGAGTGATTTCCCATGCTGCGGCGCCCCCTCGCCTTCTCCCGCTTCAACGATGCAGACCAGCCGCGCACGGTGACGTACTACAGGGCCCGGATCCCGGCGATCGACCCTCGGTCCATCCCGAGCGGCTCCGCCCGCGAGTCCGTCGACGTCCGCCAGGTGGTCGGAGATCGGCTGCCCGCTGGATTCGACTGGGCTCCGCGCCGACCGACCCTGACCGTGATCGAAGGCGGCGACCCCACGGCGCCGGGCCCCGACGAGATACTGGCGCGCGCCGCGATGGTCCGCGCGATCGCGCGGTGGGGGGTGCGCGCGGCATGAGCACCGATCAGGTAGAAGCTGCGGCCCCGACCGTCGGCGAGGCACCGGAGAAGGAGTCGACGAGGGGTCCAGTCCGCGAGGTCAACGACTTCCTGGCGGACCTGGACAACGTCCTGGCGACGTCGACCGCGCCGTCGATCCCGGCCCCGACCGCCGAGCCAGACCCGGCACCCGACGCCGCCGCGACCATGCCCGATGTCGACCTGGACCTGGAGGTGGACCGTCCGGTAGAACCCGTGCCCGGCCCGGTCGCCGCTCAGCCCGCGCCCGTCGCGGCCCCCGCCCCAGCCCGGCCAGCGGATGACTGGTGGACCGACGTCTATCAGGATGACGCCGCAGACCAGGACACCTTCACCGGCAACGTCCCGGCGCGGCGCCCCGCCCCGGTGGCAACGCCGCCCATGTCGAAGGACACCGCCGCCCCCGACCAGCCGGTTGCTGCAGAGGACGGCGCCGACGATGCGGACGGCGGCGACCACGACGAGAGGCACGAGCCGAAGAAGATCTGGGCCTGGTGGAAGAAGGATCACGCCGTCCAGGACGGTGACCCCGACGAGCCCGACGCAGAAGAGGCTGACGACAAAGAGGCACCGGCACCATCCGCAGCGGGCGGGTTCACGGCCGCGGTCAAGAACGCCGGCCCGGTCATCGCGGGCACCGTAAATGGCGGCGGCCTGGTCGACAACCCCCGGGGCCGCCAAGTCGTCTTCGCCGGAACCGCATACGGCGCGGGCTGGGGTCTGCACCTGGACGACTGGGTCACCAACCTGATGACCCACGCGGACCAGTACGCCACACCCGTGGGTGGCTGCGCCCTGGGCCTTGGGGTCCTGGGCCTGGCAACGCGGTCGAAGTGGGGCGGTGTCCTCTTCGTCTCCTCGCTGGGCCTGATCACGGTCCTGCAGATGGCCCGGCCCGCCTGGGTCGTCGGCGGCGGCGTCGCCCTGGGCCTCCAGGTCGCCTACCGCATGGTCCGCGGCTGGGCCGGCCACTACGGCGAGAAGTGGCCCTGGAAGGGCGTCATCTGGGCCGCCCATGTTCCTGCCGCCACGGCCACCGTGGCGGTCCTCCTGTTCGGTACCAACTGAGAATGAGAAGGCAGAGAAGTGAATCAGGTTTTCGGAGCGATCGGCTTCACCGGCGGCGCGGTCGTGATGACGGCCTTCTTGATCCTTGGCGCCCGGGGAGCTTGGAAGGTCAAGCTCAGCCACGAAGGCGTGATCGTAGTCGCGTTCGTCACGGGTCAGTTGTACGCGCAGGCCGGCGAGACCTTCGCCTTCCTGAGCGACATGAGCGGAGGCCTGTCCCAGGCGATCCAGTCCAGCTTCGGCAACGGGGCCAACTTCGGGGCGGGCGCCGTCGCCATCCTGGTGACACTGCTCGTGTACGGCCTCAAGCCGTCGAAGTTCCGCAACGGTGTCCTGGCACTCATGCTGCCTTCCCTGTACACCGCAGCGGGCGGCCTGTTCGCCACCCTCACGCACATGATCAGCAACCTGACCGGAACGGTGGTGGCCTGACCATGGCCGTCAACCTGGTCAAACCGGACCCTGATGATGGCGATGACGGTCTGGCGGATGTCGTTGACCTGGTGACGGTCGACGACATGGCGGAGAGCAACGAAGGCGTGGCGGCCACGCCGTCACGCCTTCGGGCGTGGTGGCACGAGGTCCTACAGGATGCGGAACACAGCGCCACGGGGCCACGGCCCCGGTTCATGACCCGGCCCGAGCTCGGCGCGCACCACTTCTTCAACCGCGCCGGTCTGGCCACCATGAGGATCGGCACCGTGGTCATCTTCCGCGGCACCTGGACCCTCACCCGCCGCGGCTGGGTGCTGGTTCTCGGCCAGGTTCGGAATGGGAAAGGCGCGAAGTCGGCCCCGGCGCAGTCCGCCACCGGAGAGACTGGGGACGCTGCACAGGCCAAGACCCCGGCGAAGGGGCGCGGCCGGAAGCCCGTCCGGAGGAAGAAGGGGGCGAAGAAGAAGACGGCCACGACGGCGAAGTCCAGTACGGGTGACATCATCCTCGGTGGGGCGTTGATCGCCGGGATGGGCGTCATGTTCGTGACGAAGACCGTGTTCCCGATGATCGGCGCCGCGGTGGTGGACGCCGCGTCGTGGGTGGTTGACCACCCGGTGGACGTGGCGCGTGGAGGCGGTGGCGTGGTGATCGTCTTCATGGTGATCGCCTGGATCGTCGGGGGAGTCGTGGGTGTCCCCGCAGTGCATGAACACGAAGAGGAACAGGACAGGGAGGTACGGGAGGAAACCGCAGCAGCAGAAGCGGAATCGCCTGAAGATCAGGAAGAAGACCAGGGGAGTGGGGAAGCGGAAGCCGATCCGGCCGGTGGGGAAGTGCCGGTTCTCTCCCTCGAGGAGCAAGCCGAACGGGAGCGGATCCGGGTCTACGAGTGGGTGCGTGAGAGCATCAAGAAGCCCACCGGAAGCGGTGTCGCGGTGCACCTCCGAGAGCTGTGGTTGAGCCTCCAGAAGGAGGGGGAAGTGGGCCCCAGTATGGCCGACGTGCGGGCCCTGCTGGAGGCTCATGAGATCACCATCCGGGATGGGGTCAAGGCCCCCGCTTCCGATAAGGGCGGGGCCACCCGTAACCGGCCCGGCGTGCACTCCGATGACCTTCCTCAGTCCTTCACTCCCCTATCCACTCCTGGGTCCAACCTGATCCGCCTACTACCGACCTACCAAGCCTCTGACCTGCAATAACTACCGCTGACCTACCCGCCGCCTACTCGTCGAGTAGGCGGCCTACCGGTCCACCAGCGGACGCTCCGGGCCCTCGTCCGGAGCGTGCGCCGGCCGACCGGCGGCCTGACTGAAAGGGAGTGAGCACCCTTGTCCCCGATGTTCTGGTGTGCCGTGTGCAAGTGCGCGTACCCGCACGGCCCGGAAGGGCCCGGCGCCGCGCTCGAGGCGCACAGCGCCGCACAGCACGGGGGCAGTTCCCCCACTGATGGAGCCCGAACGATCACTGGCGGCCAAGTGGTGATCGGCCTCGTGGTCCTGGTCGTGCTGGCCTGGGCCATGCGCCTCTTCGCGTGACCGGAGCGCCCTTAACCGGAACGAGCACGGCCGCGCCGAAGAGCGACATCCGCGCCGGAATACGGAATGTGACGGGGTGGGACGCGAGTTGACGTGCCGCGCTGTGGTCGGTAATCCACGACGACCGCCAGTTGCCCCGCGGTGGCCACGGCGAAGGGGCCATCCCGCCGGTTAGTCCGGATCTGGCGCCAGCAGTTCGCCGAGGACTGCGATCACGTCACGCAGCGGAAATCCGGCAGGCCACCAGGTGCCGTACTTCTTGCGGTAGGGGTACCAGTGGCGGCCATCAGTGCCCAAGCGGAGCTGGGCATCGTGTCCGACCACCGTGAGCCAGGATCCGTCGACCCCCAGGCGCGGGGCGTGGTCGCCTTCCCAGTTCTGACGGACTTCTTCGCGTACCGCCCGCAGGAAGAGCGGGTCGATGTCTCGATGTTCGTCAAGGATGGCGAGTGCGGCGGCGCCACCGTAGTGCCAGGCCGCGGCGGCCCGGGCCAGCGCGGTGGGTGTACGCCCGGTGCCCCAGGCCAGCCGTTGCGAGACCGACAGCGGCGGGTCGGCCGCAGCGAGCCGGGCGGCGTCATCGCTGACGCTCAGTACGGGCGTGGTGATCTGCTCCCCCAGAGGCAGGAGGGCCCGGTGCAGCAGAGCTGCCGCCCGGGCGGCAGTGTCAGCGGCCAGGAACTCCAGGCCCACCGCATCGATTCCGGAACCAGAGGCAGCAGGACCGACAGCCAGTCCTACCGGCCCCGGTTGGTCGAGGGCCGATGGTAGATCGGGCAGTGGCGGGAGACCGGCCTGCGCCGCAGCGAACACCTGGCGGGCGGAGACCCCGCGCGGCGTGGCAGCGGCAGGCATCGTGCTAGCGGTGGCCTGGGCCGCATTGCGCCGGTGGAGCTCAGCCATGAGCTCCGGTTCGCTGCGTCCACGCAAGAGCAGCAGGACGAACGGGTCCTGATCGAGAAGACGGGCGACCTGGTAGTACAGGGCCGCCGCGTGCTTGCAGGGGTAGCCGTCATCGGGACATGAGCAGGACGGGACGAGTTCGCGGCTGCCGGGCAGGAGGTGTACGCCGGCCTGGGCGGCGTCCTCGGCCAAGGCGGTGGGCATGTCGCGGTCCAGAAGGGCAGCGAGGTGGCCGGCCCTGGCCGCGACCACGTCGAGCAGCGCGTCCCACTGCCTCTCGGTGAGCTGCGGGATCTCCATGGAAGTGCGGTAGGGGGTGGGGAGGCTGCCTCGCACCTGGGCGGTCGCGCGGCCTGGGGTGATGGTGATCTCGCGGACGTTCCCGGCGCGGGCGTAGGTGCGTCCGCGGGCGAGGCGTCCGGTAGCCGAGCGGGTGGGGCCCTCCAAGGCGGAGACCCAGGCGTTGCCCCACCAGGTGTCGGCGAATGAACGGCGGCCGCGGGCGGAGGGCAGTGGGGCGAAGACGCGGTGGCGGTCACGGCCGCTTTCAGGGGTGTGACTCATCGGCGCACCGCCCGCAGCTGCACGAAATCGGCGAGCTCGGCGTCGCTCAGCTCGGTAAAGGCTGTCTCCCCGCCCCCGAGTACGGCGTCCGCCAACGCGCGTTTCGCATGCAGGAGTTCGGCGATCCGATCCTCGACCGTCCCTTCGGCGATCAGCCGGTGGACCTGGACGGGTCGGGTCTGCCCGATCCGGTAGGCGCGGTCGGTGGCCTGTTCCTCCACGGCCGGGTTCCACCACCGGTCGAAGTGGATGACGTGCCCGGCGCGGGTGAGGTTGAGGCCGGTCCCGGCGGCCTTCAAGGAGAGCAGGAAGACCGGGGCCTGCCCGTCCTGGAAGCGGCGCACCATCTCCTCGCGCTGGGCGACGGAGGTGGCACCGTGCAGGAACTGGACCGGGATGCCACGGCGGGTGAGGTGGTGGGCGATGAGATCGCCCATGCCGACGTACTGGGTGAAGACCAGGGCGGCTTCCTGCTCGGCGAGGATGGTGTCCAGGAGCTCATCGAGCAGGTCGAGCTTCCCGGAGCGGCCCGCCGTCCTGCCGGGTTTGTCCTCCTTGAGGAACTGCGCCGGGTGGTTGGCAATCTGTTTCAGCGCCGCGAGGAGCTTGAGGACCAGGCCGCGACGTGCCATTCCGTCGCTCTGCTCGATCTGGACCATGGTCTCGCGGACCTGCGCCTCGTACAGTCCGACCTGCTCCTTGGTCAGGCTGACCGGGTGGTCGGTCTCGGTCTTCGGTGGCAGTTCGGGCGCGATGCCGGGGTCGGACTTCTTGCGGCGCAACAGGAACGGGGCAACCAGCGCAGCCAGACGGCCGGCAGCTTCGGGGTCCTCACCGCTCTCCGCCCCGCGCGCGTATTCGGCACGGAAGGTGCGCAGCGGGCCGAGCAGTCCGGGAGTGGTCCAGTCGAGCAGCGCCCACAGTTCCGAGAGGTTGTTCTCCACGGGGGTGCCGGTGAGCGCGATGCGGGCGCGGGTGGTCAGGGTGCGCAGGGCCTTCGCAGTCGCCGAGTATGGGTTCTTTACGTGCTGGGCTTCGTCGGCCACCACCATGCCCCAGACGGGTTCGGCGAGTTCGGCCTGGCGCAGGCGCATGGTGGCGTAGGTGGTCAGAACGAAGCCGGTGTCGGTGTCGAGGTCGTCGAGGCTGCGCTTGGTGCCGTGGTAGCGCCGCACCGTGGTGCCGGGCGCGAACCGTTCGATCTCCCGCTGCCAGTTGCCCATCAGCGAGGTGGGGCAGACCACAAGAGTCGGCCCCGCCAGGCCCGGAATGCTCACCCGGTGCAGGTGCAGGGCGATGAGGGTGATCGTCTTGCCGAGGCCCATGTCGTCGGCGAGGCAGCCGCCGAGTCCGAGCGACGTCATCTGGTTGAGCCAGGTCAGACCGCGCACCTGGTAGTCGCGCAAGGTCGCGGCCAGCGCCGCCGGGGCAGGGAGCGGGGTGCGGCGGGCAGTCGCCTCGGGGTCAGCGAGGCGCTCGGTGAGGTCAGCGAGCCAGCCTCGCGCGGCCACAGGCACGCGCTCGCCCGCGATGTCCGCGCTGCCGGCCAGCACGGTGCCGAGAGCTTCGAGGGGTGTGAGTTCGCGGGTTTCTCGGTCGCGGGCGCGGGCCAGGAGGCGCGGGTCGATCACCACCCATTGGTCGCGGAGCCGCACCAGGGGACGGGTGGTCTCGGCGATCCGGTCGAGTTCGGCTTGATCGAGCTCCCGGCCGCCGAGGGTGAACTGCCAGCGAAAGGACAACAGCGCTTCGGCCGACAGCAGCGACGGAAGATCGGATGCCATTTTCTCGGCCGGTTCGACGAGGGCGCGGGCAAGGAGTTCTCTGGCCAGTTCCTTGGGCCAGTGGACGGGGATGCCCGCAGCCGCCAAGGTCTGTGCCGCGTCGCCGAGCAGGTCACTGACCTCGTCGTCGGACAGTTCCAGGGCGGTCGGGGCGGCCATGTCCAACAGACGGCCCATCGGAGGCCAGGCCCGAGCGGCCCGGCGCAGCACCAGGAGTGCCTGGGCGCGTACGTCCGGGGCGGACAGGCACTCCGTGGCCCGGCCGGACCAGATGTCTTCCGCGTCGGCGAGGGAGCCGTCGGCCAGGTGATGAACCTGGACGACCGCCGCCAGCCGCTCCTCGGCGACCATGTTCCAGCCGCCCGCCGTCAGGTCGGGGCGCGGAAGCTCGATGCGAAGGGAAATGCCGACACCCGCGTCCAACCCGGCGGCGAGGTCCTGGGCCCACTCCAGCGGCGGCCCGGTCACCGTGTGCGGCGCGTGCGCGGTCCAGGTCTCCTCCCCCACGGCCACCGTGCCCGCGGGGGTGCGTGCCAGCGCATCGGCGACGGCGTTCAGAAAGGCCCTCACCAGCGGCTCTGCCTGGGGCAGCTCCAGGGGGCCGTCGCCGGGCAGCGGTTCGGCGCGAGCCTCGGGGGGCATGGCGGCTGCCAGCTCCTGTACGCGCACCACATCGTCGCGGTCCAGTGGACCGATCCGCCAGGCGTCGAAGCCGCTGGGGCTGATGCCGGGCAGGAGCCGGCCCCGGCCGATCAGCTGCAGGGCCACGACTGCGGCCGCCCCCCAGAAGGCGGACGCCGGATCGGCTCCTGGCGTGCGCCGGGCGTCGAGGAGAAGGGCGAGTGCGTCCTGCACCGGCATCAGGCGGGCCTCGACCACCCGGCGACGGACCGACACCCCGTGGGGGCGCACCACCGTCAGCCGGTCGGCGGCCGCCGGGACCGGCAGGCCGTCGGGGCGCCAGAACGCGACCTGGCTTGTGCGCGGGGGGTCCGAGGGGATGAACACCGCGGCGCAGGCGGCGAGTTCTCCCGGCTGTGCAGCGGGCCTCGCGGAAGCAGCTGCGGCCGTGCCGCCGTCCGCCGCTGTCATCGCCGACGCACCGGACCTCACGAGCAGCCCCTCCCTACGCCCCTGGCACGGTCCACCCGGGCCGTGCCCGCCGAGAGTAGCGCCGCGCTGCCCTGCGTTCGGCCCGAACGCATGTTGCCCACCCGATCGAGGCACGGTGCTGCCCGGTCCGTGCTCTCTGGCCCGTTGCCGGGGCGGGGGTAGCCGCCTCTCCCGATTGTGGCGCTGCCCTGGCTGACGGCAGTGGCCGAACTCTCTCGTGCCCGGCCACCGACCGGGCGCGTTCGTTACCGTCCTCAACCCTGGAAAGGTGAGATCTCATGGAGCAGGACCCAGCGGCAGACCACCTCGTGCGGGAGGTCCGCGCCGCGCTGCGCATGGATACCGGTGTCCGAGATGCCAACGCTCTGCACGGCGCGGTGATCCAGGTCTGGTTCGACCAGTACGAGGCCCGTGAGGCGGTCCGCTCCTGGCCTCGGCTCGTCTTCGCGGACGCCACCGTCCTGGAGGATGAGGCTGTGGCGCCCCGGCGCACGGAACGGGCTAGTTGGTGGCCGCCTGTCGAGCGCGCCGCGCGGCAGTTTCTGCGTCCGCGTCCCACGGGATTGTCGCCGTTGGTGGTGCACACCGGTGCCGACGGGACACCGGCCCGCGTCTCCTTCGCCTGTCGGGACGACTGGCCGGACCTGACGCAGAGGGTTCTGCGCCGCGAAGGGCCGGTGCTCGGCCGTCTCACCCTCCTGCTGACCGAGGTCGAGAGCCTCCAGACCGTGATCGCCAAGGACTCCTCATTCGACTTGGGAGATGTTGCGGAGGCTCTGCGCTCCGTGATCGACGCCGGAGAGCCGGCACTCTGTGGCCCGCTCCCGGACCGGCCCGAGGCCGGGCCCGCGCAGAGCGCGGCCCCCGAAGACGCGGCGGCGACTGAGGAGGATCTTCGTGCTGCCCGGCAGCGCCTGGACGAACTGCTGTGCCAGCACGACGCCACCAGCCATCCGGAGGTAATCGCCCAGTGGATGGTGGTGGCTGACCTGACCGGGCGGTGCGGCGATGCGCGCGCCGCCATCACGCTGTTCCAGCATCTCGGCGAGGAGCTGCGCGAACTGCTCGGCCCGCACCACACGCGGACGCTGGACGCCTATGAGGGCATCGCGCGCTGGGTGTCGAGCGGGGGCCGCGCCTGATCCGGCTGCATGCGCGACGGGGGCGGCCCGGGCCTGCGGCGTCGGCCCGGGCCACCCCGGTCACCGGATCCCGGTGTAGGTGGGGCCGGGCAGCCGCGTGTAGTGCTGCTCCTCGGCGGGAGACGCCGCGGCTTGATGCGCCTCGTCTTGGGCTTGGCGTTCCTGCTGCTGCAGACGCAGATCCGCCGCGATCTTCCTCGTTCGGCGTTCTTCATCCTGCTGCTCGCGCAGCCTCGCCAGCCGTCGGAGCTCCTCGAGCCGTACCTCGTCCATGCGGTGCGTCCTCTCGTGCGGGGGTGGGTGGGTCGGTCAGCGCACGCCTACGCCGACGTTCTGCTGGGCCTGCTGGGCGTTGTGCTGCGCCTCGTCCACGCTGGCGGCCTTGGCCGGCGCGCTCTCGGGGGGTGCCGGGTGGGCGGCGGCGCGGGCTTCGGTCCCGGCCATCAGCTTCTGGCTCGCCTCGAGAACCCGGCCTTCCTGGCCCTCGAACAGCTTGGCGATGTCCTGGTCGCTCGGGGCCTCCGCCTGAGGGGTGGGGCGGGCCGTGAGGTTGCCCGGGTGCCGCCGCTCGGCCGTGCGGTCCCGGCGCGGCAGTTCGGGCACTGCCGTCGCAGGGGCCGGCTCTGCGGGCGCGGATGGCGTGGGTGCGGCCGGTGCCTGCTTCTGCTCCGGCTCGGCCGGCGCGGGGGCGGCGGCTTCGGGCGCCGGGGTGGCTTCCGGCTGCACAACCGGTGCCGGCGCCGGTGCCTCGGGCGCTGCGGATGCGGAGATGGCCTCGGCGCCCTTTTGGAGTTCGAGCAGATTCGGCAGGCGCTGCTCGAGCAACTCCAGTTGGCCAGGCAAGTCGTTGCGGGAGACGGTGAGGGTCTCGCGCGGCTTGAGGCCGTTGGGGGGGCCGACGACGTTGAGGGTCTGGAGCACGGCTAGGGCCCGCTCGGCCTGCGCGTGGGTGAGGTTCAGCTCGGTGATCTCGCTCAGCACAAGCGGCGAGGCGACTGTGCCCTGCTCGACTATGTGCGCGGCCACCGCGCGGACCTGGTCGGCGTTGAGCTCCGCTTCCAGGGCCTGGGCGGTGAGCTCGGGCGGCCCGGCGATCTCCTGGGCGAGGCGGTCGGCGACCTTGTTGAGGAACTGGGCGTTGCGGTCGAAGGGGTTGGTGTCCACCTGGCGGCGCAGCGCCTTGATGAGCGCAAGGCGGGTCTCGACCGGATTGTCGGTCTGCAGGCCGGCTACGAAATCGCTGGGAGGAAAGACCGCCTGGGTGCCCCACTCCTGGTCTCCATCGGCTCCCGCAGCGGCGATCTCCTTCTGAGCGAGAAGGAAGCGGATCTGCAGCTCCGGGCGGTCCTGAGGCCGCAGATTCTTCGCGCGCAGTTCTTGACCCACGGTACGCGACTCCTCGAAGAGAGTGTCCATGTACCGCTCGGGCGGCTGCTCCTCGTAGTGGCCGAAGTCCCGCTGCTCTTCCGCGCCGAGGGAGCCGCGCATGCGCTCCAGACGCTGCTCTGCGTAGTGGAAGACCATGGCGGCGATGTTGCGGCGCCCGGAGGTGCCCTGTCCCTGGTCGTCGTAGCGCCGCATGACGGCCCGCGCGATCCCCGAGATCATCTCGAAGCCGCGGAGCTGAGCGGTCTCCACCATGCCGTGCAGGCGCACGTCGAGGGTCAGGCGGTGGCCGGCGCGCCGGGCCCGGCCTGCCATCTCGGTCAGGGCAGTCATCAGCTGGGAGGCCTCGGCCAGTTCCGGGTCGGCCTTGGCACCGGTGGACAGGGTGCTCTCCAGCTCGGGGTCGTCCGCGTCGTCCAGGCCCAGGTCCGTGTCCGGGTCGTCCGGCTCGGCCCTGCGCAGCTCCCTGTTGAGCCTGTGGACGTGCGCCATTAGCAGACGCGGACTGTCCAGGGCTTGTACGGAGTCCAGACCGGAGGCCCGGGCCGCATGGTCCTCGGCAACCCGGGTGAGAGTGCGCATCGCCTGCCCGCCCGCCGTATTGCGCTGCTCCCACTTGTCGAGGTGACCGCTGACCTTGGCCGCGTGGCGGGCGATGAGGCTAGCCGCCAGGGTGGTGATCTTCGCGGCCTGGACCGCGGTCTGGGGGGTGATCTCGGCCTGTTGGTTGAGGCGCGCCAGGACGTCGTCGACCTGCTGGCGGATGTCGCGGATGGCGTGCCAGTCGGGGTGGCTGAAGTAGTAGGCCTGGTTGTTCTGCGCGGCGGCCATCGCGGCGTCGAGGCCCGCCAGATCGCGGGGACCCGCCTCGGGAGGCGCGGCCGCGTCGTCCAGCGCCCGGGCCCTGCGCATGCCGCGCTGGAGGTTGACCAGGCGCGCGTACCGTTCGAGTGCTTCCGCGTTCATGGCCGGGGTCACGTTGGTGGACAACTTCGGTTCGGTCTGGAGTGGGGTCGGTGTCGTCATCAGGGTCTCCGCGTCAGGACTGGCTTTGTGCGAGTGAGGTGGAATGACCTGCGGCGAGGGCGTTGTCCTCGGCTTCCTGGTGTGCGGATTTGCGCAGGTTCTTGCGCACACGGGATGCGGGCGCGGTGCCATCGGCCGGGTCGGGCTCGCCGCCGGTCGCGCTGCGCGTCTCCTTGTCGGCGATGATCTTGCTGACGAGCTTGCGGAGCCTGGTCATGACGAGCTCGTCGACGGCTGCCTCCGGAGCGTCCGCCGGCGTGGGGGCGGGGCTCTTCGTATTCGGCACGGAGTCGGGTGGGGTGCGGGGGCCGGTCGGGGTCGCGGGGCGGGCGAGGAGGGTGTCGATGTCGGCGGCGCGGGCCAGGACGGTGCGCGGTGCATCGGCCCGGTAGGGGCCGAGAATCTGCTGCTCCTCCAGGCGGTGTAGGAGCCGGTCGGCCCGCTCGGCGGTGACGTTCATGGTGCGCCGCAGCGTGAGTGGGGAGGCGTTCTGGTGGGCGGTGACCGTCAGGGCGGCCTGCCGCAACTGGGCCGGGAGAATGGGGCCTTGCGGGTCAACTCCGGTGGGCACGATCCCGATCAGGCGCTGTTGGTAGGCCCAGGCCACACCGTTGAGAAGGTCGGCGGTGGGCTCGTAGGGGTTGGCGTCCTCGCCGGTGTGCGGGTCGGTGTCACGCAGTTCGGCGACGCGGTCGGCGAGCCGGTCCAGCAGCAGTTCGTGCGCGGCAACCAGGTTCGGGACGGGCGGGGCGCCCGCGACCAGACCGTTGTCGGGCAAGAAGTCGCCGCCCGGGGGCTGGCCGTTGAGCTGTTCGTAGCGGGCACGCCAGCGCGCCCGGTTGATGATCCACTGTTCCTGGAGTTCACCGCGCTCGGCGAGCGAGGTGGCAGGGGATGCCATGCGGCGTTCGAGGTCGCGTTCGATGTGGGAGAGGTCCTGCATGCGCCGGTCGGTACGCACCGCGCGCGGGACAGTCTGATCGTCCGGGTCCTGGCCGCGCAGACGAGCAATGGTGCGTTCCAGGCGGTTGCCCAGACCGGTGAGCCGGATCTTGGAGGCGACGGTGGCGAGTCCCTCAAGGATGCGGATGGCGCACCTCTTGGCCCGGTTCATCAGCTGCTCGCCACCGGGGCCGTGCAGTCGGCGCAGCGCGGGCTCGCCGGCATCCATCTGGGCCACCAGGTCGGTGATCTTCTCGTAGATGGTGCCGGGCAGGCCGATGGAGTACGGGCGCAGCGCGGCGAGGGCTTCGTGCGCACTGTGGTGGGCGACGGTGAGATCGGCCGCCAGCGGTGTCTCGTCGGCGGGTGGGAGCTCGGCGGCGGCGCGGCTGATGTCGGTGAGCTCGGCTGCCTCCTGGCTGAACCGGTTGTCGAGTTCCTCCCAGGTCTGCTGGGTGGCCTCTTCCTGGGTCCAGGAGCCGTCGTTGCGCAGGACCCAGATGTGATCGTCGGCTGCCAGGACGTCCAGGGCCAGGTCCGGGTGTCCGGCCGTGTACGCGGAGAGGGCCTGTTCGGCGCGGCGCCTGGTGTGCTCCGCGCTGCCGTCGGGGCCCTGGGCGATCGTGTCGAGGAGGTCGGCGAGCTGGGCGGGGGTGGGCTGGGCCGGGAATGCGGCCGGCAGGATGCTGCGCACCGCTGTACGCCAGGTCGGGCTCAAGGGGGTGCCGAGGAGTCCGGCGGCTTGGGCGGCGCGCCACTCGATGGCGGCGAGCAGTTCGGGGCCGGTCATGTCGGTGAAGCGGCTGTACGACATGCGCAGTGAGTCGGACCGGGCCGTTCCGAGCCACACCACCACGGTGGGGTCCTCGCTCGTCTGGTCGTCGCCGGATGTGCTCAGGTCGACGCCGTAGACGCTGCCCAGCTTCAGCGGCTGGGGCAAGCGGTTGGGCTCGGGGCTCTCGGTGGTGTGCTGACCGAGGCGTTCGTGCACGGCCGCATGGAGGGCGTACGCCGCGGTGGTGCGGTCGGTGTACTCGACCTCCGGCCGCCCCTCGACCGGGGAGGGCAAGATCATGCTGAGCACCAACGGCTGCTGCTCGGGCGCAGGTTCTTCGGGCTGAGGGCTGGGCGCGGTGACGGGGCCGCTGGCGCGGGTCCCGGACGGCCACTGCCCGGGACGGGGCGCCTCGGATCCAGCGGCCCCGGGTGAGGTCGCCGCAGGGGGCACGGACGTCGCCTCGGCGGCGGACTGGCGGCTGCGCACGTGGGAGTCGTCCGCGAAGTAGCCCTCGGTGTCGGCTGCGAGAAGGTCCAGGGCCTGCTCGTAGACCTCGTTCTCGTAGTCCTCGTGGTGCCTGCCGGGGCCGAGGAGTACGGCGGTGGCGGTCATGTGCCCGGGGATCTTCCACTCCTGGTGGAGTCGCTTCGCCCAGCTGAGCGCGGCCTGCTCGAGCGCGGTCGTGCCGTCGGGGGCTTCGGCCTGGACCGCTTCATGGATATAGCGGGCGGCCTCGGCGGCGATGGCCCGGGTGCGCGGGAAGAACCTGGTGGAGTCGAAGGCGTGGTTGGCTCGCTCGCTCTCGTCGGCGTTCTTCATCAGGACCGCTTCGACCGTGGCGTCGAGGAGCGGTTGGTGCTGCTCCAGGGCGTGCAGCACGGGTGCGGCGCCGTCACCGCCGGCGTCGATGCCGTCTTCCCACAGCTTCGCCGCGTCCTTGGCGTCCGGCGCGGCAGTCACCGTGGTGGGCCCTGCGGCCTTCACCAGCAGGTCCCACTTGTCGAGCAGCACCTTGCGGCCGCTGTCGTCCGCATCCAGGAACATGATGTGGGGGCGCGGATTGTCGGTGTCGAGGCCTCGCAGGGTGGTGAGCTGGCGTTCGGTGAACGCGGTGCCCATCGGGGCGCCGACCACGGGACGCTGCTCGATCGGCAGGGTGGCGGCTGCTCGCGCGACGGCGATTACGTCGAGGTAGCCCTCGACACTGACCCGGGGCCCGCTGCTGCTGGCCAGGGCTTCGGCCTGGGCGGGGTGGTGGAGGCCGAAGACGAGTTCGCTCTTGTTGAAGAGCTCCGCGTCGTTCGAGGTGTTGAGATACTTCGGTCCCCCGCGTTCCTTGGCCTGTTCTTCCGTCTCGCCCGGCCGGTCGACGCGCCGTCCGCTGAAGCCGACGATGTCCTGGTTCTCGTCGTGGATCGGGAACATGATGCGGTCGGTGAACGTGTCGATGAGCGTGCCGCGCTTGCTGGTGGTGGCGAGGCCTGCGTGAAGGAGTTCGGCTTCACTGAAACCCTGGGCCATCAGCTCGCGGGTCAGCAGGTCCCAGCGGCCGGCGCCGCGGTCGCTGGGGGCGTAGCCCAGGCCCCATTCCTGCTGGACCTCGGCAGGGAGTTGGCGTTCGTCGGTCAGGTAGGTGCGGGACAGCTCGGCGTTCGGATCGCTGCGCAGCCGCTCGGCGAAGATCTGGGCGGCCGCACTGTTGGCGGCGATCAGCCGCTCGCGCGGCACACCGGTCTGAGCGCCGGAGTCATCCTGCAGGGCGCCTTGGCCTACCTGGGGGGTGTGCTGGAAGTCGATGCGGTAGGCGGCCAGGGTCTTGTCGGGGTGCTGGCGGACCGCCTCGTGCAGGACGGGGCGGAGATTATCCGCGAGCTCGCGGTCACGATCAGCGTCTCCGCTGGTCTCCAGAGTGATCACGACGGTCCGCTCGGCGGTGAGCACTCCGGTTGCCTCCAGCGTGACACCGAGGTTGGTGAGGGCATTGCGGGCCAGTGCCGTGAGCTGGTCGACAGGGTCGGCTGGGGCGGGTCCGGGCTGTTCGGCTGGGATGGCGGTGGGCCCCGTCTGCATGGTGTTGTCCTGCTGCTGGTGCTCGTTGCCCGGGCGCGCCCGGGCGTCCGGCTCGGTGGCGGCGGCCGCGGTTTCAACCCCTGCCGTTTCCGGCTCCGTCACGGCCTCCTGGTCCGGTGCGGCGGGCGAGGGCGCCGCGGGCTGCGCGGCGGGGCCGTCGGAGCCCTTGTGCTCTGCCTCCCCGGTGGCGGGCACGGGCCCCTGTGCCGCGGGAACGGGCGGGACGGCGGCCTCTTCAGCGGTGTCCGGCGCCGACGCGGGTGGTGCGAGGGTCGCGGGCCCGGGGGTCGCCTGGGGCGCTTCGGCGGGTGCCGGCTGGCCCGGGGCTGATCCAGGAGCGGTGGGGATGTAGTCCAGGACGGACCGACCGCCGCCGTCATTCGCGCTCATCCACGCAGTCACCGCGGCCAGCAGCGTCTGCGCGTCGACCGTGTCAAGGTCGACGGCCGGGAGGGTGACGGCCCGCGCGCTGCCTGCTTCGTCCACGGCAGTGAGCCCGAGCATGAGCACGGGCGTCTCGGCCTGGTGATTCACCAGCGCGTAGACCGGGCGGCCGTGAATGTGGGCCAGGAGCGCGACCTCAGCGGCGCCGCCGGTCAGCTGGGCCTGCACCTGGGCGAGCAGACGCGGCGCGGCCTCCTCGGCGGTCATGAGGATCTCGCCGGGCAGCTCGAATATGGGCATCTGGATGTCGTCGTCGGGGTCCACGGCCATCGTGGTGGGCTCCTGTGCCGTTTCGGGCGTCGGCTCGGTCGAGTCAGGTGTGCCGTCGGGTTGCGGGGCGACCTGCTGGGCGCGGCGCTGGATGTACTGGCCGAGCTCCATCTCGCCGTCATCGGTCTGCTGGACGAAGGAGATGAACTGCCCCTGAAATGCCTTCTGGTGCAAGTCGCGGAGCTTTGCCGTGTCGGTCGTCCGCGCCGCCTGCCCATGGAAGATCTTCGCCAGGGTCAGTTGTGCGCAGTGGATGTGGTGTCCCAACCGCTGGGCCAACTGTGCGCGTTGGCCGCTGTCGTCGGCGTCCGCGCCCAGTACGGTCTGCAAGGCGAGCAAGTTGGTGAGGCCGGGCACGCCGAGGGTGTCGACGTCGGTCAGAGCCGTTGCTGCCCGGGAGGCAGCCGGGGAGTCCGACAGCCACTGTTCGTGCTGGTCGAGCTCGCGCAGCAGAGCCTGGTGGGCAGCCGTGTACGCGGCGGCATCCGGGTAGGGCGCGGCAGTTTCGGTGCCCGCCTGCAGGTCGGCGGCGAGTGGTTGCTCGACTGCGGACGAGTTCGACGGTGCACTGGTGGCCATGGTGCCCTCCTGACGTGCGGCGGCCGGTTGGGGGTGCGGGCTGCTCCCGATTTCGGGGCCTGTGCTCTGCGCCCGGTCGTCGACCTCATCCGCGACCTGCTCTTCCGGGGCGGCGTGATCGACGCCGGGTGGCTCCTCGTCCGCTTCACTGGCGGCGGGGGTGATCTCGGCCGGCACAGGTGCGGCGCGCCCGGGGTCCTGAGTGCTGTCGGCTGTGCGTCCTGCGGCCGCATCTGGCGTGGCCGTGGAAGAGGCGGCCGCGGGCGCGACCGGTTCGTCTGGCGCCTGCGCCACCGCGGTCGCGGCCTCGCTCGAGGCGGCCGGAGCGACGTCGGGGGCTGGTTCAGGAGCGCCAGCGTCGTCAGTGCGTGCCGGCTCCAACGGCGGCGGTGCTTCTTCTCCGCGCGCGGGTTGCTCCCGCTCGACCTTGTTCTGGTGGTTGTGCTGCGGGCTGCTGGTGCGCGCGTCGGCCGCAGAGGGTGCTGCCGTCTGGCTGCCGGAGGCGCCGTCGCGCGTGGGGGACGTCGACTCCGCGGTGGTCTTTCGCGGCCCTGCAGCCGATGGCTCGAGCGGCCCGCCGTCTTCCGCAGGCGCCGGTGCGGGCGCGGGCGTCCCAGCAGGTGAGCGGACCTGGTCGGACGCAGCCGGGACGGGTTGTGCCGGTGCTTCGATCTGGGTTCCGCTGCCGGGAACCGGGCCGGGTGCCTCACCGGTGGGTGCGGGTGGGGTGGGCCGGGACTCGAGGGGGCGCCAGGTCGCGCGGCGGTCGGCCGCGGTGTCGACCGTGTCGGTCTCCCCCAGCGCGTAGGCCCGCAGTTGGTTGGCCACGTGCTGAGCGGCTTCGGCCACATGTTCCGCCGCGGGAAGCCGGGGGAACTTGACTTGCTTGTTGCCGAGCGGGACCAGCTCTCCCGCCCAACCGGCCGCGTCTTCCAGCACGTTGAGGATCGCCTCAGCGTGCAGGCCGTACTTTGTTGCGTGGTCGCGGACGGCGTCGAGGTAGGTGATGACGATGCCACGCACACGGACCCGGTGGACGTCGTCCGCCTGTACGCCCTTGGCGGTCTTCCACTGCGGGTTGCGCACGTTGCTCACGTAGTGGTCGGCTGCTTCCTTTCCTGCCTCCTCCAGAGCGGCGCGCAGGTTCAGTACGGCACGGGCGGCGTACTCGTAGGCGACGGGGTCGGTCAGCGTCTCGAGAGCGGCTGCGGCGTTCTCGTCGTACTGGGCCAGCGGATACTGGTAGGTCCAGTAGGCGCGATCCGGGCCCGCCGTGAGGTCCGCGACGTCACGGGCGGTCGACTGAGCGGCCCGCGCGGCAGCCTCGGCCGCCATGGCGTAGGTTTCCTCGATCTCCTTCTTGGTCCGCGTGCCGGTCTTGTGCCAGTCGTCCCGCAGGGGCGCGGGGGCGGGTGGCAGTGGGGCCCTCCCGCTCTCCTCGGGCACCGGAAGGGCACCCAGTGGTGCGTAGTTGATGGGTGGCAGTGGCGCTTGGTCGACGGTCTCGATGTCCCGGGGGGCACCGGGCACGGGAAGGTCGTAGCGGGCGTACCAGGCGTGCCCGCGCTCGGAGAGCTGAATCTGCGCACCGACGCGCTCGGCCAGTCCTTCGTCCAGGAGGGCCTTGATGCGCTGCGGTGAGCTCGCGGGGCGGACGGAGCGGCGGGGCACGCGCTGCATGAACTCGCCGTCAACTTCCGTGATGTTGCCGCGTGCGATGTCGGCGAGGTCCCGATGTCGTTCCTGGGTGTAGCGCGGGAGCGGTTCCTCTGGTTCGGCGGCTGCCGGCTCCGGGTTGGTGGCGTCCTGGCCAGCGGCGGAGTCCGGATCCGGCTGTGCCATGGCGAACAGCGTGGTCTGCTCCTGGACACCTGGCTGTGGGGTGTCCGCCTCGAAGTCCGGGACCGGCGCGCTGTCCTCCGCGCTCTCACCCTCGGCACGTACCGATCCGGGGGTCATTGTGGGCTCGTCGGACGCTGCTGAGGCCTGCGCGGCGGGGGCAACTGCTTCAGAGGCAGGCTCGTCTTGCGGTTCGGACCCGTCGAGAATCCCGGAGGGAACGTCCTCGTCTCCCCACGTCTCGGCAGATGGGTACGCGGGCAGCACGGTGGGGCCTTCGGCCGACGGGCCTTGGCGCCCGGAGCCTGTCTCGCTGATCTCCGGGTTGGAAGGTTGAGTGGATGCCGCGCCGAGGTCGGGAGCTAGAGCGGCCGGTGCCTCCGTTGCCGGGCTGGTTGCTGCGGCAGGCGGCTGCGACGGCGTCCTCCCGGAAGGGGCACTGCCTGCTCCGGGAGCAGTCGGGAGAGAGGGGGTGTCTGGGTCGCCGCGGGCATCGGCGTCCGCCTTCCGGCCCGCGTTGCTCCGGGGACTCCGCGGGGCGGATCGTGGAGCCGCCGCAGCGGTACGGCCGTCTGGCTGGGCTGCGGTACGGGAGTCGGTGCGCCTGTCCTGGCTCGGCACGGTTCTGCGCCCGTCGCCGCGCGCGGAATCGTGTTCAGGTGTCAGTACGCGAGGAGCGTCGTCGGTTGCGGACCAGCCGGGGGCCGCGTCGGGAAGGGTCAAGCCCGACGGCACTTCTCCCTCCGCCGTCCATCGTAGATCAGGTGCGCTCGGGGAAACCGGGGCTGCTGCGGATGCGTCCAGGACGCGCGGGGCGTCCTCATCGCTCCCCCACCCTTGGGCCACCGCGCCGAGGGCCGAGGGGGCGTCTTGGTCACCCCATGCGCCGGCCCCGCTGCTCGGGGCGGTGAGGCCGACTGCTCCCTCCGCGTCGTGCTCGGGGGCCAGCGGGCGAGGTGCGTCGTCCTCGGCAGACCAGCCCGGACCCGCGTCCACAGGCGCCAGTCCCGACGGCGGTTCCTCGGCCGCCGTCCAGCCGGTTCCCGGCGCGGTCAGAGGCGACAGCGGCGCCTCGGACATGTCCAGGGCGCGCGGGGCGTCCTCGTGGCTCGCCCATCCCTCCGCGACAGCATCAAGAGCGGAGGGCGCGTCCTCCTGGCCCCATGCCTCGGCAGCGGTCGTGCCCACGGCAGGCCCGGTCGCTCCTTCGGCGGTCAGTTCAGGGGCGAGCACCCGGGGAGCGTCGTCGGTTGCGGACCAGCCGGGGGCCGCGTCGGGAAGGGTCAAGCCCGACGGCACTTCTCCCTCCGCCGTCCACCGTGGATCAGGTGCGCTCGGGGAAACCGGCGCTGCTGCAGATGCGTCCAGGACGCGCGGGGCGTCCTCGTGGCTCGCCCATCCCTCCGCGACAGCATCAAGAGCGGAGGGCGCGTCCTCCTGGCCCCATGCCTCGGCAGCGGTCGTGCCCACGGCAGGCCCGGTCGCTCCTTCGGCGGTCAGTTCAGGGGCGAGCACCCGGGGGGCATCGTCGGTTGCGGACCAGCCCGGACCCGCGTCAACAGGCGCCAGTCCCGACGGCGGTTCCTCGGCCGCTGCCCAACCAACCGGTTCGCCCGCAGTAGGAGATGCCGGCTGCGACGCAGCCGTGTCCATCACGCGCGGGGCGTCCTCGTGGCTTGCCCATCCCGCGTCTCCCAGGCTGAGGGCGGAGGGGGCGTCTTCGTCTCCCCACCAGCCACTTTCACGGCCCACCGTGGGGGGCGCGGCAGTTCCCTCGGCAGCCTGTTCTGGGGCGAGCACCCGGGGAGCATCGTCCGCGGCAGACCAGCCCTGGGCCTCACCGGGCACAGCCAGCCCCGACGGCGGTTCCTCCTCCGTGGCCCACCCTGCGTCGGGTGGAAGGACCCGGGGTGCGTCGTCCGCTTCCGTCCATCCGTCAGCGGCAGAATCAAGCGCGGAGGGGGCGTCCTGGTCTCCCCAGCCGCCCTCTGCGCTGCGGGGCGGGATCGGGAATTCCTCCGGGGCGGTGGCCAATTCGTCACCTCGTTGAAGATCACGGGTGGCGGCCGGGCCGCCTGCAGTCCCTGGGACAGATCAAGTGCCTTTCGACGCTAGGGATCACGGGTGTTCGAGGGCGCGGCCTCCCTGCGGCGCTCCCGCCTGGGGGGATTCGCGGCGCAGAAATCTCGTGGCCGCTCCCCCCAGGCGGTCCGTGCCCTCGGTCACCGGTTCGGGGAGGCGGTCGGTGCGACCGGGCGTCCCGGCTCGTCGGGGCGCGGCTGCTGCGGTCGTCCGGAGAGCGCGGTGATGGAGGACGGCTGGGGTATCTGCCGTTGGCGGGCTCCGGCCTGCAGACGGTCGCGGAGCTGGCGTGCACGGTCAGCGTTTAGGCGATCTTGAACGAATGCCTCCCCGTAACGCTCCACGATCTGGACCAGCTTGGCGCTGGTGGCACCGTGGAGGTCGTCTCGAGTGAAGAGCCCGGCAGGCGCGGCCTTCGCGTCGAACCCGAAGCGCAGCACGTTCCCGTGCTGCGGGTGACCGGTCACCGCGACGTACAGATTCAGGGCGCTCATGGTGTTCTGGAGTGTGGGCACGCTGGGCGCGTGCGGGTCGTCCATGAGCTTCAGGAGGTCCTCGCGCAGCCGGTTGGGGACGATGGGCCCAGGATCCTTCGGGCTCGGCTGGCGCTGGGATGCGGGAAGGCGGGCCAGCACGCCGCGCAGCACCTGCTCTCCCGTGGCGCCTTCGAGCTCTGCGGCTGTGAACTGCGCTGCTGCGCGGGGGGCGTTTGGATCGAATCCGAACTGCACGACCTGCCCGTGCCGGGGACTCTGTGTGACCCGGACGTACATCGGCGCGCCACCGACGATCGCGTGCTCGGTGGGCGTTGTGGGTGCGTCCGGGGCGTGGAGCAGGCGCAGCAGGTCGCGGCGTAGTTGTTCGCCCTCGGACAGCCTGGTGGGCAGCTCCGTGACGTTCTTCGCCTCGGCTTCCTCTTGCAGCTCCGGCTCCGGCTCGGCTTCCTCGTGCAGCTCAGGTTCCGTCTCGGTTTCCGGTTCGAGATCCGTTTCGTGCTCGGACTCCAGGTCGTCGGCTTCGATCTCCGGGTCGGCCACCGGCTCGTGCTCCGACTCCAGGTCGGTCTCCAGATCTGCACTGGCCTCGTTCTCGAGCTCGGCTGCCAGTCCCAGCACAGCTGCGAGCTCCGCCTCGAAGTCAACCTCATGGTCGGCGTCAGCTTCGAATTCCGAGGCCAGCTCAGCCTTGAGCTCGTCGGTCAGCTCCGCCTCCAGTTCCGCGTCCAGGTCCGGCCCGGTTTCTGCTTCCGGCTCGGGTGTGGTGCGCGGCTGAGCAGTCGGCCGGGCCAGAGCGGTGGGTCGCGGCTGTGCCTCTTGCGGTGCGAGCGGAGCCCGCAGGGAGAGTCGGTAGACCGTTTCGGGCAGTTCGAAGGCCGTGGCCTTCAATTCGACCGAGGCCGGCTGGATGTCCGCCCCGTTGACGATGGTGGCGTCCATCAAGTACGTCCGCTCGCCGCCGCCATGAGGGTGGTTGTGGGTCACCATGGCGCGGCCGCGGATCCGAAGAGTGCCGGCGGCGGGTGTCCCCGCGGCGCCGCTCGGCGCGAGCGGTGTCCCGTCGGCATCGAGGGCGAACTCGATGACGTCGTCGTTGAGGACGAAGGCGGCGTCCAGGCGCAGGCCGATGGGCTCGCCGTCTGCGTCGAGGATGGTGTCCTGACCCGGGTGCTGTACGGGCAGGTTGCGGGGCAGGTGCCAGGTGCTGTCGTCGTCCAGGGTGATCGCTGCGGTGCCGAACTCGGTGTCGGTGCGCTGGATGACTTCCCAGGCCTTGTCCTCGTCGTTGATCCTCAGCCAGACCCAGTCGCCGGGGGTGAGCGTGTCTGCCCAGCGCATGGTGTCGGTGTCCTGCTCGGGGCGCTGGGGCTGGTTCTCGAAGAGCTGCCACATGGCGTCGCTGGGGGAGTTGGCGTTGTCGTGCGCACGGTCGTGGTGGGCGCGTTCCTCCAGGATCGTGTGGTTGAGGTGGACGAACTCCCCTGCGGACAGCCGTGCGCCGAGCTGCGGGTCGCTCCAGTCGATCGGCTCCCCGTCGCTGGTCCGCAGCTCGGTGAGGCGGCCGGCGAAGTCGCGTGCTTCTTCCAGGGAGGGCAGCCCCTCCAGCGGCTGGGGGGTGACGGCGAGGTCGCGGGCGGCTTCGGGGCTGAGGTAGAGGTCGGGCAGGAGGCCGTCGAAGGGCAGGCCGCTGCCGGCGGGGAGCACCTCGAAGGTCTCGCCATTGCGGCGGATGGCGAACTGGCCGTCGTCGGTGAGCTCCACCAGTTCGCGGTCCTTGGCGAGCTTGCGCACTTCGGTGCGGCGCCCGGGGCTCAGTCCGGGGATCTTCGCGGCCATCAGGTGGGTGCGGACCTGGCCGAGGGAAGCGAAGCGCCGCTGCACCATGCCCGTCTCCCCTCCCGGTGTCGCGGGGGCCAGCGGGGTGGCGACCATGACGTGGCTGGTGGAGCGGATGTTCTGGATCTGGTTGCCGGTGGCGGCGTCCAGGACCCGGACCCAGCCGATGCTCGCGCCCTTCGTATCGGCGGATTCCTCGATCCGCACCAGGACTGGGACGTCCAGGGGTTCCAGGTTGGAGCGCAGTTGGGTTGCCTGCGGGTTGTTGACCTCGCCCTTCCACCAGAAGGTGCCGTCGGCTGCTGCCACTTCGCCGAGGACCTTCTTCACGGTGGTGATCACGAAGTTGCCCGGCGCCGGCATGGAGGGGTCGGTCAGCTCGGGGGCGGGCCGGGGCGTGGTCTGGGGAGCAGGCGCGGTCAGGCGGCGGCCGGTGCTCTGGTAGTACTCCTTGGCGTAGCGCCGGTCCCGCTCGTCGAGGCCCTGGGTGACCAGGGCGTGCAGGATCGCCTGCTTGATGTCGTGGCCGTGCTGGTCCTTCCAGTGGAGGGCCTTCATGGGCAGGGCCCGGAGGGTGGGGTTGGGCATGTCCCAGGGGAAGGGGCGGCCCTGTTCGTCGCGGATGCTCTCCAGGGCGTCCGCGATCCGGTTGGCCCGCTCGCGGGTCTTGATCTGCTCGCCCCAGGGTCCGAAGACCTTGGTGAGCCGGTCCGGTGCCCGCACTTCGTAGCGTTCGGGGGCGACGGTGATGATCGCGAGTCGTCCGCCGGAGCTCAGGTGGGTTCCGGCTTCGGTCTTGCCGTGCTTGCGGCACAGCTCGACGATCATCTGCTGGCTGCGCTGGTCAGGGTCGGCCTTGTAGTGGACGACGCTGCTCAGGTGGGCCTTGAGCAGCATGTTGGAGTCGGCCGTGGGATCGGCCTTCTTCTCCTCGGGGGTGAGGAGGAAGCGCGGCGCCGGAATCGGGGCGGGTCCTGCGGGCGCCTTCAGCGGCTGGTTCTCGGGGACGCCGGCGAGGAAGCGGCTGAGCGCGACCGCGGCACCTTCGGGGCTGGCGTAGGCGGTGCCCTCGGCCAGGGCCAGTTGGCCGTCCGGGACGAAGTGGTGGCCCGCGGCGCTCGCCACAACGGTGCCGAGCCGGGTGCCGTTGCGCAGGATGCCCCGGGCGCCGCCGGGATCGGCCGCCTCCAGGGTGAGGTCGGCCAGGTCCTGGCGGAAGGCGTCCATGCCGCCGAGCTGTTCGGCATCCACCTGGCGCAGGCGGCGCTGCTCCAGCTCGGCACGCAGGGCGTCGCGCAGCTCGACGGCGCGGACACTGTCTGCGCTGTCGCCCTGTGCCGCGTACGCGTTGAGCCACTGGTCCAGGGCGGTGGCCCGGCTCTCGAGCTCGGCGGACTTCAAGCCCTGCGGCGGGCTGGAGAACAGCGGTGGCTTGGGCGTGCGGTCCTGCACCAGCACGGGTGCCACCGCACCCGGGCGGGGGGCGCGCTCGGGGCGGTCCTGGAGGGTGACGAGCTGGGTGGCGTCCCGCCAGGCCAGTACCTCTTCGAACCCGTGGAAGTGGCCGCGCTCGTCGCGCAGGGTGTGCGGTCCGACCTCGACGGCCTGGGCCCACTCGCCACTCTTGCGCAGCAGGACTTCGACTCGGGTGCCGTCCGGGCGCGGCTCGAGGTCGGCGGCCGTCCACCGGCCGGCCCGCTGGGCGTAGGGGACTTCTCGCAGCTTGGCGAGGAGGGCGGCGGAAACGCCTCGTGCGACGGCATCCTGCTCGGCGACTGGCGCCGGAGTCGGGGCGGTCTGCTGCGGCTGGGCTGTGCCGTCGCCCGGTACTGCGACGACCTGGTCGCGGGAGAAGACCAGGACGCGGCCGTCCGCGCTGGTTCCGGCGTACGAGCTGTTGTCGGCCTCGGCCAGCTCCACGGTGACCGTGCTGTACAGCTGCTGCGTGACAGGCTGGCCGACTGCGTGCGCAGGGTGGTGCGGGTCGAGGATGCGGACCTGCTGGCCCACGTCGAGGGTGGGAGAGGCGCTCGGGTCGGCGGGAATCCAGCCCTCGGGGGCGGGCTGGGTGAGGTTGCGGCGGTCGTGGGCGGCGGCTTCGCCTTCCACCGTGCCGCCCTCGACGGAGGTTTCGAGCCGTCCGTGGAAGGCGGTCTCCGCGCCCAGGGTTCCGGAGAGGTAGACCGACTGGTGGAGTTGGACCTGGTCGGCGCCGACGGGGTTCCAGGCGACGTAGACCCGCAGGCCGCTGGCTTCGTCGCCGACCTGGACCTTTACCAGCTGGTCGGTGCCGCGGGTGTCCTTGGCGATGACCTTGCCCAGAACCGGAGCGAGGGCCGGGCCCGCCTCATGCCGCTGCGCGCTGCTGGTGTCCGGGGCGAGGGTTGCCGCCTGGGGGGCGGGGACACGCAGGCCGGGCTCGCTGCCGAGACGCTGGCGTATGCGGTCGGCGTCTTCCTTGGCCGCGAAGACGGCTTCGGCGGGGTCCTGGTCCTGGTTGCGGATCCAGACGACGTCTCCGCTTGTGCGGTCCACGACGGCCCAGCGACGGCCGGCGTCCGTGGCCTGGGCGATCACCTTGTACGACGGCGCCGCCGCAGCGGGGGCCGTGGCCTCGGCCGCTGGGGCCGCGTCATCGGTGGCGGCGGGCGCCGCTGCGGGGGCCTGCTCACCGTCGACGGTGGCGTCCTGGCCGGCCTCCACGGCGGTGGACGGCTCCTGCTGCTCGTTGAGGAGCGGGGCGGCGGCGAAGAACGGCGTTCCGGTGCGGATGCGGTCGACGTGCTTTCCGGTGACGGCGTCCTCGACGTCGACGACTCCACGCGGCCCAAACTTCAGCCGGACGAGGATCGGTTGTGTGATCGCCTTGTTGCGTCCGGCTGCCCGGCCGCCCCACCACAGGGTGCCGTCCGCCCGGGTCAGGGCACTGGTCTCGGGCGGCTTGAGCGCGGTGAACGTCTCCCGGTCAGGGGCCGTCTGCGTCGTGCCGTCTGCAGTGTTGGGCGCATTCTGAGCTTGCTGCTCGGTCGCGTCCGGTGTGTTCACGGCGGCTTCCTCCACGATGCCGTCTGCGGAGGACGGCGTGTTCGGTGCCTGCGGTGCCTGGTCACCGGCGCTGGGCGCGGCGGCAGGACGGGGTGAGATCTGCGGGTCCGGTGAGGCCGCGCCGTTCGGGCTCGGTGCCGTCAGCGGCACGAATCCGCTGGCCAGCGCCTCGTCCAGTTCCTCGTCGCTGGCCACGGGCAGCAGAGGGCGGTCCTGCCCGTCACGGCGGACGATCTGACCGGTGACGACCGTCTGGGCGCTGCCGTCCTCGGTGCGGACGATCAGCGCGGTGCCGTCGATCTCCGCGACATGACCGTCGAGGAGACTCTCTCCGTCCTCGCTCCAGAAGGTGAGGCGGTTGCCGGGCTGGAAGTCGTCGACCTGCCATGCGCGCCGGTAGATGCCGTCCGGCTCCTGCATCGGGTCGTCGTCGCGGGTGACGTCGAAGATCCAGCCGAGCGAGCCGGCATCCAGGATGTCGGTGGCGCGGGTGACCGCGACGTAGGCCAGGCGCAGTTCCTCGTCCTCGGGAATTGTGTCCCAGTCGATGCCGCCGCTGGCGCTCTCTTTGGGGCCCCTGAAGTCGCTGGCGATCCGGACGCGCGGCGACTCCATGCCCTTAGCCTTGTGCGCGGTGGACACCAGGAGGTCATGCGGCGCGGACTGGTCGACGACCTGCCCGCCGTTGTCGCTGGCGGGGGCGGTGTAGTGGTCGGTGATGTACTGCTCGACCCGCTCGCGCAGCTGGCGGCGCTGGGTCTCGGTCGCGGAGGTGGCGGGCTTCCTGGGCGGCGGGAAGGTCCACCGCTTGGCGTCGCCGTCCCATCCGAAGCCGACGCCCTTGCTCTTGAGCCACTCCTTCGTGGTCCGGAAGTTGCCGTCTCCGTGGGCGAATTTGACGTGAAGGCGCTCGCCGTCGTCCTCGACGAAGGGGCGCGGCATCCGCACGGACTCCAGCAGCGCGTCGAGCTCTTCGCTGTGCCGCTCCATCAGCTTGAACATGGAGTCGAGCTGCTTGAGCTCGGGCTCGCTCTCGGCGGTCTCCAGGATTTCGTCCCAGGCCATGCCGTTGAAGCGGGCCAGTTCCTGATGGTTGGTGCGCTCACCCTCGCGCAGGGCTTCCGCGGCTTCGAGGAACTTACGCAGGTCAGCCAGTCCCCCGGACACTGCGACCTTGCGGCCCGCCCGCAGGCCTTCGACGGCGCCGAGGACCACGCCCGCGTTGGTGCGGGCGATGAGCATCGTCTCGTCGCCGGCGTCGATCTCTTCGAGGCGGGAGGACTTGTGGTCCCAGCCCGCCAGCCGCATGCGGGTGCCTCCCAGGCGCAGGAAGCGGTTGCCGATGTCGGCGACGGCATCGCCGAACCGGAAGGTCTGGGTGAGCGTGGCGGTCGCGTCCGCGGGCAGGCGTCCCAGGGCGTCGGTCGCTCCGCGGAAGCCGTAGATGGCCTGGTTGCTGTCGCCGACCGCCACGACCTGGATGCCGGCTTCGCGGACGTTGGCGACGATCGACTCCATGACCGGGTTGACGTCCTGTGCTTCGTCCCACATCAGCACGTCGGTGTCGGGGACCCGGCCGGAGAGCGCCCACATCTTGACGGTGTGGTCGAAGGACAGCGGGAGGTCGCGGTCCTTGTCGATGGCCTTCGGATCGGTGAGGTTGTCCCACATCTCCTCGGCGAGGGGCCGGATCGCGGCGAAGATCTCATCCCGGTTGTGCGAGATGCCGTCCGGCAGGTGGTGGACGGCGAAGTCGTTGTCTGCGGACTTCACCCATTCCGACAGCAGCCGATTGGCCAGGTAGGCGGCACGCTGCGGGGTCAGCGACTCGCCTCCGGCCGGGATCCGGGAGCGCCAGCGCATCCGGTCGGCGATCTGCTGCTCGTTGAGCTTCGGCCAGTTCAGCCGGGTCAGCAGGGCCTCGTCGACCATGCTGTTGGCGTAGGCGTTCGCGGTGGTCGGGGTGAGGTTGTCGCTGTACTCGCCGCGCTGCTGGGCCTCGATCGCTTCGTCGGCGACCGACCGGTTGAAGGCGAGGTACAGGATGCGCTTGTCGGGCATGCGCCGCGACAGCATCTTCAAGGTGGTGGACTTGCCGGTGCCGGCCAGGGCCATCACCCGCAGGTCCAGGCCGCGCCGGGCCGCGGCCTCGATGATGATGTCCTGCTCAGCGGTGGGCGGGAATTCTTCCGCCGCTGCGGCGGCCGCGACGATCTCCGCCCACCGGGCATCGCTGTACCCGCCGGGCTTCGCGGGTGGCAGGTCGTCCACGCTGGTGACGGCGCCCTGGGCCTCGTTGGGGTTGAGCCGGTAGCCGTCGGCCCGCTCACGCAGGATCTGCCCACGGGACGGCTCGACCAGGTTGCCCTCGGCGTCGTACTCCGGCTGCGGGACCCAGTCTTCGGCCTCCTGGCGCAGCAGGGCCCAGCGGCGCCGTTCGGCGCGCAGCCGGTAGGCCAGCGACAGCGGATCGGTGGCGTCCCTGAGCGCATCGAGGGTCTCGTCGAGGTCGTCGATGTCCATCGCCTCGATCGCCATGCCGTGCGCAGCCTCGTCCTGGGGCGTCTGGCCAGAGGGCCCGCGCACCGGGGCGGGGCGCTCCCTCTGCGCCGTCGGTGCCGCACCGTCCTCCTCACTGGCGCCGGCCGCGTGTCCAAGTGCCGTGGGGGCCGGGGCAGCCGTCTGTGCCCTGTCGGCGGCTTCGGCTTCCTGCTTGGCCTCAAGGCTCTCGAAGACGGGTATGTCGCGGCCGCGAGCCGACAGCATCGCCCGCAACGCGTTGACCTTTTCGGTGCGGGTCTCGTACGTCAGGTTCTTCGGCATGCTGTGCTGGGACGTGCCGTGCTGACGGTGCGCGACGTCCACCCCGTTGCGCCGGTTGAAGCCGCGCGGGCCGCCGGCGACTTCGAGCGCGGAGACGAGCTCGCGGTACTGCTCAGAGGCTCCCCATACGTTGGTGTGGTCGGGGTGGTGCTCGATCCACACGTTCAGCCACGTCTGGTTGTCGGGCACGTCGTTGAGTTCGGCGTGCACCTGCACCAGGTGACGGACGGAACCCTCGATGGTGTCCTGGCCCTTGATGGGGCTGTCCTCGCCGTACAGGGTCTTGTGCTTGCCCTGGTTGTAAGTGCGGTTCTCGACCGAGCCGATCTTCCTGTTGCCCGGTCCGTACACCACGGTGCCGGGGTAGGCACTGACCTGGTGGTATCCCGGGTAGCCGGGCACGGGTACGGCGTTCTCAGGCAGTTCGCCCTCTGCTACGGCGGGCGGCTGGTCGAGGCCGAGTGCGCGGGCGCGGTCCTGGCGCTCCTGGCCGGTGGCCACCCACTCGTCGTAGGACTGGACAACCTGGGCGACGGCGCCGGCCACGGTCTCGAACGGATGCCTCGTCGTCCAGTTCTCGATGGTGGTGGCAGCGTATCCGCCGTCGGGGCGGGTGACGACGGAGCCGATGGCCTCACCGTCCAGCAGCACCGGGGCACGCAGGAACTGGCCGTCGGCCGCAAGTTCGCCGACTGTGACGCGTGCGAGCAGGGCACGGGCTACCTCTTGGCCGCCGAGCCGCATGGCGTCATAGACCGAGACCGGCTTGTCGTCCGCCTGCTCCTGAGCCGGGGCGGTGCGGGCGGCCGGCTCGTCCGGCTGGGTCAGCTCCTGTGCGGTTGTCTCGGAGACGCCGTCGGCCGGTGCGGCCTCGCTCTCGGGCTGGTTGTCCTCGCGCGGGAGGCCGGCGTCGGAGGTGTCGAGGTTCAGCTGGCCTTCCGGCACTGCCCCGCTGTCCTGTGCGGCGGGAGCCGGGGCGCTGTCGAAGTCCTCGGGGCGCATCTGCGTCCAGGACCGGCCGACCGGCGTCTGCTCGGCGGACGGCGGGGCTGCGGAGGGTGCGACTGCCGCAGGCTCCGGGGCGGGCTCCGCCTCCGGTGCCGGGGCGGTGCTGATCCCCTGCAGTTGCTGGGCGGAGGTCTCGACGTCCTCGAAGGCGTCGGCCCACTGCTGGGCCACCGCGTGGGCTGCCTGGGCCCGCTGGGCCACCTCGGGCCATCCGGTCCGCTCGGCGTCGGCCGCCAGGCGGGCGGCAGCATCCCGGGCGTCCGCGATCTGCCGGCGCAGGGCGGAAATCGGGGTGGGACGTGCGTAGAGCGCGGCCAGTGCGTTGCGGACGGCGTCCAGCGCGTCGGTGAGCTCGAGGCTGCTGCCGGGGAGCACAATGTTGGTGTGGGTGTGCCGCAGGGCCTCGATCAGCGCGGGGCGGGCGGCGCGGGCGACGACGGTTTCGGGGCGCACCGCCCACTGTCCGACCGCCTCCCGCAGCGGGCCCGGCAGGGCGTGGACCCGGTTGAACTCGTGCCGGACGAGGCGCCCGTCGCGGGTGCCCTCGACGGTTAGGGAGCCGTCGGCACCGCGGTGCATGCCGGTCAGGGTGAGCGGCTGGGACCAGTTCTCCGGCGAGAGTCCCTTCTCAGGGGACTCGGGCAAGCGGATGACGGTGCCGGGCTCGACCTGAGACCAATAGCTGCGCCGCCAGCCGGCCGGCGCGTTGCCGCTCAGCCGGTCCTCACGGCGGATCGCGTCGCCCTGGGCATCGCCCTTGCGCTCCAAGGGGATAAGGGGGTTGCCGTCCAGGTCGATGAACCAGAACTTGTACGCGCTGGGCAGGCGCGGCAGGTTCTCGATGGACTCCCTCTTGACGACGGCGCCGAGCGGTTCGCCCCACTCGTTGGCCAGGAGCTTCCCGCCGTGTTCCTTGAGCGCCTTGGGGTTGCCGAGGACCGCCTGGAGGCGGGCACGCCGCTTCTCCATGGCCGCGAGGTTGCCCGAGACCCGCTCCCGCTCGGTGGTGACCTGGGCGCGGCGGGCTTCAACGAAGGGAGCGTGCGCGGTGTCGGCCAACGGCAGCTTCAGGCGAGCCTCTTCGGCTTCCAGGACCTCGGGAGACTCGCCCCGCAGGTTGCGCGTGCCGGGGCGGGCGGTGGTGATCTCACCAACCGGGTCGGCGGCGGTGAGCAGGTCCTGGCCGCGACGGCGGGCCAGGACGTCGCCGTAGTCGGCGCTCTCCAGCTCGACGGTGAGCTGTCCGGGCTGGACGTCGGTGACGGTGTGCCACCAACTGTGCAAGCCCTTGAGGAGGACCTGGTCTCCTGCCTGGAACTCGATCGGGCTCCAGTCCCTGCGCTCCTCCTCGGTGAGCGCGTCGAGTTCGCTGCGCCGGGTGACGTCGAGTTCGGGCAGCGTGGTGTCGGCGGGCGCGCCGTCGCGGTGGTAGTGGACCGCGATGGAGCGGCCGTGCTTGAGCATGCGCCGGACGAACAGGCCAGTCTTGTAGGCCCGGGTCTCGGGCCGGATGCGCGGGTTCTGCACCCAGGCGCCTGCACTGGGCTTGCGGATGAAGTCCTCCGCCTCCAGGGCGGCCAGGGCGTCCTTGTCGGTGTCGGCGACACCGAACACCCACGTACGGTTCTCCCCGCCGTGCTCGCGGTCGTGGCGGATCCACACGGTTTCCGCGGGCCGGGGACCGGTGAGCTGAGCGGCTTCCTGCAGGGCCTGATGGCGTTCGGCGATCTTCTTGGCGCTCGCGAAGGGAGTGCGCTCCCCGGGCATGTAGTCAGTCCCGACCGCGACCGTCCACTTGGTCTTGCCGTCCCAACCGTTGGGGCCGTGCCCGTGGCCGATCTGCTCGCTGCCGTAGCCCACGGTGATGTGCTCAACGTCGTCGCGGGCGCCCTCGCGTGGCGGCTCCAGCCGCCACCAGTAGCCGGGCATGCCGGTGATTTCCTGCGCGTCGAACGGGATGCCGGGGCTTTCGTCCGTTTGCCCGCCAGACACGGTGGCAGGAGCCGCAGCCACGGGTGCGGCCTGCTGCTGAGCCTGGTGGCGTGTGGCGAGCAGCTTCGCGCATTCCGCCGACGTCTGCCCGCCGTGCACCGGCTCGGTGCCGTCGGGGATCGTCCAGCCGGTTCTGCCCTGCCACCCGGGCCCGTGTGCCTCACCGATCGTTTCGTCTCCGAAGCCGACGGTGACACGCTCGGTTGTGTAGCGGTCGGTGGCTCGGGGAGGCTCCTCGCGCCACCAGTAGCCGGGCATCCCCTCGATTTCCTGGGTGGCGTAGCGGCTGTCGGCCGTCGGGGCCGGCGTGACGTCCGATGCAGCCTCGCTGCTCGGGTCGGCGGACGACGTGGCGACCTGATCCGTAGCTTGCGCAGCGGCCTGTTCGGCAGGGCCAGGCGAGTCTTGTTCGGCCAGGGCGGGGACGGCTTCGTAGCGGCGCATGGCGTTGAGGGCATCAGCCACGGTCGGGTGTACTTCTCCACCGCGCGGTCCGGTGCGCCCATCGGGCCACCAGGCCCAGGACCGCTCCTTGTCGGCGGCGTAGCGGCCCTTTCGCAGCCCCCATTCCAGGCCGAACTTCCAGTGCCCGACAACGGTGCGGGCCTCCAGGACGACTTTGAACCGGTCGGTGCTGTAGCTGCCGGGGATGGTTTCGCGCGTCATGCTCCACCCGCGGGCCCGGGCGGTCTTCCACAGCTCCTCGACGGTGGCGGGGACCGGGTAATCGGGCTCCCAGACCCCGCCCTCCGTTACCGGAATGTCGTCGCCGGGTGCGGGGGCGGTGGTCATCGAGGCCTCCGGTGCAGGGGCTGCCGTCTCGGGCGTCGGCGTAACAGCAGGTGCGGGTTCGGGTGCGGGGGTGGTGCGACTGTCGGCGAAGGTGCGCAGGCGCTGCGGCATCTCGTGGGCGTGTCCAGCCAGCACCCGCACGAGCCCGTACAGGTCGCTGGCGTGCAGGTACTCGTTCTCGAGCTGGGTGCGCAGCGCGGCCGCGGCGGCGCCGAGGTGCTCGATGGCGTCGGCCCTGCTGCGGAGCTGGTTGTCGTCGAGCTGGATTCGCTCGTGTGCCTGGATCTGCTCCAGGGCGTCCAGGACGCGGGTGAGGGCGGGCTGTTGGGTGTAGGTGAGCGGCCAGGTGTGGCGGGCGGCGGTGTGCAGGGCGTTGGTGAAGGGTTCGAGCTCGGCGAAAGCCCAAGACACGCGCATGGCGTCGGGGTAGGTGGGGTGGCCGGGCAGCGGCTGGCCGGTCTCCTGGGCCCACACGCGCAGAGCGTTGAGGACCGCGTGGTGGAAGTTGTCCGGACCGTACGGCTGCGGGGGAAGGATGGTGAGCGGCTCGCTGGTGTGGCCGGGCAGCTGGTGGCCCATCACGGTGTGCCAGCCCGATCCCTCCTTGACGAGGGTGGCCACGATGGTGTCGTCGGGGGCGCGCAGGGTGTAGGCGGGGCCGCTCCAGTTGCCCTCCTGCAGCACGGTGAAGCCGTCCGTGTGCGGGACTCGGTAGGCGAGCCGGTCGGGGTGGCCGCGGTGGGTGAGCTGCTCGTAGTCCTGGTTGCCGAACGCCTCGTACTCGCCGAGCTGCTCCACGGGGGCGGCGGCGAGCGGGCGCCGGCGCGGGTCCGGGTAGCCGAGGCGGGGCAGCAGGAAGGGGTCCTCGGACCAAATCTCCCCCGCGCTGGGGAACACGTGCCGCCATGCCTGTTCGCTCCATGCGGTGGCCGCGACCCGGTCAGCATGCTGACGGGCGAGGGTGGCAAGCGATGCGAAGAGGCCCTGAACGTCCGGCGGCCCCGGGACTTGAAGGACGTCGTGGTCCTGCACGGCCCGGGCCAGCGACAGGATCGCGCGGACGGCGTCGGAGGGGGTAATGGTGGTAGGGCTGGAGGCCCGCACGGCCGCGCTCGCCTCGTGCAGCCGCGCCGCGCGCGGGTCGGCGGCCGGCCACTGCGGGTGGGCGGTGAGCGCCCAAGCTGCGGTGATCACTTCTTCGGTGGCGCGGGTGAACTCGGCGAGGCTGGTGTAGGGGCCGTCTTGTGGGGTGGCGGAGTCCAGATCGAACAGTGCGTCCGCTTCGGTGGGCACCGCGTCGGCTCGGTAGCGGTTCCAGGAGGCGGCGAGGGTTTGGGCGGTCGGTGTACCGGCGGCCCGCAGGGCGTTCCAGATGGTCTGCTCGGCAGTGCTCAGCCGGCTCCGGTCGACCCTGCTGTCGGTGCTGGCCGCGAGGGCGGTGACGTAGGCCTCGTCGGCGTCCAGGAGTTCGTGGCGCGTCTGCTCGTCCAGCCCCAGGTGGATCCAGGCGGGCAGTTCCTCCCAGCGCATCACCAGGCGCATCGTGGGCCGGTTGCGGCCGCCCTGGGTGGTGATGAGGATGCCGTCGGGGGCGGGGTCGAGCCGCCCCAGCTCGCGCAGGTCCTCGCTCAGGTGGGGGCCGCCGAGCCACAGGCCGCGGCCGGACGTGACCAGTTCCTCGCGCCAGGCCCGCCACTGGGTGGGGTCGTCCATCCGCCGCACGAAGGCCGCGAGCCCTGATCCGCGCTCGGTGGGCGGGGAGACGCTCGCACCGAGCGCACCGAACGTGTTGATCACAGTGCGGATGGCGGCGTGCTGCTCGGCCAGCGTGAGGCCGGGCACGGCGGCATCGTTGATCTCCAGGGCTGCCGGTGCGGCGGCTTCGGAGGGCTGCACAAGGCTTGGGCGGGGCGCTCCCTTGAAGAGGGTGTCCCAGTCCGCCGAGGCGACGGTGGCCCGCCACGAGTTGGTGAACGTGTTCGCGGCCCGCACCAGCTCGGCCAGGGCCTGGGCGGCCTCCCCCGGCACGCCGGTGTTCCTCCAGGTGTCGTTGACGGAGGTGACGGCCGCCTGGAGGGTTTCGACGGCCGTGTGGAACTCCGTCGGGTTGTTCAGGGAGACCCGGGTGAAGGTGGCCAGGGCCTCGCTCAGCGCGGTCTCGGGACCGTCCTGGGCGGCGCGCTCCTTGAAGTGGTCGGTGGCGGCCAGGGTCCGTACGGCCTGGTTGAGGGCACGGCGCGGCGCGCTGATCTCCCTGAGACGGGTGAAGGCCGGGGCCGAGCCGCCGTCGGCCAGAGCGGGTTGGGGCGCAGCCTGGTCGTCGGGCTGGTCCGGCTCGTCGTTGCCGCCGGGAGCGGGCGGCGGTGTGTTGTCGCGACCGGCGCCCCCGCCCGCGGCCGGCGGGAGGGCGCCCTGCTGGTCGTCCACCGGCCCCGGGGCCGCGTCGCGTGCGACGTCCTCCGCCGCCGGGGACGGCTCGGCGGACGGTGTCGCGTCCTGGACGGGCGGGGCGCTTTCCACGGCCGCCGCCGGGGACACGGTGGCCTCGGCGGTGCGGGCGCGCTGCTCTTCCGCCCAGGTGGGGTAGGGGTTGGTGAGCCGGGTGCGGGTGAAGTCGTCGCGGCCGCTGGCGTACTCGTGCAGCAGGTGCTGCAGTACGCCGGCGAGACCGTGGACGTACCGGTCGGCGCCCTGCCCGTGCACGTCGACCAGGGCACGGTCGAGGGCCTCGTTGCGGGGCGATGCCTCCCGCTTCAGCCGGTCGAGGAGGCCGTAGACCGCGGTGTCCTGCAGCGCGTGGCGGCGCGGCGACTGGTCCAGGACGGCGGGTGGGTTGCTGGCCAGGGGGAAGTCCTCATCGAGCGCGGCCAGTTCGGCGTCCAGGGCCTTGAGTTCGTCGAGGTTGGTCAGGCCGGGGTGTGTGTCGTGGACGGCGGACAGCAGGTCGGTGAGGTGTGCGTGCAGCGGGAGCAGGGCCGCGTGCACGGCGGCGAGGCGCACCGCGTCGGGCCGGGTGGTGTGGGCGGGGCTGTCCGGTCCGATCGGCACCGCGCCCTGGGGCCGGCGCACCACCACGGCGCGCGCGCCGAGGCGTTCGGTGGTGTATCCGGCGCGCTTGAGGTCGGAGTCGAGGGTGAGGCGTCCGGTCGCGATGACGGCCGCGGTAGTGGCGGCGCCGGGGAAGTCCCGCTCGGTGGCCGGGCGTACCTGGAAGGTTTCGGTGCGGTCGCCGCGCCGGCGGTGGGCGTCCAGGACGGCGCGGACCTCGGTGGCGAGGTGGTGGCGCTCGGCGTCCAGGCCGCGGGGCGGGGTGACGGTGACGTGGCGGGCTTCGCCGCTGTGGGCGCTGCGCGGGTTGTTCTCGTCGACGGTGACGGGCTGCCAGCCCAGGTCGTGCAGGGTCCAGATGCGGGCATCGCGCACGTTGGGCGCCTCGAGCGGCATCATCGTCATAGTGATGGCGACGGTCCCGTCCGGGTTCGCCGCCAGGGTGTATCCGCCGCCGCCCCATGCGGCGGGAACCAGGGCGCTGGCGTCCAGGAGCTGGGCGATGGCGCGTTCGGCCTCGGTGACGGTGCCGGTGGGGGCGGTGGCCGCCGTCGGCGGGCACAGCGGTGCCTGCGCGCCGTCGGGGAAGATGCGGGGCTCGTCGGCGGATGCGATCCAGTCGGCTGCCAGTTCCTGAGCGGACGCCGCCAGCGCGGCGATGACTTCCTGGTCGGCGGCCGGGAGCTTGTGGTGAGCGGCGCGCTCGGCCAGGTAGCGGGCGGCCCGGGCCACGTCGAGGGTGGCCCGGTAGGCGCTCTCGCGATCGTTCAGGTTCTCGTTGCGGGCGAGGCTGCGCGCCGGGCGGCGCAGTGCCGCCGCGCCGAGGTCGTCGGTGTGCGGGCTGGCGAGCTTCTCGCGGACCGCGTTCAGGGCCAGGACCTGTTCGATCTGGTCCAGCAGTGGGGCGCGCCGGGTGCGGAACGCGGTGATCGACCGGCGCACCGTGCCGCCGGGGAACTCGGCTTGCAGTGCCGCGGTGACGGCGGCCGGGCGGGTGGCCTTCAGGGTCTGCCACCAGGCGGCGAGCGGTCCGTCGCCCAGGACGTCTGCCCCGCTGCGGGCGATGAGGTCGTTGAGCAGGGTGATCTGCTCGGCGGGCAGGTCGTGCTGCCAAGCGGTGCCGGACAGCCAGTCGGCCGCGGCCTGCCGGGCGGCCTCGGGCTCGGCGCCGGGTTCGGCGTGGGCGACGAGCGCGGCATCGTTCTCGGCCCGGCGGCGCAGTTCGAGCAGGGCGAGGTGCAGTCGGGGGTCGGCGTCCCGCTCGGTGGCGGCCAGGTTCCCGGCGTGCCTCTCGGCGGCCTGGGCCGCGGCCTCGAGCGCGCTCCCGTCGCCGGTCTTGTCGAGTCGCTGCAGGTGGGCCTGTTCGCGGGCCTGTTCGGCGAAGGCGGCCAGGGCCTGGTGGTCGCTGTAGACGACTCCGTGCTCGCGGGCCTGCATCAGGTGGGCGAGCACGATGGGCGCATGCCCGTGGGTGAGGGGCCGCTGGCCTTCCAGGACTGCGTCGCGCACCAGTTCCTCAAGGTTGTCCTGGGCGGCGAGCCCGCGGGCGGCATCGGCGTAGGGCTGCGCGCCCGGCGGCACGGCCACGCTCGCGGCGGCCGGGGCGGCGGAAGCTGCGTCGGCGGGCAGGGTGAGCAGATGGCTGGCAATCCGGTCGACGTGGTGGCGCGCCAGGTTGTGCAGCGCGAGCGCGAAGAAGCCGCGCTGGGGGCCGCTGTTGTTGAGCACGGTCTTGGCGGCTTCCGCGACCTTGTGGTGGCGGTGCATCTCTCCGGCGAGTCCACCGACGTCACGGTGCCCGTCGCGCAGGCGCACGGCTGCGGCAAGGGCGTGGCCCGCCTCGGCCGGCATGTTGTCGTCGAAGGGCAGGTGGTCAAGGAGGTAGGCGAGGGCGGTGATGCGGTCCCGGTCCTGCTGCAGCTCTTCGGCCGGGTAGGTCTCGCCGGTGGCGTTGACGCGGTCGGGCACCAGGTGCTCGGCGAGCCGTTCCGCGGCCTGCTGGACGAGGCGCAGGGCGTGATGGGCAGGCTGGGTCGTATGGCGCCCGCTGTGCCGCCCGATCACCTCTTCGACTGCGCGCAGCGTCTGCGCGGTGCGCGCCGCCAGTTCGGTTGCCTGGGCGGCCTGTTCGTGCCAGTGGCTAGCGCCGCCGATGAACGGCAGGGCCTGGTCGAAGGCGGTGATCGTCTCGTTGTCGGTGAGTACGGTGCGCAGGTGGCGCACCGCGTCCTTGTGCAGGGCATACAGCGCGGCGCCGGCCTCGTCGAGTTCGGCCTCGATGGTGATCGGCTCGGTGAGGGTGGCCTCGAAGCTCTGGTTGCGTTCTTCCAGGGGAGCGCCGACGGGGCGGCGCAGGGCCAGGCGCATGGTGTCGCCGGCTGTCTCGCCCACCGGCGTGAACAGGAGCGGCGCGCTGTCGCTCCCGGTGACGGTGAGGACGCCGTTGTCCCAGACCGGGAGTTGGGCGCCGGTGCGCAGGGCGAGCGCGTACAGCTCGGCCGCGGTGTAGGTGACGGTGTCGTCCCAGGTCGCGGAGCCGGCGGCCCGCATGAGGTGCGAGGCGGGAAGGTGGGTGGCGATGGTCTGGGCTTGGACGCGGGCATGCTGCTGCTCGCCATCCTCGGCGCCGTTGGGCCAGGTCTCCTCCTCCGTGGCGGCCAGGGTTTCGGTGGTGACGTGCATGCGGGCGGCGTGCTCGTAGGAGGCCGCCGCCAGGTTGCTGATGCTGGGGTCGTGGATCCCGTCGTCGTCCAGGCGCATGGCGAAGGCGTGGGCGAGGTCGGCGAGCGTGCGGCACCAGCGCGCGGCCTCCGGGTGGGTGCCGATCTGTTCGGCGGTCGCGTCCTGCCACAGTGCGATGGCCGCTTCGTCGGCGATGTCCTTGAGCGCCTTCTCGCTGACGTACTGGGATCCGCTCCAGGTCCGGGTGAACTCCCCGAGCGCGGCGATGAGTTGCAAGGCGCCGGTGCGGGCGGCGGCCTGGTCGGGGTAGGGCTCCTCGCCCTCCCCCACGCCCTGCGGGTCTGCAAGGTGCCAGGCAGCCAGCGCGGCCGCCGGGAGGGGGGCGCCGGGGGCTGCGGTCGCGGTGTCCAGGCGCGCGGTGACCTCGCGGACCAGATAGGTGTGCAGGAGCTCGGCAGCGGTGGTCGGCGCGTCGTCGGCGCCGAAGTACAGCCTCAGCAGCCCGGCCGGAAGATGGTCCTGGAGCGAGGCGAGATGTGCCTCGGTGAAGCGGCTGATCAGGTCGTCCGCGTCATCGCCCAGGCTGCCGGTCAAGCGCAGACGCAGGTCGATGTCGCTGCTGGCCGCGTCCGCGATCTCAGCCACCTGCTCGGCCCACGGCTGCCACCGCTCCGGCAGGTCGGTGCCGGCGGCGGGAAGCGGGGCCAACTTTGCTGCCGCGCCAGCGGGAGCGGCTTCGCGCAGGGTGTGCCACATGGTGCCGAACAGTCCGACGAAGTCGCCCATGGGTCCGATGTCGCTGTGCAGGGCGCGGCGCAGGCGAGGCGACATGTCCTGCTCGCGCTGTTCCAGCCATGCCCACAGGGCGGGCGCCTGTGGCACCTCGGCCGTCGAGGAGGCGTGGTAGTGGATCGCCGACAGCAGCTGGTGGTCGGTGCGGGCCTGCGCGGTGAGGGCCTCGACTTCGCGCTGGAGGTGCGGGTCGGCTTCGTCGACGAGGCTCTGGGTGCGCTTGGCGTGCGAGGCCGCGGTGCTGCCCAGGGTCATCAGCAGGTCGCCGTGGCCGAACTGGCCCTCCTCGGACTGCTCGTGCCACACCTGCTTGGTGAGGTCGCTGATCTGGTGGCACAGGGCGGGCAGGACCGGCGAGACGCCCTCTGTCAGGTCGCCGTGCTCTCCGGCAAGGTGCTCCAGCAGGCGCAGCAGGGTGCGCTCGGCGGCCGAGTTGTCGGGGGTGAGCGCGCCGGATTCCGTCGCCCGCTGCGCGAGCCGGATGAGGTAGTTGTGGCGTGCGGCGAAGTCCTCGTGGCTGGTGGGGGGATTGGCGGGATCGAGTTCGGGCCGCGTCAGCTGCAGGATGCCGCTCTGGCGCGCGGCGGCCGCGGCGAGGTCGGGCTCGTTGACGACGGTGGCGGTCCACTGCCGCCGCATGTCCGTGGCCACGCTGTCCAGCGCCTGCCAGCCGAGCATGCGGTCGGAGACCTCCTCGGCCCGCGGGCGGGTGATGTCGATGACCTGGTCGAGGAGGGCGACCCAGCCGGCCGGGGTCGCGCCGGGCCGGGGCGTCTCCAGCAGGGCGGACAGCGCGATGACGGAAGTCCGCTCCGCCGAGGGGAGCTGATCGATCGAGCCGACCTCCTCGGCCCACTCGCGCCAGGCGGCCTGCAGGCCAGCCAAAGCGGTGGCCGCCTGCTGCGGGCTCGTGTACGCGTTTTGGCCGGCGGATCGGCGCAGGGAGGAGCGGCGCAGTTCGGGCATGCCGCGGGCGGCGGCACGGTCCAGGTAGTTGTCGCTGTGCCGCAGCAGGGTGGTGAGCTGGGTGAGGGCCTGGTGCAGCGGGCGGGCTTCGCCGTTGTCGGTCAGTTCGGCGCGCAGGAGCAGCAGGTGCTGGTGGGCCTCGGACATGGCCCGCCAGTGCTCGGCCGGCCCGCCGTTCTGGCCCGGTTCGGGCAGGCTCGCGGCGGCGGCGGCCAGGGCGTCCTCGGTGGCCTGGGCGTGCCACGGCGTGACGTCTTCGATCAGCGCGCGGTGCTCGGCCAGCCACTGCCCGAGGTCGGACAGGAGCTGGTCGGCGGTTTGGACAGCCTCCGGTCCCGCTGGGAAGGGGGCGGGGTGAAGGATCTCCAGGGACCACTCCCCCGCCTGGTCGGCGCGCACGGGAGTGCCGGTGTCCGGCTCTTGCACGGCGGCGTCCGGCAGTGGGGTGTCGGTGTCCGCCTGCGGGGTCGCGGCGTACTCGATGAGTGCCCTGAAGGTGTCGGTGTCGATGTCGTGGCCGAACAGGCCGGGCCAGCTGTCAGGGTGGTTGGACAGCAGCGCCCGGGCGTCGCTGGTGGTCAGCCCCTTGGCCATCGAGATGAACCGGGCGGCATCTTCCTGCGCGGGCACCGCTTGGAGGGTGCCGGAATGGCCGCCTTCGCGCGCCCACACAACCCACGGGCCGTCGCCTTGCCAGGAGATCCGCAGGCCCGAGTCGGCGCCGAGTCGGTCGTGCAGCTCTGCGCCGCGGCACACGAACACCTCATGGCCGAGCTGCACCGCATACAGGGTGTCGTCCTGCGGTTGCAGGGCCAGCCGGGCGCTCTGCGCGGTCTGCGCTGTGACGTGGGCGGCGAGCAGGTCGAGGGCGGCGTCGTCACCCAAGAACGCGTGGAGCAGCGCGGTCTTGCGCGCGTCGTCGTCGGCACGGTCGGCCTCGTCCATGACCTGGTCCAGAATCCAGTCGCGGAACAGGTCGACATGCTCGTTGGGGTCGTTGCTGACGGTGAGACCGACGGTGTGCGGGTCTTGGGCGGCGGCGTCCAGGAGCTGGTCGATCAGTTCGGCGTGCTGCTGCCACTGCGGCGGGACCGGGAGCCGGCCACCGGTGGGTGCGGGCCCGGTTTCGGTGGCGTGCTGCGCGACGGTGTTGGCCAGGCGGGCGAAGGCGCCGGTGAAGCCGCGCGGAGTGAAGTCGGCGTGCAGGGTGTGCCGCAGGGCTGGGCTCATCTGCTCGGCGCGGGCGCTCAGCCAGTCCAGCAGGGCCGGTGCGAACGGCACTGGGGCGTGGCTGGTGAGTGGGTGGGCGGGGATGCGAGCCGAGGCGAGCAGTTCGGGGTCGGCGAGTGCCTGCTGGGTGAGGGCGTCCAGCTCGTCGTCGAGTCGGCCGTCGGTCTCGATGAGGGTGGAGTGCAATCTGCGTGCCTGGTGGGTGGCGGTGGCTGCGAAGTCGCGGAAGTCGCTGCTGCGGGAGTGGTGGTAGCCCTCGTCCTCGTGTTCGCGGATCACCCGGCGGGCCAGGTGGGCTGCTTCGTCGAGCAGGTGGGGCCAGGCCGGGTCGATGTGGCCATCGGGCGCGGTCAGGGGGCGGCGGGCGAGGTCCTCCAGGACCTGGGACAGGCGCCGTTCGGTGGCCGCCTTGGCCGGCCTGAGCTGGTTGCGGATGCTGCGCACGACGGTGCCGCCGTGCGGCCCGTAGTAGCCCTCCAGCTCCTCGTAGTCGTAGCGGCCGTCGGTGTCTGCGTAGGGCGCTGCCGGGTCGAGGTCGCGGGCGGCGACCTCAAGCGGGCGCGGGCCGGGGGCGAGGAGGGTGTCGGCCAGGTCCGCGTCGGTGAGTACCGTGCGGGCCAGGCGCCCCAGGTGGGTGGGGAGTTTGCCGGTGGCGCGGGTCAGGTCCGTGGTCCCGGTGGCGCGGGCGAGGCCGTAGAGGGCGTGCAGGTGCGCGGCCGCGCCGCCCGGGATCCGGGCGGTGGCCATCCGAGCCTTCAGCAGAGTGCTCTGCGCCTCGGTGCGCTCGAATCCGTTGGGCGTGGTGGGCTGCGCGGCGGCCTCGGTCAGAGCGTCGAGGGCCTGCTGGACCTCGGCCGCGTCCGCATAGGGCGTCTCGAAGCGGCGGGCCGTCTCGCGCAGCCACGTTTCGTCGGGGGAGGACGGCGGTGTGTGGGCGAGGCGGTCGACGTGGAGGGCGGCGGTGCGCGCGAGGTGGCGCAGCCGGCCGGTGGCCTGATCGGCGGTGGCGCGGCGGTCGGTGGGCGCGCCGTGCAGCTGACCGGCCAGCGTTTCGGCGGCTATCTGCACCCGGGTGTACGCCTGGAGCTGCAGGCCCCAGTCCGCGGCGGGGGTCTGCTGCGCCTGGTCCCATGACTCAGTGAACTCCGCGATGGCCGACGCGAGTTCTTCGCCGGGCTCGGCGGGCAGCTCCTGTCCGAAGTCTTCCTGCCACTGGTCGTGCAGCGCGTGCAGGGCCTCGCGTGCTCGGGCAGCGGAGTCGTGCTCGTTGTCCGTGGCGTACGGTGCGGGGCGGTCCTCGCCGAGGATCCAGCGCTCCTGGGTGGCGGAGCCGTCGCTCGTGCCGGTGTTCTGGGCGGGCTCGTCCGCGCGCTCCTCCGCTGCATCCCCGGCCGGGGCGGGGGCGGCGTTGGCGGTGGGGTCGGCTGCGGCGAGGGTGCGCACGGCGTCTTCGTCGCCGTCGCGGATGGCCTGGATGAGGGGCTGGTTGTTCTGGCTCCAGGTGGCCATGAACTCTTCGAACTGGGCGCGTGCCTGGGCCTCGATGGTGCGGGCCAGGTCGTTCTCGCCGGCGTGCTGGGCCAGAGTGGCGCGGTGCCGGTCGAGGAAGGTGCGGGCGAGGCGGGTGAAGTGGCTCAGGGGTGCTTGCATGGTGGCGCGGTCGCGGCCCTTGAGGGAGCGCAGGAGCCGCTCGGCCTGGTTGAGGGAGTTGGTCAGGGCGGTCTCGGTGTCGTGGCCGTCGCGGTCCTCGTGTGCGGCGACCGCCTGGAACAGGTCGTGGCGTAGCTGGGTGAAGGCCCGCGGGATGTTCTCGCGGTCCCAGGTCTGGCCGGCGGCGCGGCTGAGGTCGATCTCGGTGGCTTCCAGCTCGGCGAAGGCCTGGTTCCATTCCCGCTGGGTGGCGAAGACGGGCGCGGTTGCGGGCGAGGGCACGGCGGCAGGCGGCGGGGCGGGCGCGCCGGTGGCGGCCGGGGCGGGCGCGGGCTCGCCGGTCGCCGTCGACGGGGCTGTCGCGGGCGGGGTGCTGGTCGTGGTGGGTGCCTGCGCGGGGCCGCCGGCCGGGTTCTCGGCCACGGGAGTCCCGGCGGCGTCGGGGGTTTCGGGGGCGGAGGGCGCGGCTCGGCGGGCCAGCCCGGTGAGGCGGGCGTCGTTGGAGACGGCTTCGAGGCGGGAGCTGTCGCGGCGGCGGGCGATGAGCTGGCGGCCTTCGCTGGTAACGGCGTGCAGGACGGGGCTGTCCTGCATGAGGCGGCGCAGCAGGGCGTGGGCGGCGAGGGTTTCGGTGCCCACGGTGTACTTGGCGGACAGGCCCAGGTCGTCGAGGCGGACGTACTCGCGGCCGTCCTCGGCGCCGGACTGGTCCGGGCGGGGTTCGTCGGAGTCCTCCCACTGGGCCAGCACGACGGGGCTGCTCAGGGTGGCGGTCCACCGCTGTTCGTGCAGGGCGGCCAGGCGGCCGAGCCGCTTGAGGTCGGTGGCCATGGGGTTGTTCCTGCCGAGCGCCTTGGTGGCGTCCTCGATGGCGGTGCGCCACAGCTCGGGCGGCACGATCGCGGCGGTCGGCGCCAGCACCTCGCCGGCCAGGCGCTTTTCGCGCAGACTGCGGCTTTCCTCGTGCAGCTGGGCGAGGGCCTTGGTGAGCTTGCGGGCGCCGGGGCTGGTGGCCGCGTCGGGGTGGGATTCGACGACCGCGCGCAGGGCTTCGGCCATCAGCCGCTCGGCGATCCACGTGCCGAGACGGTCGGTGTAGTGCGGGAAGTCCTCCTGCTTCTCGTCGGCTGCCGTGGGGCCGTCGGCGGACGCTCCGGCGCCGCCACTGCCTGCCCCGGAGCGGCTGCGGGAGCGTCCACCGCCCCCGCCTCCCCCGCCGGAGCGGGCCATGACCGCCCCGTCCTCGGCGCCGCCCGCGTAGCTGGGCACCCCACCGGCGGGCCCGTTGCTCTGGACCGGGGCTTCGGTCTCCAGCTCGGCCATCAGTGCGGCCAGCTTCGCCTTGGCCTCCACGAGGTTGTCGTCGTCGTGGTAGACGGTGCCCAGGTATGACTGCGCGTTGGCAACCTCTGCGAGCGCGTGGGCGTGCTGCTCCTGGGCGAGGGCAAGGTCGTCTTCGAGGTGGGCGAGGCGGTATTCCAGGGACTGGATCGTGCCGGAGACGGCGGCCGGATCGGCGGTGAGCTTCTTGCGGTCAACGGGTACGGGCTGGCCGGCGCCGAAGTCGAGGTGAAGGTCGAGGAAGTCCAGGCGGGCGAAGATGGGCACGCCACCGAGTTCGGCGACCTGGAGCGGCGGGGGGTTGCGCTGGCCGCGCAGCTCGTCGATGGCGTCGACGAGCCGGAACTGGAGGGCGGCTGCGGCCTCCTTGCGCTTGGTGTAGGTGCGCGTGGTGCCGGTGGGGCCCACCACGGTCATGGAGAAGTCGGTGTCGCGGGTGGAGCGGCGGGTGCCGGGCGTGGTGGCGTCGCCGAGGATGGTGGTGAGCAGCGAGATGCTGGCTTCGAGCTGCTCGGCGCGCAGGGTCTCGGTGTCGATGGTGTGCCGCAGGCCGTACTGGGCGGCGTTGTGGGCGTGCTTCTCGGCCTCCATGCCGAGGATCTCGTTCTGGAGGGTTCCGACTTCCTGCAGCCGCGGGTCGCCGGCTCCCATGGCGACGGCCTCGACCATGTACTCGTTGAGGTCCATCGCGATGTCTTCGATGGTGCGGTCGGTGAGCTTGCCGCTCATCAGCTGCTGGATGAACTTGGCCTTGCCCAGGACGAGCTGCCACACGTAGGCGTCGAAGCTGTTCTCGGTGACGTAGTTGTAGACGTGGACCTCGCGCTGGAGGTCGTAGTTCAGGTTCTTCTGGCGGACGACGCGGCCGGTGCGCTGGTGCAGGTCGACGGGGCGCCAGGGGCAGTCCAGGTGATGCACGGCGATCGCGCGCCGCTGCACATTTGTCCCGGTTCCCATGGTTTCCGTGCTGCCGATGAGGACGGAGATCTTGCCGTTGCGGGCGTCGCGGAAGAGTGCGGCCTTCTCCCGGTCGCTCTGGGCTTCCTGCATGAAGCGGATGCCGTCGGTGGGAACGCCGCGGGCGGCGAGCTCCATGAACAGCCCGTCGTAGACGGTCCACTTGCCCTGCTTGAGGGCGTCCTTGGAGGGGGTGCCCAGGTCGGCGAAGACCAACTGGAGGCTGCCGGGCAGTTCGTCGGGCGCCGCGTCCTTGGGGCCCTGGTAGACGTCGTCCTTGTGCTTGAAGTACAACTCGGCGATCTTGTCGGCGGCGATCGAGATCTTCGTCTGCTCGCCCTCTTCGAGGGCGTAGCCGATCAGCCGCGGGTCGAGGGCGGCCTGCCGCATCCAGGACGCCAGCTTGAGCATGTTGTCTTCGCTGGGGTCGACCGCGCGTGAGCGGATCGCGCGGGCCCGGCTGCGGGCCTTCTCGGCTATCTCGGCGTTCACGCTGGTGGGCGGGCAGCTGATGATCTGCGGGCCGCCCTTGTACACATCGGGGACCGGCAGCCCGAGGTCTTCTGCGGTCTTGACGTCGGTGGGCACCCACCAGGCGGTGAGCAGTTCGGGCATGTTGGTGAAGCGCGCGAACCGGGACTTGGTCTGCAGGCCGCCCTCGGGGGCGATCTCGATCTTGGTGTCGATCTCGGCGTGGTTGGCGACCCAGTCGTCGAAGTTCTCCAGGCCCTCGGCTTCGAGGATGTCGGGGCGCAGCAGCTTCATCCACACGTACGCCTCGGCGATGCTGTTGACCACCGGGGTCGCGGAGGCTCCGGTGATCACGCGGGCGCCGTACTTGGCCCGCATGTACTCCAGCTTCATGTGCAGGTCGGTCGCGCGGATCGACCCGGCAATGCTCAACCCGGCGTTGTTGGACGGGTTGTACAGATTTTTGAAGTTGTGGATCTCGTCGACGAACAGGTAGTCGATGCCCAGCTGCTCCCACGACAGGCCGCCTTCGCGGATCGAGCGCATCCGGGCGCGCAGGGCCTGTTCGCGGACGAGCTTCTTGCCCTCGACCTCCTTGACGGTGTCGTCCTTCTCGGGGTCTTCGCCCTTGGCGATGATCGCGGCGCGGCGCCGCTGGAGGTCGCGTTCGAAGTCGGCGAGCTGGTTGGCGATGTAGTTCTCGTGCTCGGCCGCGGAGAGCGGGATCGCCTTCATGACGCCGTACGTCATGATGATCGCGTCCCAGTCGCCGGTGGCGGCCTTGGCCGCGAACCGCTTGCGCTTACGGCGGGTGGACAGGTCCTTGGTGGAGGCGGTCAGCACCTTCGCACCGGGGTAGGCCTGCAGGAACTCCCGCGTCCACTGCTCGGCCATGTGGTTGGGCACGACGATCGCGGGCTTGCGCGCGAGGCCGAGGCGGCGCAGTTCCATGGCGCCCATGGACATCTCGAGCGTCTTGCCGGCGCCGACCTCGTGGGCGAGCAGTGCACTGGGCTCGTTGAGGATGCGGGAGACGGCCGCCTGCTGGTGCGGGCGGGGGGTGAACTCGGTGGACAGGCCCGGGAAGGACAGCTTCGGGGCGTCGTCGTAGTTGCGCAGGACGAAGCTGTTGAAGCGGGTGTTGTAGAGGGTGGCGAGTTGCTCGGCGCGCTCCTCGTCCTTCCACAGCCAGTTGCGGAACTCCTCGTTGATCTTCTCCGCGTACTTGTTGGCGACGGTCGTCGCGGTCATCGCCTCGGCCCGGATCTGGGCCTTCTCCGCGGCGGTCGCCTCGTCGGGGAAGCTGGGGACGATCCGGATGGGCCGCTGGTTGAGCAGGGCACGCACGATCTGGACCGCGTTCATCTCCTGGGTGCCCCAGACCGCGGTCATCATGACGTCGTTCTCGTTGCGGCAGTCGACCGTCCACGTGGACCCGGCGGCCCGCTCCACCTTGATCGACTCATCGCGCAGCAGGCCGCGCAGGAACTCCTGGACGTAGGAGGCGTCCACCCAGGGGGCGCCGAGCTTGACGCGGATCTCGCCGGGCGGCACGTCTTCGGGCTGCACTTCGGTGAGCGCCGCGACGTTCGCGACGAACCGCTGGTCGACAGCGGCGGCGTCCTGGGCCTGGGTGAGCTTGAGGCGGACGTTGCCCGACAGGTATTCGGCGGCCGGCACCAGGCGCCCGGTGTGGGGCTCCTCGAACACCACCCCGAACAGCGCGTCCCGCGCCGCTGCTTCGCTGTTCAGCTCGAGCAGCCGGGCGACGACGTCGAGTCGGATCTTCCCGTGCAGGTCGAGGCTGATCGCGGCGGCCTCTTCGGGCGTCTCGGCCTTCTCGGGCAGGGTGCGCGGGGCGGCGACGCGCTGGGTGAAGATCTCGGACTTGCGAGCGGTGCCGGTTTCCTCGTCGTAGTCCTCGAGCGCGTACACCAGCGGGGCGTGCGGGTCATCGGCAAAGCCGCCCTGGTTCGGGGGGACCCGCGCCCAGACCTTGAGCTTGCCGGCGTCGCGCATCTCATCGCGCACCGCCTGCACAGCGGCCAGCGCCTCGCGCAGCGCGGCCGGGGCCTTGGTGGCGTTCCAGCCGAGCAGGACCTGCAGGTCGGCTTCGGTCATCACGCCGTCGCCGAGGTTGTCGATGGCGGCCTGCTGTTTCGAGCCGAGCCGGCCCGTCACCTCCAGGGCGGCGTCCATCAGCTGCTCGGACAGCTCCTCGGGCACGTCGTCCCAGGTGAGCTTGCGGGTACGCTCCTGTCGGGTGAACCGGCTGATCGGCCCGTACTTCTGGACGTACGCCTCGTAGTGCGCGTTCAGGGTCGAGCGCAGGAAGGTCAGCCAGGCGTCATCGGCATCCGGCGAGGTCTCGGCGTCCAGGAGCTCGGAGACCGCGTCACGTATCAACAGCAGCGCCCGCAGCTCGTCGCGCTGGGTCTTGGGGCAGGGGTGCGGTTCGCTGTCCTCCAGCCGCGCCGACCAGAAGCTGCCGTCCGGCAACTCGATGATCCGCCCGTCGAACCGTTCGGCGTTCTCGCCGAACAGCTCCCGCGCGTCGGGGCCCTGGACCTCCTCCTCGCGCCGGGCCGGGTTCTCGGTCATCCCCAGACCGGCCTCGACGGCCGCCGCGATCTCCCGCTGCAGCTCCCTGTCCAGGCGGGCAGCCGTGTCCCCGCTGCCGGCGAGGACCTCGGGGCGGTGCTTACCGCCCCGGGCACGCCCGGGGACCAGGGTGCCCAGCACGTTGCGCGGATGGGCCTGGAAGTACTCGTTGACGTCCATCCGCTTGTCGTCGGCGGCCTTGACCTCTTCGGTCTTCGCGAAGGCCGCGCCCTGCTTCTTGTGGGAGGGCGCCTTGCGGCGGAAGACCAGCAAGTCGGTCGCGACGTCGGTGCCGGCGGCCGCGGCGTGCGCGCCGTTGGGGAGCCGGATCGCGCACACCAGGTCCGCGAGTTCGCCCATCTCCGCTCGGGCGGCCTTGGAGGACTTGTCAAGGGTGCCGGTGGAGGTGATGAACGCGGCCACTCCCCCGACCCGCACGCCTTCGAGGGCCTTGATGATGAAGTGGTCGTGCATGGGGAAGTTCCCCGGGTTGTACCGGGGGTCGGTCAGCCGAGCGGAGTGGAACGGCACGTTTCCGATCGCCGCGTCGTACTCGCCGGGTTTGACCCGCGACTTCTCGAAGCCTTCGTTCAGGATCCGGGCCTGCGGATACAGGGCCTGGCTGATCGCCGCGGTCACCGGGTCGAGCTCGACGCCGGTCATCTCGGCACCCTCGGGGGCCATGCCGATGAACGTGCCGACCCCGGAGCCCGGCTCCAGAACCCGGCCGCCCTTGAACCCGAGCGCCTGCAACGCCCGCCAGATGATCCGCACGTACGCCGCGTCCGTGTAGTGCGCGTTCAGCGTCGTCCGCCGCGCCGCCGAGTACTCCGCCTCGCTCAGCAGCTCCCGCAGCTCCCCCTGCGCCGCCTCGTACTTCTCACGACGGGCCTTGGTCCGCTCCCGGGACGGGTCGAACACGTTCGGCAGAGCGCCCCAGGATGACCACCGGGCCAGCACTCGACGCTCTTCGTCGGTCGCTTCCCGCTCCTCGCCCTGGATCTGGCGCAGAACCCGCAGCGCGGCGAGGTTGGCCTCCAGCCGCGGCATCGACGATGCAGGCGCGAGATCGTTCTGGTCCTCGGGGCGGAACGCCCCCTCCTGGGCCGCCATCTACAGCAGCCCCTGACGGGACAGGGCCTCATCCGAGAGCCCGGTCAGCTCCAGCAGACGAGGCACAGCACCCGCACGAAGCCGTTCACGCTCCGCGGCGCTGAAGTCCCCAGGCCGACTCCGGCCGGCCAGCAGGTCGTGAAGGTGCTGCTCACGCCACTGCTCCTCGGCCGCCTCGGCTTCGCTGAGGTGCGGGTCGTCCCCCAGGTCGACGTCGTTCTCGGCAGGCAGGAGCACGAGCTCGCGCAGCACCTCGCGCTCGGCGTCGTGGCGCAGCTGCTGGAGACGGCCGGCCCGCTCGAGGAAGGACTCCCCCACGGCGGAAGACACGTTCAGACGCCCAGCGGTCCAGCGGACCCGCACCTCGTCCTGGACATCGGTGCCCAGCTCGGTGAAGAAGGCCTCGGGGTCATCGATCTCCGAGATGCGCCCGGGCCGGAACTCATGCCAGTGCTGCTGCGCGCGCCGCCCGTACTGATTCACGTCCACACTCCCCACGTCCGGTGGGCAGCGCAGAACGATCAAGGACTAAGAGAGGCTCCTCCTACGCCGCCAGCAACCGATAGTTGGCGGCGAGAGCGCCCCAGAACGGGCCTGAGCTGGGCGATCCCGTCGAGCGGGACCAAAGACGGAGGGATCTGTTGCAGCGGTCCGCAGCGCGGACCCGAGGTATCCGAAGGGCAACGTCACGGCTTGCGAAATCGACGCATCTCTAGGCGGTCGACTTACGCGCCGTACATCCCAGGGGCGCTGCCCCTGGACCCCGCCAGGGGCGAGCGGCCCCTGGACCCGCATCGCGGGGGCCAGCCCCCGACCCCGGCAAGGGGCGTTGCCCCCTGCACCCCTCCCTGGGGGCCTACTCGCCCCCCAGACCCCCAGCGCCAGGCCCTTGGCGGCCTGGACCAGCCCACCCCGCATGCCCTGCGCCGGCTCCTAACGTCGCCGACGCACCGCTCGGGCGCTGGGCGCCCTCCCTGGGCAAGCGGGACAGGAATGAGACCAACGGCCGGACTGGGTGACGGATCCGACTGCGCGACACCTTGCAACTGCAGGCCTCAGGGGTTGATGAGGGGGTGGTACCGGTTGAGGGGGGTAGAGATCCGTTGCAAGGGTGAGGTCGGGTAGTGGTACGCGCCGCCGAGAACGTGGTGCGACAAGCCAAGCGACACACGGCCCGCTGTGGTACTTGCGTCGTGGCGGACGGTTAGATATCACGCGCGCGCGCACGCTCTAGAGGTTAGACGGATACCAGTTTCCGCAGGTCAGAGCAGTGATCATGCAAAGCGATCATGACGCCCAACTCATATTACTGGGGCCTCTGTATGAAGTGAGCACCTTGCCCACCCATGACGATTGCGCGATATAGGCGCAATGTTGCGCGCTTCGATGCGCAGGCGCACCGAAGTTGCTGCCGTGACAGGGCTAGCGGCTAAACCGAGGGCAGGTCGCTCCAGCGGAGGGCGACGGACCGCCCGAGGCTCGGGTCAGCTCGTACGCACGTTTGCCCGTCGGACATGGGAGGCGGCCCTGGCCTCCCGAAGCCCACGGGCGCGAAATGGAGAAGCGCCGGCAGGGGCCACTCACGGTGAGGGCGCAAGAGGTCAGCCCTTCGGCTGGCGTTCCATGCTCTGCAGCTCATACTCGACACGCCAACGCGCACATACGGCGCGTCGTTGCGCAGTATGCGCGCAATCAGTAGGGTGCACTTTGTCTAAGATTCGATCTTGAGGAGTGCTCTTCGCCATGTCGGCAAGTTCCGCCCGAGGCCCGGACGTTAACGGTCCCCTCGGGCCATCTCCAGTTCCCCGCAAGAAGCCGGGCCGCCGAGCTAGTCCCTACCGGCAGCCTGGGAGTCTCGCGCCTCGCCCGAACGTCGTTGAACTTCCCGAAGGCCATCGGGCTCACGTCGAGCCGCCCCTCACAAGCGATGGCTTCATCGGCGGCGGGTTCACGATGGACTCGCTCGCCTTCATGCGCTGGGCTTCCGCCTACTTCTACGACGACAACGTCAGCCTTTGCGTCCTTCTGTTCTTGATCGGGAGCCAGGAGCCAGGCGGTCTTGCATGCGTCACCCAGAACGAGATCGCTCAGGGAATTTCTGAGCAGATGTGGGAAGACCTGCGCAAAAGACGTGATCAGAGCCAAGTCTCAAGGTCCATCTCCAAGCTCACCGCACTCGGTCTGGTTCACATGCCCAAGCGAGGGCACTACCAACTCCAACCCGCGGCCACGCTGCGAGGCGGTACCCAGACGTTTGAGCGACCGGTGCGGCAACGAAGTGGGGCCCGGACAGAGAAGGTCCGTGTGAGGGTCGACCAGCTGAGCATTCTGGCGGATCTTCTGGACGACCCGGACGTTCCTGAAGCCTTCAAGCAGCTGGCTCGGCCCGATCCGGAGCTTCCTCGTCGTCGAGGAGCGGCCAAGCAGTCCGAACCTGAGTCCCCCGGAGGGCAGTGTTGATGGCAGAGGCACCCATGGCTGACGAGGCCCCGGCGGAACTCACCTGGGGCTCCTTCAACGTCTTCGCGTACACCCCGAGCATGCCGGGCATCGCCTACCGGGTACTACACCACCTGCTGGGCGAGCAGAGGCCCGGCGGCCTATGTCAGACCACCGAGGTGGAGATCGCCGAAGCGCTGAAGGTTCATCGCTCGCAGGCCGGCCGCGGACTGCTTCATCTGGGGCTCGCCCGCATGGTCTTCCGGAAGACCAAGGGCCTCTACCAGCTCAACCCCATGCTCAGCGGCTTCCGTACGCCTGCGGAGCACAAGGCAGCCATCGACGGCATGGCCGAAGAAGACTGGCTCGACGTCGAGGACTACCAGGAGCGGTACGACAGAGCGCTCGCAAGGCACGAGGAGGAGGTCAGGCTCCGCACGCTGGAGCGGAAGCACGGCAAGGTCCCGACAACACCAGGTGTGGCTGACCTAAGCGCAGCGCGTCGCCGGGGACGCCGGTCGTAGGCCAAGAAACAGCGAGGCCCCACCCGAAGGTGGGGCCTCGCTGCGTCTAAGATTCGTGAACACTGTACCCCGAAACTGGCGCTGTTCGCCAGCGGAGTCATTTGGGGCAAGGCGAGAGCAGCCTCAGCGCCCGGCACGACAAGACAGCGGTGGCCCAGGCGGTTGCCGAGACCTTGCTCGTGCGACGTGCTGCGAAGCAGGCTCCTTCTAGGCCGGCTCCTGGGGAATGACCCCCTCAGCCTGCAGCTGCATCAGCGCCATCTTCGCGACCTCGCGGGGCACCCCATACGTTCGCGCGAGAGCCAGATCGCTGGGCACCTCGAAAGTCTCGTCCGAGGTCATCTGCCGGCGCACCTGGCCGGCGATGTGCATTGCTCCGCCAGGGAGGAATTCATTGAGCGCGACTGCGATCAGGATGCCCGGCGTGCCCCGCAGCCCAGCCTCCGCTGCCATCTCCTTTACGACAGCCTTGTCATCCTTGGTGGGCTGCCACCAACGTTGCACTGGCCCCGTGCCCTTGAGAGGGCCCTTGCTGCCTCTTGCAGCGAAGCGGCTGCGGGTAGGCGTCACGCGAGCAGGCATTTTGGCCCGTGCCATGGCGTGTGGAATTTCATCTGCGATGTGATCAAGAGCCTCAATCACCACCTCGGTGACCGTAAGATCACGCGCCTGCCTGTACTCCTTCAGCCGATCGGCAACATCTTGGCTCACACGGAACCCGCTCTGGCCCGCTCGAAGCTCCTGATCGTCTGCGTCGTCATCCTGGTGATAGGAGCTCATGGGCTGCTGCTGAGACCGAGCTACGGCCGACGCGGGACGGACAACTGCGGCCGAAGCAGCAGGCGCGGCGGGCAGCGGCCCACTTGCGTCGCTACCCCAGGCTGCGAAGGGATCAGCGGGCGCGCCTGCACCGTCATCTGGGGCGTCGAAGAGGTCTTCCAGCTCCCCTGAACCTTGATCCTTAGCGTCCTGAACTTCCACGTCTCCAACTTCCGACATCAGGCGGCCTTCCTCATTTCTGCCGCGCGCTGAAAGATTTGAGTCACGAGGACCTCGTAATCATTGGCCAGATGCTGTGCGGCGTCCGGGACGGTTCTGGAACCCGCCTTGCGCTCCTGTTCCAGCTCGAAGGCCGTAAGCCCGCGGTCGCGAATGAGGCCGGCCATCGTCGACGAGTGCCCCACAGCCTGCGGGAACACGTAGGCGTGCTTGCCCAAGATGTTCCGGGAGCGCTTCTCGATCTCCTTGTGAATCTGAGTAGCGTTACGTGGGGAGAAGCAGTGCGCTACGCCCAGGATCCTGAGCTGTCGATTCACCTGCACAGCCATCTTGAAAGCCTGCCCGAAGTCCTTGAGGCCGTCGTCGAGCGAGGCGGCATCGTACTTCACCGGCACAACCGCATAGCGAGCCGCCATCAGGCAGAGTCGAAGCAGGTCCGGATTTTCTGGCGGCGTGTCGATGAAGATGGCCTTGTACCGAGGCAGCAAGGGAGCGAGACAGACGGCCAAACGCAGGTACGCAGCCAAGAACCCCTCATTGCGGGCGACCTCGGTGACGATGGCATTGATCTTACGAATCTCGGGGCCGCCCACGATCACGTCGAGGTTCTCCCGTACTCCTGCGAGCGGGACCAACGGCGCCCCGGAGGCCATCGACTCGGCGAAGCCCTTGCCCTGGTCCTGCTCGCCATAGCCCAGGTCGCGATGCATGTTGCCCTGGCCGTTGACATCGATGGCCAGAGTCGGGAGTCCCATGCGAGCCGTCTTGGCTGCCGAGTTGGCTGCCAGCGTGGTCTTGCCCACGCCGCCCTTGCCGTTGCCGAACATGAAGACGTTGGCGAACTGCGAGTAGTCGACCCCGTAGTCGGCGACTTGGAGACCGAAGTTCATCAGGCGGGGCTCACTTTCGAGGAGTCGGCGAGGCCCTGATGGGCACAAGCAGCATGACAGATCACCATGCTGACCTGTTGACAGACACGCAGGGGAGCATGGGCGATCAGCACGCGAGAGTACACAGATGCTGTGCAGACGTCCAGCGTGAGGGCATCCCTGTGGAACAGTCGTCAGGTTGGCCTACTGAGCGGCGCGCACGGAAACAGTCTTGCCGGAACGCCAGTACCCACCTGACCGAGCATGGGGGCACAACCGCTCTGCACCCAAGGTACTTGCATGCAGATCAACCCGCGTGCAAGCCGCATAGTTTGCACGTTGCGCGACAGAGTTCACAGCGGGGCTTTCAACCAGCCCTCGTGCCTGTGGCTGTGCTTGCAGGGACTCAAGCCGCACGCACCACTGATACGCGAGCTGACATTCGCGCACACATGCAAGGCCGCGTGCACTCATGCATTTGCGTTTCCGAGTCAGTGTGTCTGCATTGGTCAGTGCCTTCAGGT